>JAFGLU010000147.1 GCA_016927865.1 Anaerolineaceae bacterium
CGCCGCTGCCCGCGGCATTGTCCGCGAGGTGTTGATGCCGGGGTTGTTGTTCAACTGGCGCACGGGCATCTGCTGGGGCAGAGAAGGTTGGGGCCGGGGGTTGAGCGGGCGCACCCGAGCGCGAGCGCCCACGTGCAGCACCCGGTCCATGGCTAACGACAGTGTGCCGATGATCAGGATGCGGATCACCCACACCATCAAGGCCACAAAGATCGGCACCACCGTGGAGATCAGCTTGGGGTCGATGACCGAAGCGCTTTGCACTTGGTGGTTGGTGATCGCCATCGAAACGCCCCACCAGGTCAGCACCGCGTTCATGGTTGCCGCCAGTATCCACGCGCCGAAGAGATACCAGACTTCTTTGGGCTCGTCCATACCCTGCTCGGGGGTGAACAGGCGAGCGATGCCGGCGAAGTCGATGCCGCAGAAGGCCAGGGTGAGGATGGTGGCCCAGCGCATCCCGCCGAACTGCAAGTCGCCGAGCAGGTCACGCAGAGCGTGCTCGGTGGTGGAGTAGTTGAACATCTCAAAGGCTGCCAGCGCGCCCAGGATGAGAAGGACAAAGGCGATGCCGGGGTCAACTCTGCGCAGCAGATAGGATAAGCGTTGGGAGAAGGAGCGGTTCATGGGTTTCCTCCAAATATGTTCTACTGGATGGGTGATACGTCACTATTATAGAACAATCATTCTATTAAGTCAATCGTTTTAGAAAATTGGTTCGATTATTGCAACGCATCCCCTCACCAAGGTTTGGGTAGTTACCGAATTCAAGGGATAACGTAAGGGCAATTCATGAATTGCCCTCACGTTATCCCTCACCTTCCTCATTTCCCCGTCCGTTTACGCCTTCCATGCTATAATTTTTCCAGCGGAGCAGCAAATTATGGTATTAGACCCTTCTACCCTGAGTAATCTCATTGTTGTGGCTGCCGGTTTTGCAGCCGCCTTCACGGCTGCGCTGTGGCTCAGCCTCATCTTCTGGACCTACCGCGACATTCGCCGCCGGGCGCGCGATCCCCTCGTGCGCATTCTGGCGGTGCTGGTCGTTGCCGTGCTCTTTCTGCCGGGCATGCTGGTCTATTATATTCTTCGCCCGGCGCGCACCCTGGAGGAGGAATTCCAACAGACTCTTGAAGAAGAAGCTCTGCTCCAATCCATCGAAGACTCCGCGCTGTGCCCCGGCTGCGGGCGGCGCGTTCGCGACGAATGGGTGGCCTGCCCCGGCTGCTACACGCGCCTGAAGAAACCCTGTCACCAATGCGGTAAGCCAATGGAACTGGCCTGGAACCTGTGCCCCTTTTGCGGCACTCCGACTCCGGGCATGCGCCGTGATAACATGACCCTTGACGATGCGCTGCGCAACTTGCCCAACGAACAAGCCGACAACGGCCTGAGCGCTTCATCCTCTCCGCCCGGCGATCAGGTATAATGAAGGCATGTATCGTTTAGCTCCGCTCGAACCTGTCGATTACCTGATTATCGGTCACATTACCCAGGACCTGACCGCCAACGGCCCCACCATGGGCGGCACCGCCTCCTTTTCCAGCCTCACGGCCAAGGCCTTAGGCTTGCGAGTAGGCATCGTCACGGCGTGTAATCATTGCGTAGATGCCTCTATCCTGGAAGAAATCCCCATCGCTGGACTCAACTCGCCCACCACCACCACTTACGAGATCACCTACACCGATCAAGGCCGCGTGCTTTATCTACGCCAGCAGGCCCCGCAACTGGATCTCTCATCCATCCCCGAAACATGGCGCAGCGCCCCCATCATTCACCTGGCCCCGGTAGCCAACGAAGTAGACCCCAACCTGGTGCGCGCCTTCCCCACCGCCCTCATCGGCCTCACCCCCCAGGGTTGGATGCGTTCTTGGGACGAAGACGGGCGCACCCGCTTCAGCGAGTGGGCCGAATCCTCCTTTGTGCTTGAGCGCGCCGGAGCGGCGATTATCAGTATCGAAGACGTGCAGCGCAACGAGCAGATCGTGGATGAATTTGCCGCCTCTGTCCGGGTGCTGGCAGTCACCGAAGGCGCCGAGGGCGCCCGCGTTTACTGGAACGGCGATGTGCGCCGCTTTAAGCCCCCGGCAATGAAAGAAGTCGATTCGGTTGGCGCCGGCGACATCTTCGCCGCTGCGTTCCTTACCCGCCTGTACGCCACCCGCGACCCCTGGGAAGCGGGCCGCTTTGCCACCCATCTGGCTGCCTATGGCGTCTCCCGCCGCGGCCTGCAAAGCATTCCCACCGCTGACGAAATCCAATCCTGCCTGGTAGAAGTGATCGAAAGAAACTGAGCTTATGACACGCATCTACACCCTCGTCAATCAAAAGGGAGGCGTCGGCAAGACGACCTCGGCCATCAATCTAGGTGCTTACCTGGGCTACTTTGGGCAAAGAGTCCTGCTCATTGACCTGGACCCGCAAGCCAATGCCACCTCCTCTCTGGGTGTAGATAAAAACACCGTCCGCCACGGCACCTATGATGTCCTCATCGGCGCAGCTCAACCCGGCCCGCAAATCCTCCACAACCCGCGGCTGAAGATTTCTCTGCTGCCCTCCTCGCAAGCCCTGGCTGGAGCCGAAATTGAGCTGGTGGATGTGTCCAGCCGCGAAACCCGCCTGCGCGATGCCGTGCGCACCCTGCACGATCGCTACGATTATATTCTTATCGACTGCCCGCCCTCCCTGGGCCTTCTCACCGTCAACGGTCTGGTGGCTGCCGCCCACGGCGTCATCATCCCCGTCCAGTGCGAGTACCTGGCCCTGGAAGGTCTCGGTCAGCTCACCCAAACCATCCAGCGCGTACGCACTTCGCTCTACCCCGATCTGCGTGTTCGCGGTGTCATTCTCACCATGTATGACGGGCGCACCCGCCTGGCCACCGACGTGGTCGGTGAGGTTCGCCGGCACTTCCCCGACCAGGTCTTCGAAGCGGTCATTCCCCGCTCCATCCGCCTGGCCGAAGCGCCTTCTTACGGCAAACCCATCTCCCTTTACGCCCCCGAGTCACTGGCTGCAAAAGCCTACGAAGCGCTGGCCCGAGAGGTGCTTGCCGGAGACGGCGTTCACATTCCCCAATTCAATTAACCGGAGCTATGGATATGGCGCGCAAAGGTGGGTTAGGAAAGGGCTTAGGAGCACTCATCCCCGGTGACGAGGAACCGCTCGAAAACGGCTTGACGCAGGTAGCGGTGGAGCGCATTTCGCCCAACCCCAGCCAGCCGCGCACCGAATTTGACTCCGCCGAACTGGAGAGCCTGGCCGAGTCCATCCGCGTGCATGGCGTCCTCCAGCCGCTGGTGCTCACCAGCTATCCCGGCAACGAGAACTATACCCTCATCGCCGGCGAACGCCGCTGGCGCGCCGCCCAGATGGCCGGGCTGTCCTTTGTCCCCGCCATCATTCGCCCGGTTGGCGAACAAGAGCGCCTGGAAATTGCCCTGGTCGAAAACATCCAGCGTACCAACCTTGGCCCGCTGGAGTTAGCCGAAGCCTATCACCGCTTGCAGGACGAATTCGGTCTGCCGCATGAGGACATCGCCGCCCGCATGGGCAAAAGCCGCCCCACCATTACCAACACACTGCGCCTCCTGGACCTGTCCGACGAAGTCAAACAAGCCTTGCGCGACGGCAAAATCAGCGAAGGCCACGCGCGCGCGCTGCTGGGGCTCAACCACCCCCAGGCCCAGCCTTCCACCCTCGAAACCGTCCTCAAGCTAGAAATGAGCGTCCGCCGCACTGAAGAGCTGGTGCGCATGTTGAATGGAGAACGCCCACCCCGCCGCGTCAAAGCTGAGCGGCCCGCCGAGATTTCCGCCATCGAAGACCGCCTGCGCGGCTATCTGGGTACCCGGGTGGCCTTGCACCACGGGAAAAAAGGCGGCTCGCTGACCATTTACTACTTTTCTGATGAGGAACTTGAAGCATTAATGAGTAGAATAGTTAAGGAAGGTTAATTAACCGATGCGTCTGCTCCACAATGCCCACATCCACACCCTCAACCCCGATCAGCCGGTCGCAACGGCCATCGCCATTGACCACGGCCGCATTCTTGCCGTTGGCAGCAGCCAGGAGTTGCTGGCTGAGTTCTCTGAGCGCGCCACCTGTGAAGACATGCACGGCCTCACCATTTGGCCCGGGCTGACCGACTCGCACCTGCACCTCGAGCATTACGCCTTCAGCCTGCAAATGATCGACGCCGAAACCGCCTCCCGCGCCGAGTGTCTGCGCCGGGTGGCTGAACGCGCCCTAACCACCGCCCCCGGGCAATGGATTCGTGGGCACGGTTGGAACCAAAACGTCTGGCCCGAGGGCTTTGGCTCGGCCGCCGACCTGGACGCCGTAGCGCCGGATCACCCGGTTTACCTGACCGCCAAATCGCTGCACGCTTCCTGGGCCAACAGCGCAGCTCTGCGCCTGGCCGGCATCACTGCCAGCACGCCTGACCCCGAAGGCGGCCAGATTGTCCGTGACGGTCAAGGCCGCCCCACCGGCATCCTGCTGGAATCGGCCATGCAATTGGTTGGCGATCTGATCCCCGCCCCCACCGTTGCCACAACCGCCCAGGCTATCCGTGAGGCTCTGCCCCGCTTGTGGCAGATGGGTCTCACCGGTGTTCATGATTATGATGGCGCGCGCTGTTTTTCGGCCCTGCAAATTCTAGATCAAAACGCCGAGCTGCGCCTGCGGGTGGTCAAAAGCATTCCCCACGAGAACCTGCCCCTGGCGGTGCAATTGGGCTTGCGCTCCGGTTTTGGCAGCCATCAACTGACCATCGGCTCGGTCAAGCTCTTTGCCGATGGCGCCTTAGGCCCTCAAACCGCCGCAATGCTTCAACCCTACGAAGGCAGCCCCAACAACACCGGCATGCTGTTGTTGGATAATGAAACCATCTTCGAGGCAGGCCGCCAGGCTGCCGCGGGCGGCTTGAGTTTGGCCATCCATGCCATCGGCGACCGTGCCAACCACGAAGTCCTCCTGGCCTATGCCCACCTGCGCGAGCATGAGCAGCAGCAAGGCCTGCCCGCGCTGCGCCACCGCATCGAGCATGTGCAGGTGCTCCATCCTCAAGACTACAACCGCCTGGCCGAACTGGGCGTGATTGCTTCTGTCCAGCCCATCCACGCCACCTCCGATATGCACATTGCCGACCGCTTCTGGGGTTCGCGCTCTGCCGGAGCCTACCCCTTCCGCACCCTGATGGAAAGCGGCGCTCACCTTGCCTTTGGCTCCGACGCCCCCGTCGAATCGCCCAACCCCTTCTGGGGATTGCACGCCGCCGTCACGCGCCGCCGCAGCGACGGTTCTCCAAACCCTGAAGGCTGGTACCCTACCCAACGGCTGGCTTTGGAGAACGCCCTACATGGCTACACGACAGGAGCCGCCTTTGCCGCCGGCCGCGAGAACGAACTCGCCCGCCTGGCTCCTGGCTTCCTCGCCGATCTCATCGTCTTACCGGTCTCCCCCTTTGATCTCCCACCGCAGGAACTGCACAGCATTACCCCGTTGGCAACCATGTTTGCCGGCGAATGGGTTTGGAAAGCGAAGAATTGGTGACCATGTCCAATCAAAACACCATCCCACTTGGCAGAACGAATCCCCTGGCCTTAACCCCCGAGGCCCTGGTTCCTCGGCTCGGCGACTACCTGGTTGAAAAGGGCCAGATCACCGCCGAGGACCTGCAGCGCGCCCTGGAATACCAGGAGCAGCTCCGCCACAGCGAACAGCCACCTGTGTTGGGTGACATCCTCATTGACCTGGGCATCATCACTCGCCGGGAGCGTGACAAAGCCATCACAGAGTTGTGGATCCAGTTCCGCTCAGCCCTCACCGAAGCCAACCAACAGCTAGAAGAGCGCGTCAAAGAGCGCACCGCCGACCTGGAAACCGCCCTCGAGCAGCTTTCTACGCTCAACGAACTCAAGTCCAACCTGGTGGCCAACATCTCCCACGAGCTGCGCACACCCCTCACCCACCTCAACGGCTACCTTGAACTGCTGTGCAATGGGGATTTCGGCCAGCTCAACGAACAGCAGCGCAATATCCTCGGCATCGTCCAGCGTTCAGCCGAGCGTCTGGGCCACCTGATTGAAGATTTAATCCTCTTCTCGGTGAGCGAGAAGGACCAAATCTACCTGCACATCCAGGCCACCAATCTCCGCGAGATCTGCGCTTCAGTCGAAAAACGCAACCTGAACCGGGCCAAAGAACAAAAAATTACCTTCACCGTAGAAGAAACCAAAGAAGGCATTCTGGTAGATGCGGATTTTGAGAAAATCACCTGGGTGCTCATGCAATTGATCGACAATGCCTTCAAGTTCACCCCGCCCGGCGGAGAAGTGCGCTTGAAAGCCGAGGTGGACGGAAGTTTCATCAAACTGCAAGTCACCGATTCGGGAATTGGCATCCCCGCGGAACAGATCGAGCAGATTTTTGAGCCCTTCTATCAATTGGATGGAAGCTCTACGCGCAAAGCGGGAGGAACGGGCCTGGGGCTGGCTTTGGCTCGCCGCATCGTCGAGGCTCATGGCTCCGTCATCCACGTCCATTCTGAGTTGAACAAAGGCAGCCGCTTTAGCTTCTTACTGCGCATCCATCAAGAGCCGTCAGCTCGCGCCGAGGCAAAGGGTCAAGGAGAAAGCGCATGACCGTCCTCGATCCAACCACCATCGCCGTCACCACTGACCATCTCTACCAGATCAGCCAGATTGTGACGCGCACCTCGGATTGGAACGAAGCGCTAAATGAGATTATCCCAACCATCCGTCAGATCATCATCTTCGATAATCTGGCTGTGTATATTTCAGACCCCATCACCCACCATTTAGAAGTAATGTATGCGCGTGCCGTGGGCCGCGGGCGGGCCGCCGAAGCCGACATTGCCTGGGGCGAAAGCTTTGCCAACTGGATTGTGGATCACCCCCAAACCGCTGTGCGCGAACCCGATAATGCCCAGGCATCTGATCGCTTGAAGCGACCCTATCTCCTGGGTATTCCTCTGACGGTGGGCGAGCGGCACCTGGGCGCTGTCATCTTCATCCGCTTTGGCGGGCCGCCCTTCAGCCCGCAATACATTAAGCTGGCTGAATTCATCACCCAGCAAATTGGCCTGCTGGTGGAATATCAAAACCTGCAGCGTGCTTATGAAAACCTGGAAGCCCAAAGCGCCGAAACTCGCCTGCAAGAAGATTTCATCTCCACCATCACTCACGAACTGCGCACGCCGCTGGGCTTCATCAAAGGTTATTCGACCACCCTCCTGCGCGCCGATACCACCTGGGAACCGGAAACCCAACTGGAATTCCTCCGCATCATCGACCAGGAAACCGACCGCTTGCAGGAATTGATCGAGAACTTGTTGGACTCAGCCCGCCTGCAAAGCGGCACGCTCAAGATGGATTTTCAAGCCGCTCGCCTCGATCTCATCATCAAAGCCGCCGCAGAGCGCTGTACCATTCAGGAGCCCGGGTTTAAGATCCAATTGGCCACCGAAGGCCCGCCTTCGGCCATCCAGGGGGACCCCAAGCGACTGCGCCAGGTCTTTGAAAACCTGTTCACCAACGCCATTAAGTATGCGCATGGCTGCGATGTTTCGGTTAGAATTAAACCAGAACAAGCTGGATTCTTGATCGAAATCGAAGATTCAGGCCCCGGCATTCCGCTGCGCTATCTTCCTTATTTGTTCGAGCGCTTCTTCCGCAATCCCGACAACTCGCCCACCATTCATGGCACAGGCCTGGGATTGTTCATCTGTAAAAAGATTATCCTGGCCCACCGTGGGCGAATATCGGTATCATCAGAAGTTGGTGAAGGTACGACGTTCCACATCTGGCTGCCCAAATTGCAAGAAAGGACAGGCATCACGAAGGAATTGGAGGAATGACGGATGGCAACGCATATTCTTGTTGTAGACGATGAAGCCCGTTACTTACACCTGGTAAAAGTGAATCTTGAAGCCGCGGGGTATGTGGTCACGACCGCCAGCAATGGAGAAGAGGCCCTGGAATTGGTCTCCAGCCACGCCCCCGACCTGATTATCCTGGATGTGATGATGCCGCGCCTGGACGGATTCACCACCTGCGAGCGCATTCGCCAGTTCTCCAGCGTACCCATCATCATGCTCACAGCCAAAGGCGAAGAGCAGGATCGAGTGCGGGGGTTGAACGTCGGCGCCGATGACTACGTCGTCAAACCTTTCTCCGCAACCGAATTAATTGCCCGCGTGCGGGCGGTGCTGCGCCGCGCACAAAACGCCGAGGGCGCCACCCAAAACCGCTTCTTCACCCACGAAAATCTGAAAATCGACTTCGCCCGGGCAGAGGTCTGGAAGGATGACAAACCCGTCTTCCTTTCAGCCACTGAATATCGCCTTCTCATTCAGTTTGCCCACCATGTGGGTCACGTCCTCTCGGCTGAGGAACTGCTCACCGCTGTGTGGGGCAGCCAGTACCGCGACGACAAGGAAATATTGTGGGTCAGCATTGCCCGCCTGCGCCAAAAGCTCGAGGATAATCCCCACAGCCCCCAGCATATTGTTACCCGCTCAGGCCTGGGCTACTTAATGCCGCCGCTTGAAAAGGAATCTAACGAAAGGGTCTCATAATGGTTACGCAATACGACGATAAAGGCAAAATTTTCACTCAGGTCATCTCCAAACGACCGGTCTCGGTCATCGTGCAAACTTCGCGCCAACGCATTCAAGGCACGCTGCACGTGCGCCCGTCCGAGCGGATCATCGATGAACTGAACATGTCTCAGAAGTTCGTAGCCCTCACCGACGGCCAAATCCTGGACGATTCGGGAGAGGTTATGCACCAATTTGCTTTCCTCTCCCTCAACCTCGAGCAAATCGTCTGGGTGATTCCTGCGGATGAGATAAAGGCAGAATAGGTGAACTATGAATAACCCCGGATTAGGTCCGCGACAGGCTGAGATGAACAAACTGCGCGATTTCCTGATGGGTCAGGTATCGCGCGAAATGGAAGGGCAGGCGATTCAGGGCGATGATCGCCGTAAAGCTGTCAGCCAACTGCTCTTGCAGGCCTATCAAAACACGCGGGTGCAACTGCCCAACACCATCCGCGACCAGCTCTTCCACGACATTCTGGACGAGCTGCTGGGCTTCGGCCCGCTGCAACCATTGCTCGACGACCCCGATATCACCGAAATCATGGTCAATGGCCCCAAAAGCATTTACGTCGAGCGCAAAGGCAAACTGACCAAGACGAATGTCACCTTTGAAGATGACCCGGCGGTGGTTCGCATCATTGAGAAGATCATCCTGCCACTGGGTCGCCGGATTGACGCAGACAGCCCCACCGTCGACGCCCGCCTTCCCGATGGTTCGCGTGTCAATGCCGTCATTGCCCCCTGCGCCATCGACGGCCCCTCCATCACCATCCGCAAGTTCCAAAAGAACAAACTCAGCGTGCAGCAGCTCATTCAATACGGCACGCTGACCCAAAACATGGCCGATTTCATTCGCGCCTGTGTCATCTCGCGCTTGAATATCATCATTTCGGGCGGCACCGGTTCTGGTAAAACCACCTTGTTGAACGTGCTGTCCAGCTTTATCCCCGAGGACGAGCGTATCGTGACCATTGAGGATGCCGCCGAATTGAAACTCCTCCAGGAGCACGTCCTGCGCCTGGAGACCAAATCAGCCAACTCCGAAGGCCGTCACGGCGTCACCATTCGTGAACTGGTCAAGAACTCGCTGCGCATGCGCCCCGACCGCATCATCGTCGGCGAATGTCGCGGCGGCGAAGCTCTCGACATGCTCCAGGCCATGAACACCGGTCACGACGGCTCGCTCACCACCCTGCACGCCAACACCCCCCGCGATGCCCTCTCCCGCCTCGAAACTATGAGCTTGATGTCCGGCATGGACTTGCCTATCAAGGTTCTGCGCGAGCAAATTGCCTCAGCCATCGATCTCATCGTCCAGCAAACCCGCTTGAAGGATGGCAGCCGCAGGGTCACCGCCATCACCGAAGTTGCCGGTATGGAAGGCGACACCGTAGTGTTGACCGATATCTTCAAGTTTGAACAAACAGGCGTGGCGCAAGACGGCAAAGTGCTCGGTGATTTGAAACCCACCGGCATTCGCCCGCTGTTCACACCGCGCCTCGAAGCCTCTGGCTTCAAGCTAGGGCCCGAAGTCTTCGGCGCCAACCTTGCCGACATCCTCGGTAACCGCCGCCGCTAATGAAAGGGGTCAAAAAATGAGCAATCTGCGCCAAATCACACAAATCCGCAAGCGCAAACTGGGAATTCTCATTTTGGACAGCCGCCGAGCAGCCCGCCGCACAATCGAAGAGTGCGCCGAAGCGTTGGGCGTGCCACCCGAGAAATTCCAGGCCTACGAAACAGGCCAGGAATCGCCCTCTCTGCCTCAATTGGAACTGCTCTCGCTGTATCTGAACGTTCCCCTCGATCACTTTTGGGGCAAGCAGGCCCTCTCGACGACCACATCTGGCCCCATGCTTGAAGAACGCGATCGCATGGTCATGCTCCGCAACCGTGTGATTGGCGCTTCCCTTCGCCTGGCCCGCACCAACGCCAAACTCTCGCTGACCGAATTTGCCGAAAACACAGGGCTTCCCGAAGACACCCTCAAACAGTACGAGCTGGGCGCCGCCGGAATTCCCACGCCCGACCTGGAAGCCATCTGCTTGGCGCTGAACATCCCGCTCAGCACATGCTTCGACCAGCACGGCCCCATTGGCAAATGGCGCAACCAGCAAGAAACCATCCAAAAATTCCTCGACCTGGAACCCGATGCGCAGCATTTCGTCACCCAGCCGGTCAACCGCCCCTACCTGGAGCTGGCCCGCCGTCTGAGCGAATTGAATGTGGAAAAGTTGCGCGCCGTTGCCGAAGGCTTGCTCGAGATTACCTTCTAATGAACGAAACGCTCACCCCGCAACAGTTGGATAAAGAAGGCCAGACGGCCTTTCGAGCCGGGCGGTATTCTGAAGCCGCAGCAGCCTTTGAACGCGCCGCGGCAGGCTTCACCTCTGCCGGTGACGTGCTGGGCGCCGCCGAATCCGCCAACAACCGCAGTGTTGCCTTGCTGAAAGCTGGAGACGCAGCCGGAGCGCTGCAAGCCGCCACCGGTACCGAAACCGTCTTCGCTGCTGCCGGCGACTCAAAGCGCCAGGGCATAGCCTGTGCCAACCAGGCCGCCGCCCTAGAAGCCTTGAATCGACCCGAAGAAGCCCTGGAATGGTATGGGCATTCCTCCGAGTTGCTCAAACAAGCCGGCGAGAAAGAATTCCGAGCCATCGTGCTAGAAAGCATCACCAACCTGCAACTGCGAACCGGCAAACAACTGCAAGCCCTGGCCAGCATGGATGCGGCTTTGGAAAACAAACCGCGCTTGAGCTTCAAGGACCGCTTACTGAAAAAGCTGCTCAAAACGCCCCTGGATATGCTGCGCCGCAAGGAATGAGCCCAACACCTTCTCCTTATGGTCTGCGCCCTGCCCATCCTGAGGACCGGCTGCTGCTCTCCAGGTTTCTAAATAACACCGCTTACTCCCATCGCCACCTCGACTGGCGCGAACCGCTTGAATGGCTGGGCCGCCAGCCATTTGTGATTCTCGAGAAAAATCACGAGGTGCAAGCCATTCTCAGCTGCCCTGCCGAGCCGCAAGAGGTGGGCTGGGTGCGCATCTTTGCCGCCGGGGGCAACCTATCGCCGGCCTGGGCCTGGAACATGCTCTTCGAGCGCGCGCTGTCCACACTTTCGGCAGCCCCAGTCAAACCAACCCTGGTCTCGCTCAGTTTGCAAGACTGGTATACCGACATGCTGCTGGCTAACCGCTTCACCCACCACCAGGACATCGTCGTCCTGGCCTATGATGACCCCCCGCCTGCCGTGCTGCAGCTTGGCGACGGGCTTGTCGTCCGTGAGATGCACACTCCCGATTTGCCCGCCGTCGTTGCGGTGGACAATCTCGCCTTCGAGTCCATCTGGCGCATGTCAGAAGATGACATCACCCGTGCCTATGAAAAAAGCACGCACAAGACAGTTGCCCTGCTGGATGATCAAATCGTCGGTTACCAGATGAGCGCCTTGAGTGGTTTTTCAGCCCACCTGGCCCGCCTGGCGGTATCACCTGCCTTCCAGCACCGCCGCATCGGGTACCGCCTGCTGCAAGAACTACTCGAACATTTCATCAATTTGCAAGGCACCTGGGGAGTCACGCTCAACACGCAGGATACAAACTACGCCTCCCTGGCCCTATACCAAAAGGTTGGTTTCCGCTTGACCGGCGAACGCTTTCCAGTGTTTGTCCACCCTTACTGACCTATTTTGGTTCACTGAGAATTTGGCGTGGTGAAATCCGCAATTTTCACTGCGTTGGTCTACATGGTATACTAACGCTCTCATAACTACTCAGCCAGAGGCGGAAAAGAGC
Source organism: Anaerolineaceae bacterium (assembly GCA_016927865.1). Classification (GTDB taxonomy): domain Bacteria; phylum Chloroflexota; class Anaerolineae; order Anaerolineales; family Anaerolineaceae; genus Anaerolinea. The sequence goes on from JAFGLU010000147.1 coordinate 12,425, forward strand.
CAAATTTGAGGTACATATGGAGTGCTTCGCACCCCACATGCACCTCAAATTTGGGAACTTTCTTCAACCTCTGAGCAGTTTCACGCTCTCAAAGCATAGAGGAGCTTCAATGCCCAAACGTTATCGGACAAAAAAACCGGTTAAGACCTCTTCCGCTCCCAACCGGAAGCTTCTCATCGGGTCTACAATCGTAGTAGCCCTGGCAATTGTCGCGCTGTTGGTCTTGCCGAATTTCTTGCAACCCGAAGAAAAATATCCTCAAGCCAACCGCAATTCCATTGGCGATCCCAATGCGCCTATCCTGGTCGAGGAGTATTCCGATTTTCAATGCCCCTGGTGCGCGCGGTTCGCCCTGGATTCGGAGCCGGCCCTCATAGAAAAGTATGTCGCCTCTGGCAATGTCCAATTCACCTTCATTCCGTTCAGCTTCTTGGGTCCCGAGTCCATCCAATCAGCCAAAGCCGCTTACTGTGCCGCCGACCAGAATAAATTCTGGGAATTCAAAGAGAAAATTTACCTCAATCAGAGCGCAGAAAACTCGGGCGCTTTGTCCGATGCCAACCTCGAGCGCTTTGCCAGCCAGATCAAGCTGGACATGACTGCCTTCCGCGATTGTTTCATCAGTGACAAATACGCCCAGCAGGTGCAGGATGACCTGGCAACCGGACAAGAGCGTGGCATCAACGGCACGCCCTACTTCCTGGTCAACGGTGAAGGTCCCTACGCCGCCGCCGAATTGGAGATTCGCATCCAGGCAGCCCTGGTTAAAATTCCCTAAGGCGTACCCGCTCGTTCAGGTTGAGCAACCATCCCTTAATTTATGTCCTGGCAGGTGCTTCGCACCTGCCAGGACATAAATTTCGGTTATTTTTACCTCTGTGCGCAAGGTTCTACGGCAGCAGCGGGCCAATCCAGGCGATGAGCGCCACCAACAAAGGCGCAACCACCAACGCGGGCAGGAAACTACCCGTGCGGATTTTCCGCACCTCCAGCAGGCTGCTCAGGGCCAATCCCAACAGGATCACGCCGCCCGTGGCAGTCATCTCCGCCATCATCGTGTCGTTCATCACCGACTTGACCTGTTCCGCCAGCAGGCTAATGCCCCCTTGATAGATCAACACGGTTAATGCGGAGAACCCCACCCCAATGCCCAGGCTGGACGAGAAGGCCAGCGCCGCGAAACCATCCAACACCGATTTGATCGCCAGCAACTGAAAATCACCCGTCATACCGTCCTGGATCGCGCCTAAAATCGTCATAGGCCCGACACAAAACAATAAAGAAGCGGTCAAGAAACCGCGCACAAACCGTTCCTGGCTGCCCGCAGCCTGTTGTTCTGCTGACCCATTTTTGTTGAAGCGCGCCTCCAACCATGCCCCCACTGCCGCCAGCCCTTCCTCAATCTTCCACCACTCTCCCAGCAGCGCGCCCACCACCAGGCTGCCCAACACCACCAACGCGTTTCCGGTCTTGAGGAACATCTGGATGCCAATGGCAAACGTGAACAGGCCTAACCCCGCCACCACGGTTTGCTTGAGCTTTTCCGGCAGTCGCCCGCCCAAAAGGACACCCAACGCCGTCCCAATTAATACAGTAATTACGTTAAGAATCGTCCCAGTCATAATATTCCTCTTGATTCGTTGAAAATGGGATGCGCTTACTTGCGGGCCAGGGTGGGCTGCCCGCTGCCCGCGATTTTATTCTCTAGCAATTCCAGCACAAAGCAATAAGAAGACAAACGGTTCAGATAATGAAGCAAGGCAGGATTATGAACGTCGCCACGCTCTGCCAGTTCCACCATGCGCCGCTCGGCCCTACGGCAAATGGTCCGAGCCAAATCCACTGCCGCGCCTGCCGGGCTGTCGCCGGGCACAATAAATTCGCGCGGCACCTCGACCAGCTCCGTCAGGGCGTCTGTTTGTTGCTCCAACCATTCCACCTGCTGTCTGCCCACCGTGCGGAATGTTGCAGCGTTCTCGTCTGTGGCTGCGGCTTCGCCCATAATGCCATACAAATGCCGCTGAATTTGCACGAGCGTTTCGCTTGCGCCAGCCGATTGGCACAAAGAGCGGGCCACTCCCAAAGCAGCCGTAGTTTCATCCAGGCTGCCGAGCGCTTCCATGCGCAGGTCGCTCTTCGCCACCCGGCCCTCGCCCAGCAGCCCTGTACTGCCGTCGTCGCCTTTACGGGTATAGAATTTACCCGGCATGGCGGCTTTCGGCTGATTTCCAATTCCAATACAAGAACCAGAACTGCGGGTCGGGGAAAGCCGCCTGCAATCCTTCATCCCATACGAACGCCCCCGGCTCGCCGCTGCCCCGCAAAATATGGTCCAACCCTACCAGCACCGGGTACTCGACGGGCTCGTCACCAGGCAGCATATCTTCGCGCAGCAGCTCCAGAATGGCCCGTAAGCGGATTTCACGGCTGTAGGCAGCGGGACGTTCGCGCAAATCATCCAATGCGCGCCGCCATTGCGCTGTGCGAACGCCAAACTCTCGCATAGCCTTCTTGGACCAGTTCGAGCGCCAGCGACCGCGCACGTCCACCATCTTAGCGGCGAGTTGGGTTGCCTCTTCGTTTTCAGGTTCCGTCTGCAAGCGTGCCACGCTCAACCGCAGCAACCCCAGGCTCAACTGTTCCAGGCCTGGCTGCCCAATCTGTGTCGGCGCCGAAGGCAGCGGCCAGAATATCTCCTTGGATAGCAAAAATTCCTCCAGGTCAGGTATGGCAAGCCGCACATAAGTCAGATCATGCTCAAGTATCATGCCAATTCCCTCCTGAAAAGAAATTTTCCGAATTAAGGTTGAGTAGGGACAGCCTCTGTGGTCGCAGGGGCTGCGTTCTCCTGCAGGCCCGGCAGGTACCATTCTGTGATATACGCGAAACGGTCGCTAGGATCAAACAAGGGGCCAATCCGTACACCCTCAATTTCACGATCTACCCCGTAAGAGTAAACCGGGTAGAACAACGGCAGAGCCGGCATTTCGTCGTGAAAAACGACCTGAAATCCCCGGTACAGCTTCGCTCGCTCTGTCAGGTCTGCGGTAACGCGAGCCTGCTCGATATACTCAGAAGCCATGCGATTATCCCATTGCGAGTAGTTTTGCCCACCTGTCGCCTGGGCCTGGTCCCAAAATGGGTAAGGGTCGGGGTCAGGAGACCCAGAAAGATTGAGTTCTACCAACGCAGCCTGATATGTCCGATCCACCAATCGTTCGGTTACCAGCTCATCATAAGGCTGGGCTTCTAAATTCGCTTGAACGCCCAACGCCAACCAGTTTGTCTGAATATATTCGGCCAACTGGCGGTGCAGGTCGGTGTCGGGATACAATAGGGTGAACTGAAGATAATCACCCTCGTTACTCAACACCGTGTCTTCCTCGTTTACCAGGCTGTAACCGGCTTTGCGCAGCATTTCCGCTGCCGCATCTCGGTCAAACTCGTAGGTGGCTAAGCCATCATAGAACGCCCAGGTTCCGGGAAGGATCGGGCCATCTGCCAAGATGGCTTGCCCGTTCAAAATCCGGTCGATCATTCCCTGCCGGTTCAACCCAAGCATCAAAGCCTTGCGGATGTTTTCATCCTGCAAGAAAGGCGCATCGGTGCTTTTTACATTAAACAAGACCATCGCTGTGCGCGGCAGCCGGGCGGTGTAGATAGACAGATTCGGCTCGGAGAGGCTCTCCGCCAGCAGTTCGCCGGGAATCTCTCCAATACCCTGGACCTCGCTGTTACGGTATGCTTGCAAAGCCGCTTCGGGTGTCGCATAGAAGCGGAAAACCAACTCTTCTATGTATGGTTTCGTGCCGTAATACTGCTCAAACGCCATCAAAGCCACGCCTGTAATTTGGCCGTCCTCAGTCAGCACCCGGTCAAAGCGGTACGCTCCGCTGCCCACCGGCGCCAGGTTGAACGGATCATCCACCATTGTGTCGACGGTCTTGCCTTCCAGTAGATGCTTGGGCAAAACGCCAAAACTCAGATAATCCAGGAAGGGAGAAAATGCCTCGGGCAGGCGGAATTGAATATCCCGCTCGCTCAACTGGACAGCCTCCACCTCTTCCCAAAAAGCCTTCAAATCCTCGGGCACCAGGCTGCCCCCTGCGCGGATCACGTCGATGGTAAATAATACGTCCTCGGCGGTCAAAGGCTGGCCGTCATGCCACAAAAGGTCTCCCTTCAGGGTGAAGTTGTATAGCGTGCCATCTTCCGAAATGCCCCAAATCTCCGCCAGGTCAGGTTGTGGAGCCCCGCGGGCATCAAAGCGAACCAGCCCGTTAAAGATCAGTTGGCTCAAATCTCGGTCAACCGAGTTGTTCGTCGCCAGGAAAGGGTTGATCCGCTGCAGGCTGCCCACCAAAGCCTCGGTATATACCCCACCGCGCACCGGTTCAGGCGTGCTGCCTACTGGCGCAGGTGCTTCCGGCTGTTCGATAAGCAACAAAATGCTTACAACCAGCCCTGTCAGGAAAATAATTAGCAGTTGCCAGCGAAGTTTTTTCATAAGCTCCAATGATAACGAAAAAGGGCGATTCCCCTGGTGCGGCGAGTCGCCCCTCTAAACACTTGCCTTCGCTTGGGAAATCGGTGCGTCCTTGCAGCCGCTCCGCGCAGGTTAGCCCAAAATAACAATCGTGAGGATCAAAATGACAAATAAAACAGCCAGTCCTATGGTCACATAGAACAGGGTCTTTTCAATGCCCCGGCGCGCGGTATAAACGCCGCCCGTATCGCCACCGGTCAGATTCCCCAAACCAACGCCCTTACCCTGCAAAACCACGCTGGCGATGAGGGCAATTGAAGTTATAATCAACGCGATGTCCAGATAATTAGTCACGCTTAGCCTCCTAGCATTTCATACCAAAGTTCGATTATACCTTTTACCCTCAGGAATCGTCAACCAAAATGCCCGAACTGGTTCTAAATCTTCACATGCACACCACTTATTCCGACGGAACCGGGTCTCACAGCGACCTGGCCCGCGCAGCTTTGTCGGCTGGTTTGGATGCAATCATCGTCACCGACCACAACGTGCATGTTCGTGGACTGGAAGGATACCACCAAAACGGCTCGCGCAAGCTGCTCATGCTCATCGGCGAAGAAGTGCACGACCCCTACCGCCAGCCGCCCAAGAACCATCTGCTCATCTTCGGCGCCGGGCGAGAGATGGCTTCCTACGGCTCCGACCCCCAAAACCTGATCGACCAGGTGCGCCGGGCAGGCGGCATCTGCTTCATTGCCCACCCTTACGACCTGGAATTAAAAGCCTTCCATGAGTTGGACTTTTCCTGGGTAGATTGGCAAGTGCATGGCTATCATGGCCTGGAGTTGTGGAATGGCATGAGTGAGATCAAAGCCGTCTCCAAAAGCGTCCTGCACGCGGTCTTCTACGCCTTTTTCCCGCGCTTTTTGCCCCACGGCCCCCTGCCCCAGACTCTGGCCAAGTGGGATGAGCTGCTTTCAGCGAAGAACAGCCGAGTGACCGTGGTGGGCGGCTCCGATGCCCACGCCCTGCACATGCACGCCGGGCCCTTGCGCCGCACCCTGTTCCCCTATGAATATCACTTCAAGGCCATCAACAACCACCTGCTCGTAGATTCCGATCTGACCGGCGACCTGATTGCCGACCGCCAGATGATTCTCAACGCCTTGCGCGCCGGGCACAATTTTGTCGGCTACGACCTGCCCCACGACACGCGCGGCTTCCGCTTCACTGCCCAGGGAAAAGAGGCAACCGCCTCAATGGGCGACGAAATCCTGTTGGGTGATGGCGTTACCTTGCAAGTGCGCCTGCCCCTGGCCACAGAGTGCCGCTTGCTGCGCAACGGCGAGCGAATCAAGACCTGGACCAGTCAGGAATACTGCACACATCTTGCCACCCAGCCCGGTGTTTATCGCGTTGAGGTGTACATTGATTATCTCGGCAAAAAGCGCGGCTGGATCTTCAGCAACCCCATCTATATCCGAGAGGCAGCTCCTCAGCCCGAAGTCAAAGAGGCCTGAATTTGAAGTGTTTGCGTGGCGCCCTGCGCCACGCAAATTTCTAAAACCCAGAAACTTTCTTCACTCTCTTCAAGAGGTATATGCCAGTCGTCAACAACATCACCCGCCTGCTAGATTCTCGCCGCGTGCGCTACACAGCTTTCGAACTGCCCGCCGAAAAGCTGGGCGCTCAGGAGACCGCCCGTCGCCTGGGCGTGGACCCAGACAGGGTGTTCAAAACCATCGTGGTTCTGCGGGCCACGCCTGGTGGCAAACCTATTTTGGCCATCATTCCGGGCAATTGCAGCCTGGATTTGAAAGCCCTGGCCGATTTTCTCAAAGAGAAGAAAATGCGCCTGCCCACGCAGCGCGAAGCTGAAACCCTCACCGGCCTGCAAGCCGGAGGCATTTCGCCCTTGGCATTAATCAACAAAGGCTTTCAAATTCTGTTGGATCAATCTGCCCAAGCGTTCCCCGAAATTCACATTTCAGGTGGGCAGCGCGGGCTCAACATCCGTCTGCCGGTGAAGGATTTGATCAAACTCACCGGCGCCCGCTTTGCGAACATCTCCGGCCCGCTCGAATCCGGCGAGTCCGAAGAGGATTGACGCAAACATCAACGTAACTACTTAGGCCCTGGTACAAAAGATCCGAATTTGTGGTGTTTGGTGGGGCTTCGCCCCACCAAACACCACAAATTCGGCCTCTTTTCCCAAACGGCTGAGCAGTAACTCATCAACAAACTATTTCAGTTTCCCTTGCGTCCCCCCAACGGTCGTCAGGCGATTACTCAACGATATTAGGAAAGTTGCCCTTTTTACCTTTAGCGGAAATAGATACGACGTTATAATAGTATCTATGAAGACCCGCCTGGATCTCATCGAATCCCGGTTGCAGGCTTTGATCGAAGGATTGGCTCCGTTCAGTAGAGGGGATGTTCAGAGCCGGTTAGCACACCAACTGGTTGAAGCCATGCACAACGAACTTTCCGCCGGTGAAGACGGCCGGTTGGAAGCTCCTTGCCGTTACACCATCTTCCTGGATCCCTTCACGCTGCCTGCCTGGCACAAAGCCCCCGATCGGCTGACCCGCATTGCTACGGGACTCGAGCAAGCTGCCCAGGAAGCCGGCATCCACTTCAACGGTCAGGTGACCTTTTCCCTGGTGGAAGATATCGATCTGCTGCCCGGCGCTGCTCGCGTCATCGCTCGCTGGGATGAAACCGCACTGGGCCGCACAGCCGTCTTTTCTCCTGCCGCAGGCATCAAGCCGCGCCCCAACCCTGCCGGAAATTCCTTCCTCATCATTGAAGGAAACAAGTATTACACCATACAAGAGGCGGTCACCAATTTGGGCCGCCGCCCCGATAATCATCTGGTCATCGACGACCCGCGTGTGTCCCGCGTTCACGCCCAAATCCGCCTCAACCGCGGGCAGTTCATCCTCTTTGATCTCAACTCGACCGGCGGAACGATGGTCAACGGGCAGCGCATCCGCCAGCATGTTCTTCACCCGGGAGATGTCATCTCTCTATCCGGCGTGGCCATCATCTATGGCGAAGAAACCCCGCTGGATGAAGAAATCCCCCCCGAAGAGCGCACCCGGGCCATGAAGCCCGCGGCTTCCTCCTCTATAAAACCTGAGGAACCTGTCCCATGACTGGTATCCTTGTGTTGGTCCTGCGCATTCTCATGGCGCTGGCTTTGCTGGGCTTCTTGGGCTGGGCGCTATACACCATCTGGCGCGATTTACGCACTCAAGCCGGCCTGCTGGTATCCCGCAAAATCCCCGCCCTCACCCTTTCCACCACCAACCTGCTGGATGACCAGGTGCGCGCCTTCAACACTGCCGAAATCGTCATTGGCCGCAGCCCAGTCAGTTCTTATCCTATCCAGAACGAAACAGTATCTTCAAATCATGCCCGCCTCAGCTACCATCATGAACAATGGTGGGTCGAGGACCTTCATTCTACCAACGGCACATTCTTGAATGAAGCGCGCATCCAGACCGCGACCGTGGTCATGGCTGGCGACGAACTTCGCTGCGGGCAGGTCAATCTCAACATTCAAATTGAGTCTATCCGCTAACCCAAAGGGGTCTCCTATGACAATCACACCTACACTTGGCATCATTGGCGGATCGGGGCTATATACCATGTCTGGTCTGACCCATGCAGAATCGCTCGATCTGGATACTCCCTTCGGAAAACCCTCCGCGCCCATCGTGATCGGCCAGATAGACGGCATTGCGGTGGCTTTCCTTGCCCGACACGGCGTCGGCCATTCCATCTCGCCTAGCGAGGTCAATTACCGCGCCAATATCTACGCCCTCAAGCAAATCGGCGTCACCAGGGTAATCAGCATCAGCGCCTGCGGCTCGCTGCGCGAAGATTACGCCCCCGGACATATCGTCGTCCCCGACCAGCTCTTTGATTTCACCCGCGGTACCCGCGCGCGCACCTTCTTCGGCGATGGTATGGTGGCCCACATCGGCTCCGCCGACCCCTTCTGCCCCGAGCTTTCCGCCCAAATTGCCCAGGCCTGCGAAGACGTAGGCGGCACAGTCCACCAGGGCGGCGCCTTTATCACCATTGAAGGACCGCGTTTCTCTACCAAAGCCGAGTCCAACCTCTTCCGAACGTGGGGCATGTCCATCATCGGCATGACCACCTCACCCGAATGCTTCCTGGCCCGCGAAGCCGAATTATGTTACGCCGTCATGGCCCATGTCACCGATTACGATGTATGGCACGTCAGCGAAGCTCCCGTCACGGTCGAGATGGTCATCCGCACGCTGCTGGGCAACACCAGCCTGGCCCAGCAAGCAGTGATAAAACTCGCCCACAGCGTCCCCGCCGAGCGATCCTGTGCCTGTGGCAGTGCCCTGGCCGATGCCATCATCACCCACAAGACGCACATCCCGCCTGAAACTCGCCGTAAATTGGAGCTGCTGGTCGGCCGTTATCTGAATGATTAAACCTCGCCTGGCTGACCCAGCCAAACCCCTGGCCGTCTTCGCCGATTCATCCATCGCGCCCGCGGCTCTCACACAAAGCCGCTTGCTCTGGTTCGCGACGGTCTTTCTATTTCTCTTCTCGCTCAACCTCACCCTGGCCCCAGCCGTCCGGCTGCACTCCTGGCAAGCCGATTATCCCCTGGCGCATTGGTTGGGGTTTGTTGTTTGGCTGGCGGGCTTCACCATCCTCCATCGCCAACTTGTCAAACACATCCCCGAGGCCGATCCTTTTCTCCTGCCGGCAGCCGCGCTGCTTTCAGGCTGGGGCCTGCTCACCATCTGGCGCATCGATTCCACTCTGGGCCTCAAACAAACCCTCTGGCTGGCCATCGCCATAGCCATCTTTGGGCTGGGGCTGCGCCTGCGGTACCTGCTGCCCCTCTTGCGACGCTACAAATACTTATGGCTGACCAGCGGCCTGCTCCTAACCATCCTGACCTTCTTCATCGGCACCTATCCCAACGGATCGGGCCCTGGCTTGTGGCTCAACTTCGGCGGTATCTACCTGCAACCTTCCGAGCCGCTCAAGCTGCTGCTCATCATCTACCTCGCCAGCTACCTCGCCGACCATCTGCCAGTCAGCTTTCGCATCCTCCCGCTGCTGGCTCCCACCTTTTTGATCATTGCCGTGGCCTTAACGGTGTTGGTGGCCCAGCGCGATCTGGGCACAGCCTCCATCTTTCTCATCATCTACACCGCCACGCTGTACTTGACCTTCGGACGCAAGCGCCTGCTTGGCATCAGTCTCGTGGGCCTGGCTGGAGCGGGCTTCCTGGGCTACCGCCTGTTTGATGTCGTCCGCCTGCGCATCGATGCCTGGCTCAACCCCTGGCTCGACCCAGCCGGCCGATCCTATCAAATCGTCCAGTCCATCATGGCCGTTGCTTCAGGAGGCGTGCTGGGGCGCGGCCCCGGCCTGGGCAGCCCTGGCCTCGTGCCTGTGGCCGCCTCCGACTTCATCTTCTCCGCCATCACCGAAGAAACCGGCCTGATCGGCGCTATCGGCATCCTCCTGCTCATCGCGCTAATGGTCGGGCGCACCTTTACTTCGGCGCTGGCTTCCACCAACAACTTCCATCGCTACCTTGCTTCCAGCCTGGGAACGTACCTGGCCGCCCAATCCATCCTCATCATCGGGGGCAACCTGCGCCTGTTACCCCTCACCGGGGTGACCCTGCCTTTTGTATCCTACGGCGGCTCTTCACTGGTCACCGCCTTCGCCGCCCTCTTGATTCTGGTCAACATTCACCCGCGCAGCGAAAATGAGCCCGCGCCGCTGCCCAAGCCCACTCCTTATCTGGTCGTCAGCGGAGTAGCCTTCTTCAGCCTGATGGCAATCGGCTTGCTGGTCATCTGGTGGGGGCTGTTCCGCCAAAATGACCTCCTGGATCGCACCGACAACCTCCGGCGGATCATCTCCGACCGTTACGTCCAGCGCGGCAGCGTGCTGGACCGCAACAACCGCCCCATCAACCAGACCGCCGGCCAGCGCGGCAGTTACCAGCGCGAATACCTGTATCCCGCCCTCAGCCCCATCACAGGCTATAACGACCCCTCATACGGGCAGGCCGGGCTGGAGGCCAGCCAGGATGCTTATCTGCGCGGCTTGCAAGGCACCCCCTCACATGCCATCTGGTGGGAGTACCTGGTCTATGGGCAGCCGCCGCAGGGCCTGAACTTGCGCCTGAGTATCAACCTGGATATTCAAGAGCAAGCCGATGCGCTTCTGTCTGGGCACAAAGGTTCTGTGGTACTGTTGAACGCTGTCACTGGCGAGATTATCAACATGTCCTCGCAGCCCACCTTCGACCCAAACAACCTCGAAGAATCCTGGAATGAGATCATCAGCAGCGCTGATGCGCCGCTCCTCAACCGGGCCATGCAAGGCCAGTATCCGCCCGGCCCGACCCTGGCCCCCTTCCTCCTGGCCGATGCCCTCTCTTTTGGCGGGCTGCCCTCTCTGCCCGCGGCCCTCGGCTACACCTTGCCCGATTCCACTCGCATGAATTGCGCCGTTGATCTACCCGAAACCTACACCTGGGGCGATATCATCCGTGCAGGCTGCCCGGCCGCTTCCCTATGGATGGGCAAGCGTTACAGCGCCGATGAGTTAAGCGCGCTCTTCCAGGCCCTGGGCTTCTCAGACGCTCCAGACGTGGGTTTGCCCGCCGCTGCCCCGCTCAACCCCGTCATCGATTCCGCAGAGCTGGCTTCGCTGGGCCAAGAGAACCTGCTGGTCACCCCCCTACAAATGGCATTAGCCGCGGCCGCCATCAGCAACGAAGGCATTCAACCCTCCCCGCTCCTCGCCCTGGCTGTAGAGACTCCGCACCAGGATTGGGTGGCGCTGCCCCACGGCCACCCGCGCACGGCTCTGCCCTCCGTCGGCGTGACCACCGCCCTCAACCTGCTCACTCACCCAGGCGAACTGCATTGGCAATCTGTGGCTGTAGCCTACACTGCCGACACGCCTATCACCTGGTTCGTGGCAGGCACCACAACAAAATGGCGCGGCACCCCGATCGCTGTGGCTGTTGTACTTGAAGAAAACAACCCCACCCTCGCCGAAACGATCGGCCGCGCCCTCATCACCACCGTCGTGTCGGGCAAATAAGCGCGCCAACAGACACATCTTGTAGTGGCGAGGCGAGATTCGGCAACGTGATCCACCCAGTTGTGTTAGCCTCGCCATCTGTGTGCCTTCGTGTAAGTTGGGGGAAGACCCGCCCGTAGTGTAGGGTGAACGCATCTTATGTCAGACATTACACAACACTAAGATAGCCGAACTACTTTGCCACTGCCA
>JAFGLU010000009.1 GCA_016927865.1 Anaerolineaceae bacterium
GGAGATGCGCGCCCAGATGGCTGATCACGCCGGGCGCTTTGACACAGCCGGCTTGCTGGAGGCGATCCGCGCGTTCAATTCGGCGGCTGCCGACACCCGCAGCAATTGGCAGCCAGGCCTGGGCCTGGAACTGGCCCTGGCCGAAGCTGTGAGCGAGAAACCCGCTGCCGTGGTTACCGTGGTGCAGGGGCCTGCGGCCCAACCCGCTTTCCACTCGATGACCCCAACGACAGCCCCACCTGCGGCGCGGACTGAGCAGCCACCAGTAGTTCCTGTATCAGCACCGACCGAGCGGCAAGAGATTGCCAGGGCGGAAGAACAGACCCCGCAGACACAGGCAGAGAAAGCCCAGAAAGCTGCCCCTGCGCCCAGCGGCGAGGTCCCAGGGCAGGTATCAGACTTGGGTCAAATCCGGCAGAGTTGGGCGCGGATTCGCCATGTGGTGCGCCAGCACAGCGCCTTATCGGCCGCGGCGTTGAACTCGTGCCGGACATTTACGATCAAAGATGGCATCCTGGTGCTGGGATATCAGAATGATCTGCTTAAATCCAAGATGGAGACCGAGGACAACTTGGCGTTGTTGAAGGCGGCATTGCAAGGGGTGTTGGGCGTTTCTATGCCGGTGCGCTGCGTGGTGATCGGCAACAAGACCACCCTGGAAGCGGACGACTTGGACATAGATAGCGATGGGATGGTGCGCACGGCGCTGGATTTGGGCGGCGAAATCGTTTACAAGGAATAAGAAGCAGCCTTCACTAAGGCGCGGGTTTATTGAAACAATCAGGAGGAAATATGGCAAAAGGATTCAATCGAGGACCTTCGATGGGCGCGGGCGGGGGCATGGCTGCCCAACTGCGCAAGCTGCAGGAGCAGATGGCCCTGGCCCAGGAGCAACTGGCCAGCGAGACCGTGGTCGGCACAGCCGGCGGCGGGGCGGTGAAGGTTACCATGACCGGCGATCAGCACTGCACGGCGGTGGAAGTGGACGCCGAGTTCCTGAAGGACGCCGATGCTGAGATGCTGCAGGATATGCTGATGATGGCGGTGAATCAGGCGTTGGATGCTTCGCGCAAGCTGCAGGAAGAGCGCATGGGCCCGCTGGCTGGGGGCATGAGTGGCATGGGGCTGGGATTCTAAATGGCGGGTTTGCCCGAACCTGTTGAGGCATTGATTAACGCTTTTGAGCGACTGCCCGGCATTGGGCCGAAGACAGCTTCGCGGCTGGCGTTTTATATATTGCGCCAACCAGAGGAGACTTCGCGCGCGCTGGCCGAAGCGCTGCTGGCGATTAAAACGGCCACCAGCCTGTGCCCAATCTGCTTTCACATCACCGGAGCGGGGCAGGAAAAGTGCGAAATTTGCGCCGATACGCGCCGTGACGAGACCCAACTGTGCGTTGTGGAAGAGCCGCTGGATGTGCTGGTGGTGGAGCGCACGGGCGGCTTCATGGGACGTTATCACGTGCTGCATGGGGTGCTGTCGCCTATTGAAGGGATTGGCCCGGAGCATTTGAAAATACGCCCATTGCTCGAGCGGGTGCGCGAGGGCAAGATCCGCGAGGTGATTGTGGCGACCAACCCAAGTATGGAAGGGGATGCCACGGCGCTGTATCTGCGTACGCAGCTCCAGCCGATGGGGGTGCGCATCACGCGCCTGGCGCGGGGTCTGCCCGTGGGCGGCGATATTGAATATGCCGACCAAAACACGCTGCTGCGTGCTTTGGCCGGGAGACAGGACTTGTAATATGGACGTGTACGAAGCCATTTCTGCTCGGCGCAGCATTCGACGCTTCAAGGATGCTCCGCTGGCGAATGAGGTTGTTGAGAAGATCCTCCAGGCGGGGACGCTGGCCCCTTCGGGAAAGAACCGCCAGCCCTGGCGATTTTATGTGGTGAGCGGCGGCCCGAAGAAGGCTGAGATGGTGGGAATATTACGCGCAGCCTTGCAACGCCTGTCTGCCGAGGGTCACAACATGCGTTGGCCCGAGCACTCGGTGGATATCATCGAGCGTGCTCCGGTGACGGTGTTTGTGTGCAACCCCGAAGGTCAGCGCCCTTGGTTTTCCCACGGCAGCGACCAGGCTATGATGCAGGTGGTGGATACGCAGTCGGTGGGGGCGGCCATCCAGAATATGCTCCTGGCGGCGCAGGCCGAAGGCGTGGGGTCGCTGTGGATTTGCGATGTGTTCATTGCATACGATGAGTTGTGTGATTGGCTGGGCGAGAAGGGCGAGTTGATCGCGGCGATCTCGTTTGGGTATGCCGACGAGGCGCCCGCTGCCCGCCCGCGCAAACCGTTGAGTGATGTGACTGTGTGGGTAAAATAACCACAAAAAAGAACCCTACGGTGCAGAAAAGCACCGTAGGGTTCTTTTTTGTAAAAAATAGATCGCCGGTCTTATATTGCTGGGGCCTGGAAGGTGCGGCCTTCGGCCTGCACCACGTAGACGGGCATCCAGGCCAGACCAGATAACTCGATGAAGATGTCTTTGCGCAGGGGGTTGACCGTGACTTCGGTGAAGTCGCCCACTGTTTGCGCCCATTGATCCTGCAGCCGGGCGGCGTCGGCATCTTTGTCGCCTTTCAGCGTAACCATTTCATCCTGCAAGGATTTGAGCAGGTCTTTGGCGGCTTCCAGGTTCTCTTTGGCCTGTGAGGTCATGCGTCCCTTGCTCAGCGATGAGGAGATACTCTTCTTTCGTTTAGAGAACAGGCTGATAGCCAGTTCGGCTGCGCTGCCCAGCTCTTCCATGCGCCGGCGGCTGACCTCGTTCTCGTATTTTTCCACCATGGACTGTTGTTTGTCAATCTTGCGCTGGAGGGTAGTCAGGCGGGTCCGGTAAGTGGAGTCGAGCTTGGCTTGTTGGTCGCGCAGTTGCAAGCGGGCGGCTTCTTCACATTTCTTGCGGAAGGTCACCTGGGTGTCGCCAGGCTCGGAGTAGATCTTGAGTCCTTCGTGGGCGAAGAGAGTCAGGCCGGCGGTGCGGTAAACCCAATCGAGGAATTCCTTTTCCAATGCAGCAGCATTCTTCGAGCCGCTCAACCAGGCCGGCAGCGACAGGAAACGCGCATCCGGCAAGGGCTGCGAGTCCACCCGGCTAGGGTCGATGGCCTCGCGCTGAGATTTATCCCAATCGGCGCGCACGCCGTTTAATTCGGTGAGCAGCGCGGTCACCCGTTTGTCGAAATCCAGGTTGTACTTGCGGTTGGAATAACGAACATCGGCCTGGAATAGCAAAGTAGGCACATAGAGCAATCCCTGGGGTTGTACAGGGCCTGCCATGCTAGTGCTGATGCGCCCCAGCGCCTGAGATAGGCTCATCTCGGGCGAAAGGTACAACACTTTGGTGCCGGCAGGCGGGGAGGGCGGGGTGCGGGTGGCGTTGCCGAGCGGGCCTTCTGCTGCGGGCGCGGGGACTTGAACAGCTGTTTGTGCAGCCGGAGCCGCCTGTGCAACTGAGGCGGCTACTGTGGGCTGCGAGGGAGCGGCGGCATAGGCATTGGCCGGCGGGACCTCATCGGGCGCGGAGCCGAGCAGTTTGAGGGCTGGCAGTTGCACGCGAGCCAGGGGGCCGGCCAGGTAGTTGAGGCACCAGCGCGTTGAGAAGATGGGCGACGTGCCGCGGTGATGCACGTTGTGCAGGAGGAAGGAGCGTGGTTTGAGGGCGGAGATGATCTTCTCATACGTGGGGCGATCCACGCCGCCTTCAATCGATTGCAAGCCATCCAGCAGGCGGGCCTTGTCTTGATCGGTTTGCAGGCGGCCCACAAACCAGGTGCCCGCGTTGGACAGGCCCTTGTAGTCGATGTCGACCGGGTTTTGGGTGGCCAGAAGCAAGCCAACGCCGAAGGCGCGAGCCTGCTTAAGTAGGCGCAGCAGCACAGGGCGCGAGGGCGGGTTAGCGATGGGCGGCAGGTAGCCGACAATTTCGTCAAAGGCTACCAGGGCACGCAAGCCGGGGCTGCCGCGCTGAGCGCGCATCCAAGATTCGACCGCGGCCAGGAGGAGGGTGACGAAGAACATGCGCTCGGTCTCATCCAGGTGGGCCAGGTAGAAGATGCTAAAACGGGGTTTGCCAGAGGGTGTATAGAAAAATGCCTGAGCGTCCAGGCTTTGACCTTCGGTCCAGGATTGGAACGAAGGCGAGGCCAGGAAATTGTTGAGCAAAATAGCCAATTCAAAGCGGTCTTTTTCGGGGAAGAAATTATCTACCGGGAAAGCTCCCAGGCGCTCAAAGGGCGGGGATTGCACCTGCATGATCAGCTCGGTGAGATCCAGTGCGGCGCCTTTGCTCCAGGCTGTTTCGATGATGTTGCTGACCAGGATGTGTTCGCGGGAACGGAGCGGGTCGATATCCTTGAGGCCGATCAGGCTGAGCAAAGCGGTGACGGTGCTGGAGACACGCTCGCGCAAAATCTCGCGGTGGTCGGCCCAGGTGAGGCCGGTGGGCGGGGCAAAGGAAGCCAGCAAGTTGACGGGTTCGCCGGTGTTCGAGCCGGGCGTATAGACAACATAATCGACGGCGTTCTTGAGGGACAACAGTTGGTCGTGGCCCAGACCGAAACCCGCCAGGCCTTTTTGCCAGTTGCCAGCGGTCTTTTCTGCCAGTTGAGGCACGCTCATCCCTTCGCGGCGGGCGGCTTCTGGGTCGATCCACGGCTCAAAACTGGCCGGGAGCTGGTCGGGAAAGTGCAGCAGCAGGTTGGTCAGGTCGCCTTTGGGGTCAATGATGATGGCCGGGAGGCCTTTGAGGGCGGCCTCTTCGAGGAGACCGATCAATAGACCGGTCTTGCCCGAGCCGGTCATACCGACGATGACGCCGTGGGTGGTGAAATCGTCAGGGTCATATAATACATTTTCGGGGGTGGGGGCGGCAGTCCGCCCAATGAAAAATTCTTTATCACTCATGTTTTAGGGTCCGTATATGATGAAATTGTCAAATCCGATGGCAGCACCGGGGTTATCAAAGGTGCCGACAAACAAGCCAACCTGGCCAGACGAGAAGGACGTGTCTGTGACAGAGGCTAAAACCGTGTCGTTTACGGCCACGGTTAATTCATTGCCAATACAGCCCGCGAACAGGGTGGCGCTTTGATCACTAAAGTAGGCGTCGCCGGTTGGGGTCCAATCGTAAAGGGCTGTCCATTCGCCATATTGCCGTCTCCAAATGGAGAAGTAGCCATCTTCGGAGATTTCAAGCGTGTAATAGTTATCGCCATCCACCATGCGGCAGATGATGCCGTATTCGCTTTCGCCGGAGCCCTGGATGACAGAGAGATCGACCTGAACAACTACATCATCATAGGTGCCATCCGGTACGCTCCAAATGACCTGGTTGGGATCATCAACCTGGATGAAATAGTAGCCATCAGAAGAATAACCGACCGAGCCGGTGCTGAGAACTTCATCAGGCCAGATGCCGGTGGTGGAGAAATCATCGCTGAAGAGGACGTTGTCTTCGGTGGGCATGTCTTCTTGCGGGGCCGAGGCTATACCGGTTTGAAAGTTGACTTCGCCGCGCCGGGCGGCATCGATGTAAGGCTGGGCCAGGGTGAGCGGGCGCAGGGCGTTGATGAAGCCGCCGGTGGGCACGCAGTTGTCGCTCTCGTCCACATAGCCGTCGCGGTTGGTGTCGGTGAGGACGCGGCAGTCCACGTACTGGTCGTCGCCGCCGTAGCCAAGTTGGGTGGGCACACCGATCAGTTCGCCATCGGCGTTGGCAGCCAGGCCGCCGCTGTTGCCGCCGGCAATGGTGGCGGAGGTTTTGATGAAGGCGCGGTTACCGTAGGGGTCTTCCGCGGTAAAGCCGGAAACCTCGCCGCGGGTGAGGGTGATGGTCTCGCCGCCGATGCCGGGATAGCCGATGATCGTGATGTTGTCACCCAGGCTGAGGCTGTCGGAACTGCCCAAGGGAACGGTGGGCAGGTTGAGCGTAGAAGCATCGATGGGGTTGCCCTCGGCATCTTTGGTGATTTTGCCAACGGCAATATCCATGGCTTCGTCCACCTGGAAGAGTTCCATCTCGTATTGCACTTCAGGTGGGGCGTCGGGGGCCACGGTCATGGCCACAAGCAGGTTTCTTACGGTGTAGTAGCGGTCAGACATGACCACGTGGGCATTGGTGAGGATGAGTCCGTCGGGGGAGATGATGGAGCCGGAGCCGGTCCAGCCGGGGCCGACCTCGCCATCATATTCGACAATGGCGATGATTTGTACAACGGCTTGATAGGGAATGGCACCCAGATCAGCGGGGGCCAGCGTGGCAGCCGGGGCCAGGGTGGCGGCAGGGACTTCTGGCCCTGAGGCCTGACCCTGGTTGACCAGGATGCGCACCGAAGCGGAGGAGGTCTTGCGTCCGGTGAGAGCGGTGATTTCGCCGGAGAAATCGCCGGCAGAAGCGGATTCGAAGGTGAAAGTGACGGTCTCGCTTTGGCCTGAATCCAGAGAAAGGTCGAATTTGTAGCCGATTTGTTCGTCGTAATCGGCGGTGCCGGTGGCGGCAGGGCTGACGCTGCGCAGGGTGGAGGATTCCAGGATGGTCTTGGGCAGGCGCAGTTCGCTGACTTCCAGCGTGTCCTCACCGTTGTTGCTGAGGCGCACCGAGATTTTGTACTCCTGGTCCTGATACAGCGGCGGCGGCGCGTTGACGGCCACAGCCAGGTCGGCCGATTCGCCGCCTGAACCGTTGAGGAGGAAGAAAGCGCCTACGCCGATGCTCCCCAGGCAAACCAACACTGCGGCGATGATGCCGCAGGTGATCAGCAGTGAGTTCGATTTCTTTTGCGGCGGTGAAGCAGGCGGGGGCGCAAATTGTTGGGACGGATAGGAATCCATAAATAACCCTCCGGGAACGTCAGACCGATATTGATAGATAAATCATATCGTAGAATAATGGATTCTGCAAACGGGGGAGGAAGCCTTTCGCTGTCCGCTATCCGCTGTCAGCCCGAAGGGCTTCTGAAGTCTGAGCAGGGAGTTTTAACCCTGCGAAGCAGATGAAATACAGCTGAGCGCTTTTAAGGCGCGCAAAGTCACCCATTTGTTGGGTTGCTTCTTGCGCCCAAACTCCACCCAGGTTTTGCCGGTGTAATCGTATTCCAGGGGCCAGCGGCCTTGCTCATCCTGCTTGGAGCGGATGAACATGATTGCGTTTTGCAGGCGCGGGTCGGCGCCAAGCCCCAACGGCGCCAGGGCTTCGAGGATTTGGAGCATGTCGGTGATGTAAAAGACCGGGAAGCCAAACTTCCACCAGTTGCCGCTGGGGGCGCCGCCGGTGTAGGTGGGGTAAGTGGCCTGGGCGGGGTCGACGGAGAGCAGGAAGTCGACGCCCTGGCGGGTGGCGGCCTGGATGAGCGGCGTTTGCCATTCTGGCGGGCAGGTTGCCAGGGCCAGCATGATTTTCACGGCCCCCCAGGCACAGGGTTGGTAATTGTTGACGCCGCATAGAAAACCAGGGCCGCTTTTATAAGCATAATAGCGCAGCGGGGCTTGTCTTTCGGTGTTTGGCGCGACGCCTTCTCCGGTGACGCTGCGGGCAATCCACTCGAATGCTTTTTCCAGGCGCGGGTCGCGGCAGCCCAGCGCGATGAGCGCAGCGGTGAGGTTGCCTTGAATGCAGTCAACGGTGCCGGAGGGACCCTTGCCGGTGGAAAACTGTCCGCCGGGGTTGAGGTTGTTTTCCAGCAGGTATGTGCAAGCGGTGGCGATGCGCGGGTCTTCTTCGGTGCTCGCGCCGAGTTGGGCCAGCAGCGTAACAGCCCAGACGGTGCTGCGGTATTTGGGACTGTAGCCGGGGCCGGGTTTGACCCAGTATCCGGTGGGATCCATTGCATCCAGCACCTGGGCGATGGGACTGTGGCGATGAGCGGCCTGCCGGGCGGCTAACAACTCGGGGGCGTCCGCGGGTAGACCGGCCAGGTCGCGCAGGGCCAGATAGCACGGGCCGGGGTCGGCAGGATCGAGCAGCCAGTCCAGGGCGGTGTCCATTCTGTCCTCCTAAGAAAAGGCCAGCTTCTCCCCATCGTTGGGAATGAGCAGGCGCTCGGGGCCGATGCCGCGCGCGTCGGCGGCCTGGCGCAGTTGGGCGCGGGTGACGGTGCCGTGATCGAGGGCTTCCATGTGCACGGCCACCACGGTGCTGCGCGGAGCGGCCTCGCAGACAGCCAGGGTTTGGGCTTCATCCATGACGATTTGGACATGCTCGCCCCACACGGCCCCGTTAGAATGGGTGATGATGATGTCGGGGTCAAAGCGGGAAATGGCTTCGGCTACGGTTTCGTACCAGTTGGAGTCGCCGACCCAATACACGGTGGGTTCGTGAGGGGTCTGGAAAACGAAGCCCGAGGCGTCGCCCATATCCTTCAGGACGCTGCCGGTGCCGTGGCGGCAGGGGATGCGCGTGAAGGTGATGCCTTGCCATTCGAGGCTGTCCTCCACGGGGTGCAGGTTGGTGAAGCCCTTGGCTGCCAGGCGCTCCACATCGCCGGGCTGGCACAGGATGGGCAGTTCCTTGGGCAGCAGTTCTGCGCCAAGTGGGTCGAAATGGTCGGAGTGCAGGTGCGAGATGATGGCCATTTCGATGCCGCGCAGGACTGCCTCGGTGGAGACCGGTAAATCAACGAGGGGATTGGGCGATTTACCGGTGTAGGACGGCAGCGCGTGGCGCGGAGAGAGGTAGGGGTCGGTGAGAAAGTGGCACAGATTATAGTTGAAGCGCATGGTGGCGCTGCGGATTAGTTGAAGCTGCATGAGAGAACTCCTGGGTCTAAACGGTACTTTCAGTATAAGACCGTAACCACGAATTTGGAACCAGCAATTTGAGGTGTGCGGACGGCTTCGCCGCCTGCACACCTCAAATTGCGGATTTCACCAGGTAAAGTTTTCAATGCCACAAAATGGATGCATTGAAAAGCAGTTTGCGTTATAATACTTGTAATTCCCGGGTGGTGATTGAAGGAGAGAACCGCATGACTGGACAAAAATTGGTTGGACGCCGTGATGCTTTAAAAATCCTGGCTGCTTCGGCTGGAGCAGTGCTGGGCGCCGCCGCGCTGCCCGGCGAGTGGATGAAGCCGGTGGTGGAAACGGGCGTTTTGCCGGTGCATGCCCAGGCTTCGGCGTCGATCACGCTTTCACCCGTAGAGGCATTGTATGGTGTTTCGAGTTCTGGAGAGGACGAACCCACCCATGGTGTTGGAATCGCTTTCTCGTATGCGGACACAATGGGCGAATTCAGCAACGGTTGGACCCTGTTCTACCAGATCAACGGTTTTCCGATCCGCTCCTATGTGATCGGCTCCAACCCCGATGCAGCCGAGACGCTCAGCGGAGATGGCACCAACGGGACCTATATCTCGCCGTGGATGCCCGATGCCGACTGCGTAGGAGATGGAAACACCACCACGCTGCGCTACTACGTCATTAATCCCGGCGCCACGCGGGGCAGCAACACGGTTGAGCTTGTCGTTGAGCATGCCCATGAGACCGCCGCAGACATGAGCGCGGATAGTAAAACCTGGGGTAAGTAGAAGCCAGTAGAGCAATGCAAATAATGACCGGCCCGAAAGGGCCGGTTTTTTGCGTCTTTTCCTCAAAATTTGCATGTTTTGACAGGTTGTAATTGCACACCTGGGCGTGCTATGCTGTCTTCAGAATATAGAACTTAATTTCTAAGAAGGAGGGCGGGTGGCGGAACGAAAAAAACGGAAACGCAAGGTGGCGCAACCACCCGCCAGCGGCGACGTGCTGCGCGAGATCATTGATTTGCTTATCGAGCAACTGCGCCGGGTGGGAGAGTTGGCCAGGGGTGACCTGACCGCAGCCGAGCAGGTGCGCATTCTCAATGCCATCGGGCTAACCGGCATTCGCATGATGAACCTGACCAAGGCGCCCGACGGAGAGACGGACGAACGAGCCTGGTGGGAGCGCTTGAGCCGCATGGCGGACGAAGTGCGCGAGGATATGGCTCGCTCGGGCGAGAACGAATGAGGGCAAAGGCAGCCTGGCCCGCCCAGGGACAGGTTGGAGGAGAAAGCGATTTGGAAAGCAAGGAGAACCGGCTCCTGGCGGAGCAAATGTGCCAACTGCTGGAACTGCTTCACGGGCGAATGAATTCGCTTGAGGCCAGCGTCTCCCACATGGAGGAGCTATTAGAACTGCGCCTCAGCTCCCTTGAAAGCAGCCAGTCTGACCAGGAGGCCCGCCTACGCGGTGCAACAGAATCGGTGACTCGCTTGAACGCTACCTCCACCCTGGCCCAAGGCGTCCAGGCTGCCTTTGTCCTTGTTCTTTCAGCGCTTGCCGCATGGCTGGGAAGTCGTTGAAAAATGAAAGCCTGGGCGAGGAGCCGGTTCAAAATATCCTGGAGGTGTTCAAGCGCTTCAAAGAATTTTGTTGGCATGGGCGAATGCACCTGAGAAGTTACCAGGTGGATGCCGGAGAGGCCATCTTGCATTCGATCTATCGGCGGGACGGGCACTCGTTTGTGGTCATGTTTCCACGACAATCGGGAAAAAACGAACTGCAAGCATGGTTGGAGGCTTTCTTGATGTTTTCGAAGATGTCCAACGGTTGTGAACTGGTGAAGATTTCGCCCACCTGGCGTCCGCAGAGTCTGAACGCCATGCGGCGGCTGGAGCGGGTTCTGCGATTGCACCCCTTCACGCAATTGTGGCACAAAGAGAGCAACTATATCCTGAAGCACGGGGCGGCGCGGACGATCTTTCTCTCTGGCGCGCCGGGCAGCAACATTGTCGGCGCCACGGCCAGCCACCTGCTGGAGGTGGACGAAGCCCAGGACGTGCTGCCGGAGAAGTATGACCGCGAGATTGCCCCCATGGCGGCTTCGACCAACGCCACGCGCGTCTTTTGGGGCACAGCCTGGACCGCCGAAACGCTGCTGGGGCGCGAGTTGCGCGCCGGCGAGGAAGCCCAGGCGCGGGATGGCCAGCGGCGCGTGTTCCGGCTGACGGCGGACGAGGTGGGGTTGGAAGTGCCTGCCTACCGCCAGTTTGTGGCGGCCCAGGTGGCGCGCTGGGGCCGGGCGCATCCCACCGTGCGCACGCAGTACTTCAGCGAGGAGATCGAAGCGGGTGGGGGGCTGTTCACGCCGCAGCGCATGGCCCTGGTGGAAGGCGAGCACGTCTGGCAGGACGCCCCGCGCCCCAGCTCGGCCTACGCCTTTTTGCTGGACGTGGGCGGCGAGGAAAAAGACGCGCCGGGAATGGACCTGGGGGAAGGCCGGGAGTGCTCTCCCAGGCGCGACTCGACCGCCCTGGTGGTGGTGGAGGTTGGCCTGGAAGGCCTGCGCGACCCGGCCTTGCGCGCTCCGCTGTACCGCGTGGTTTCCCTGCACACCTGGACGGGGGAGTCGCAAACGCGCCTGTATGCGCAGTTGACCGCGCTGCAAAAACGCTGGGCGGCGCGGCAGGTGGTGGTGGATTCTACCGGGCTGGGCGCGGGGCTGGCGGCCTGGCTGGAAAAGAGCCTGCCGGGGCGCGTG
Organism: Anaerolineaceae bacterium; assembly: GCA_016927865.1. GTDB lineage: Bacteria > Chloroflexota > Anaerolineae > Anaerolineales > Anaerolineaceae > Anaerolinea. The sequence goes on from JAFGLU010000009.1 coordinate 11,501, forward strand.
ACGCGCTTTGAGTTCAATGCCGCCAGCAAGACGCGCCTGGGTTGGGATTTCTTGGGCCTGATCGAGATGGGACGCTTTCAACTACCCCAGGCGGCGGGCAGCCGCGAAGCGGCCGTGGTGGAAAGGCTGCGCGCACAGATGCGAGCCTGCGCCTACCAGTTGGGCGGCGGCCCGGCCGAGAGCCTGCACTGGTCGGTGCCCGAGACGGCCCGCGACCCGGCCAACGGGGAACTGCTGCATGATGATTTGCTGATGGCGGCGGCGCTGTGCTCGCGGCTGGACGCTCTGGATTGGCGCGCAGCGGGAGGTGGCCGCACCGGGGTCATCCCGGCGGGAGACCCGCTGGCGGGAAGAGTGGAGTTTTAAGGTCAGTTCATTCATTGCGCGGGGTTAAAACCCCTGCTCAGGTCACGGAAGCCCTACGGGCTGAAGATCCATAGCCCCGGAGGGGCTTTTACGAACTGAGGCAGGGCAAGGAAGATACCAGGATGGAGGCATGGATGATCAAACGCTTGTGGGATTGGATGGGCGGGCGGCAGGGCAGCAGCGGCAAGGCCCGGCGCTGGCTGGCCGAAGAGGCCGAATCGACGGCCCTTTGGGGCACACGAGTCAATGCGCTGGGGCGCGAGCGCAGCGAGTATGACCGTGAGATGGTGCTGGAGCAGGCCTTGGAAGCCTGGCGCGTTAACCCCCTGGCCAGGCGCATTGTGGAGCTGACCACGCAGTACGTGGTGGGCGGCGGGCTGCGCCTGGAATGCAGCGACGCTCGCGGGGAGGTGTTTTTGGGCGAATGGTGGAACCACCCCCTCAACCGCCTGGAGCAGCGCGTCTACGAGTGGTGCGACGAACTGACCCGGGCCGGGGAGCTGTTCCTGCTAGTCTCGACCGACCGGGGCGGGATGAGCTATGTGCGGGCGGTGCCGGCGGGCGAGATCGCGGCGGTGCAGACCAGCCCCAACGACGTGCAGCAGGAACTGGCTTTTGTGCAGCGGCGCGGGGCGGGCGAAGAGCAGGTCTGGAAGGCTTACGATGCGCTGGAGGACGCGCCGGGAGAAGAAGGCAGCCTGCCGCCGGTGATGCTGCACTACGCAGTCAACCGCCCGGCGGGCACGGTGCGCGGCGAATCGGACCTGGCCCCGCTGCTGCGCTGGCTGGGGCGCTATTCGGCCTGGCTGGAGGACCGTGCCCGGCTGAACCGCTATCGCAACACCTTCCTTTTCACCGTACGGGCGCGCTTTGCCGACGAGGAAGAACGCCTGGCCCGCCAGCAGATTCTGGCTGCCACGCCGCCCACGCCCGGCTCCATTTTGGTGACCGACGAGAGCGAGGAATGGGGCGTGCTGAGCCCGAAGCTGGAGAGCCACGAGGCGGGCGAGGATGGGCTGGCCTTGAAGAAGATGATCGCGGCGGGGGCAGGCGTGCCCTTGCACTTTTTGGCCGAGCCGGAAGGCGCCACCCGCACCACCGCCGAGGCTGCCGGGGGGCCCACCTACCGGCGCTTTGAACAAAAGCAGCGCTTCTTCTGCTGGATGATCGCTGATCTGGCCGAGACGGTGCTGGCGCGGCGCGGGCGGCTGATCGGAGAGCCGCCCGGCTTGATGCGCGTGGAGGTGCGCGGGGCGGATTTGAGCGCCAGGGATAATGCGACGCTGGCGCAGGCGGCTGAAAGCATGGTCCACGCACTGGAGCCCCTGCTGGAGCGGGGTTTGATCGAGCCTCAAGAGGCCCTGCGCCTGTTCTACCGCTTCACCGGGGAGGTGAAATGATTCTACTCTTCACCCGGTGGGCTGATCCTGACACACAAATCGCGCTATCGGGCCCCCTTGCTCCCCTCCCCGCGTCCGAGAAAGAATTTTGAGTTCGTCTGAGTCGCGGGGAGGGGATACAGGGGTGGGGCCTATAAGCACAGAAATATGGGGAACGATCAGCCCGCTTGGAGATGGGACAGAGATGCTGATGAAAAAGGAGGCGCGGATGACGGAGACGGTTCGATTGAGCCTGGCGGGCAGTGGGGAGGCCGGGCCGGGCGGAGTGTTCGAGGTGCTGGCCATCACCGCCGGAGAGGGCAACGGCTATCGCTTTGGCGAGGAGGCCCTGCGCGCGAGCCTGGATCTGTGGGAGGGCGCGGAATGCTTCGTGGACCACGCCCGCTGGGGGCATTCGCTGCGCGACCTGGCCGGGGTGTGCTTTGACCCCGCCTGGGACGCGGCCCGGCGCGGCGTGACGGTCAAACTGCGGGCGGTGGGTCCCAGCGGCCCGCTGCTGGCAGAGTTGGGAAAGGAGATGCTGGCGGAGGACGAGACGGATGCGGTAAAGCCGCGGGTGGGTTTCTCGGCGGATGTTTTGTGCGCCTGCCGGGAGCGCGACGTGGAAAAGATCGTCAAGGTCTTTTCCCTCGACCTGGTGTTCAATCCCGCGCGAGGCGGCGCCTTCAAGCGGGCACTGAATTCGGTTCAAGGAGGAAGGATGGCGGAAGAAAGCATGCAAGACCCGGCAGCGGTGACGCGCGAGATGCGCGAATCGTTGAACCGGTTGACGTTGGAAGCCGGGCTGCGCGAGGCCAACTTGCCCCCGGCGGCGGCAGAGATGCTGCGCGGGCAATTTGAGGGCCGCGCCGTGGACGCCGAGGAGCTGCGCAAAGCGGTGGAAGGCGCGCGCAAACTGGTCAGCGATTTGACCGGGCGGCAGGCCGCGCAAGGACCGGGGCGGCTGAGCATGGTCGACTCGACCGACCGCATTCGCTGCGCGGTGGACGACCTGTTTGGCGTGCCGCGCGAGTCCGGGCTGGAGCACGTCCAGGCGGCGCGTTTGAGCGGCATCCGCGAGTTGTACATGCTGCTGACCGGTGACTACGACTTGCACGGCGGGTATTATACCGACCGGGTGCAACTGGCCACCACCGCCGATTTCACCGGGCTGGTCAAAAACGCCATGAACAAGATCGTGGCCAACACCTGGGAGCGCCTGGGGCGGGCCGGGTATGACTGGTGGGGCAGGGTGGCGCGCGTGGAGCACTTCACCAGCCTGCAAACCATCACCGGGACGTTGGTGGGCACGGTGGGCACGCTGCCCAGCATTGCCGAAGGGGCCGAGTACCCGCAACTGCCGGTGGGCGACAGCCCCGAGACGGCCAGCTTCGTCAAATACGGCGGCTACATTCCCCTGACCCTGGAGTTGATCGACCGCGACGAGACCTTCAAGCTGCGCGAATACCCGCGCGAGCTGGCCTCGGCGGGGCTGCGGCGCATTTCGGCGCTGGTGGCGGCCATCTTCACGGCCAACAGCGGGGCGGGGCCGAGCATGGCCGACGGTGGCGCGCTGTTCAACAGCACGGCGGTGACCACGGCGGGCGGGCATGCCAACCTGCGCACCACGGCGCTCAGTGCCAACGAGTGGGACGCGGTTTCGACCGCCATCTACAACCAACCCATGCTGGTCAAGAACGAGGTGGGGCTGACCGGGACGGGGCCGAAGATGGCCATCAATCCGCGCTTCCTGCTGGTGCCGCGCGCCCTGCAACTGGCGGCCATGAAGGTGCTGTATCCCACGCTGGAGAATGCGGCCAACATCTACAGCGAGAACCAGCAGCGCGGGCAGCCCGGTGACGTGGTGACGGTGCCGGAGTGGACCGACGCCACGGATTGGGCAGCGGTCTGCGACCCGGCGGTGGCCCCGGCGGTCTACGTGGGCGAGCGCTTTGGGGTGATGCCCGAGGTGTTCATCGCTTCGGATGAGCGCAGCCCGGCGGTGTTCATGAACGACGAGCACCGTCTGAAGGTGCGCCAGTTTGTGGCGGTGTGGGTCAACGATTTCCGCCCGCTGCACAAGTCGAATGTGGCTGGGTAGCCATAAGCCGTTAGCTGTAAGCCTTTAGCCAGAGAAGAGGCTGGGGGCCATACGGTTAGGCAAGAAAGGACAAAGGCATGGGTTATACAACGGTGAATATTGCGCGGTTTGTGCCGTCGAGCAAGATCCTCAAGACGGCGGGAACCTGGACGGCGAGTCTTAATTCCAATGTGGTCGCCGAGGCGCGCGGGGCGGCGGACGGGGCTTTCACGCTGCTGGTGCCGCTGGACCTGGAGGCGGGCGACACCTACCACGAGGGCGCGCGCGTGAAGAGCGTGGAGTTGTACTACAAGGTAGCCACGGCTGCCTGTGATGATTTCGCCACGGTGGAGATCGAGCGGGTGGCCCTGCCTGCCTCGGGGACGGCTCCTACGGGGGCGGCAGTGGCTTGCACGCCCGATTCGGCTCACGACACGGCCGCCAAGCGGCGCGGGCTGGGAGAGCACTGCCTGTCGGTGTCGCCCAACGCGGAGTTGTGGCTGGAGGACGACAGCGCTTGCTGGCTGGCCTGCGGGGTGGATGCGGCGGCGACCTCGGTGTTCACCCTGTACGGCGCGCGCATTCAGTATGAGCTGCGGTTGTAAGGGCTGTCAGCGATTAGCCGTAAGCCATAAGCTGTTAGCTTGAAAGGATATGTGGCGTGGATAACAAGCAAAACAAGTTTCTGATGCTGTTGAAGAGCCGCAAGTTTTGGGCGGCGCTGGTGGGGCTGGTGATGGTCATCGTGAAGGGCTATGTGCCCGATTTCCCGGTGTCTGAAGACCAGGTGCTGGCGTTGGTCATGGTGCTGGTGGCCTACATCCTGGGCACGGGGTTGGAGGACGGCCTGACTGGCGCTTTGCGCCGATGATCGGGTCGTAGTTGTAGTAGTTGTAGGGGCGGGTCTTTAAGGCGGGGGCACCAAGTTTGTCGAATCTGGCCTATTGCGGGCCAGGCGCGATAGATCCCCACGAAAGACCCGCCCGCCTCTTTCTGTCCCTTCTCCCTGGAAGGGAGAGGGCCAGGGTGAGGGTGGAAACCCCGTCTACCAGGATTTACGGTCTGGGTGGGTATAGGTTTCACCCTCACCCTGGCCGGGCCAGGGTCACCTAACCTCTCCCTAACTCTCGCCAGAGCGCCGAAGCGGCGGGGAGAGGGACAGAGGACTCTGCCAGACCCGCCGCTACAAGGCATATCCCATCGTGGGTAGGGGCGGGTCTTTAACGCGGGGAGGTCGAGGCTATTGAGCCTGGCCTTGGCGGGCAAGGGGCGGTGGATCACCCGCCAGACCCGCCCTCTTCCACCACCCGTCGGGTCTCTCGTAGTGGGCGGGCACGTTCAGCCCGCAAAGCGTTTGGATGATCCAAGGACGAGCCTGCATGAAAGACCCGCCGCTACAATCTGCGATTGGGAAAAGATAGGAGTGTCTATGCCATTTGATCTATCCAACACCATTTCTCGAGTGCGTAACCTGCTGATCGAATCCGGCACGGCCATCTGGACGGACGCCATCATCACCGAGGGCATTCGCCTGGCCGTGGGCGAGGCTGCACTGCGCAAAGTCCAGCCGTTCACCCTGGCCGGGCTGGACGGCGCGGGCAGCACCACCCTCCCGGCCGTGCTCGAATCGGCGCTGGTGGTAGGCGGGGCCGCCTACGCCGTGTTGGCCCGCAGCGTTGACCGGGCCGAGCAGTTTGAACTGGCCAACGAAGCCCCCACGTTGACCGCCTGGGGCGAGGCGCGCCTGGCCGATTGGCGCCGCATGCTGGCCGAAGGGCTGGCGGCTTTGCGCGCGGCGGAACTGCGCGCCGGGGCGGCTCCGTGGATGGCCTGGGAAACGGAAGAATGATGCAGCTTCAACTATCTTGCGGCAGTGAAATCATCCCCCTGGCGGGCAGCGGCGCGGCCCGCGCCTGGAAGATCCACCAGTGGGGCGCGGACACCGAGCTGGAAATGGCCCTGGAGGGCGCCCAGGCCGAAATCGGCGCGTGGATTGGGCAGGTCGAGCGCCTGCTGTTGCGCGCCGGGCGAGACGCGGGCGACCCGGCCCAAACCTGGACGTATTTGGAAGCCAGCCTGGACGGAGCGGCCTGGTGGCGCAGCCCGCTGGATTGGGGCCGGGTGGAACCCGTCAGCGGGCCGGGGGTGCGGGCGGTGGGCAGCCAGGGCATTCGCTTGCGCATAGCCAGAAGGGACTGGTGGGAGGCGCGCGAATGGACGGAGGCGCCCTTGAGCAACCACCACGGCACGAACCTCACCGGAGGCATCCTGGTGGACAACCACACCGATTCGGGCCCGCACCACAATTACGCCGACATTGCCGCGGGGGTGGTGGGCGGCGACCTGCCCGCGCCAACCCGCCTGACCCTGGAGCGGACCACGACCGACGGAATGGAAATTCTGGCAGGCCTGAGCCATTCCACACCCACTTTTGAGCATTGGATCGAAACCTCGGCGGGCATGGCCGGGGCGGGGGTGACCAGCACGCTGCAAAGCGACGCCCTGGCCAGCGCGGGCAGCTACCAGCGCCTGGCCTGGAGCGGGGCCGGCGCGGTGACGCTGCTCTCGTTCACCCGCTCGGCGGCCTGGAGCAGCGCGGCAGGCAGCCGCATCTACCGCCCGGTGCTGCGCCTGCACAACCTCGTCGCCCCCTCCAGCGAGCGCATCTGGCTGAGCTGGCGGGCGGCCTATAACAACGGCCTGGGTTATGAGGTTCTGCGCGAAGGCGAAGCCGTGCGGGTGGAAACGGGCCAGCGCTGGGTGGTCTTCCCGCCGCTGGCGGTTCCGCCCTGGCCGGTGGGCGATTTGACTGCCTCCAGCGAGCCGGTGACGTTGCAACTGGCGGCCCAGGCTGAAGGCAGCGGCGCGCACACCCTGGACGCCGATTTCGCGCACTTCTTGCCCTGTGAAGGCTGGGTGCGCTACCGCCCGGTGGTGACCACCGTCTCGGGCACGAGCATCGTGCATGATTCGGGCAGCGGCGTGATCCAGCGGCGGGCCAGCTTGATGCAGTCGCACGAGGCCGAGGGGCCGGGCATCTGGCTCCAGCCGGAGGTGGCCCAGCGCCTGTGCCTGCTGGCGCGCGCCGGCACGGGCATGGTGGTGGATTGGCAAACCCTGCTCAAGGTCGAATTCAAAGCGCGCAAGCGCAGCTTATAATCTTGCGGGAGGCTGCATGTTGCATGGTACCATCGAAGATCGGGTGACGGGCAAGCCGTTGTTCCTGCCGAGGGCGCGGCTGGACGTGGAACGCCTGCGCTGGCATTCCCAGGGCGGCCCGCTGGACGGCGTGATTGCCGTGGAGGGTGTGGGCCAGGACCCCGGACGGCTGGCGCAACTGCTGCGCTGCCCCGTGCGGGTGGCGGACCCCAGCGGCGGGCCGTGCTGGTGGGGCTTTGTGGAGGCGGTCGAGGCGCCCGTCCCGGCTGGGCGGGCCGTCATCGACCTGGCCGAGATGGCCAACCGCGTGGCGGTGCGCTACCGCGACGAAGCGCCCGGGCTGGGCCTGAGCGGCTGGCAGTGGACCACGGCCTGGGCCGAGGACTCCGCTTCGGTGGCCCGATACGGGCGCAAGGAGCGGGTGCTCTCATTGCCGGAGGCGCGCCCAGGCGAGGCCGAGGCGCTGCGGGACGCGACCCTGGCGCGGGTGGGGTGGCCGAGGTGGAAGGTAGAACAGAAGAGTAACCGCGGAGGCGCGGAGGGCGCAGAGAATACGCAGAGATTCAGAGAGAGAAGAGGGTCAGAGGGGGAAATCGCTAGGCTGCGGGTGAGGGGCTGGTGGCACAGTTTGGATTGGGTCTACTATGCCCGGGCGGAGGGCTGGCAGGGGGCGCTGGGCGGCGGGGCCATCCAGGCGGTCGGCATCCCCACCGCCACGCGGGTGGCGCAGCCCTGGGTGGCCAACGGGGCCTGGCCGCTGAAGGACGTTTGGATCAAGGCTGCCCGCATGGGCAACCCGACCGATGAGCTGGTGGTGGAACTGCTCTCGCAGATCACCCCCACGGTGGTGGTGCTGGCTACCTGCGCGGGCGTCCCGGCTTCGGCCCTCATCGGCGAGCTGGGCTGGACGAAATGCACCCTGCCGGCCGAGTATATGCTCAGCGCAGGCGGGACCTACTGGCTGGGCGCGCGGCGCAGCGGGGCGGCGGACGCGGCCAATTATTACCGCGTGACCGTGGACGAGGGCCTGGGGTCGGGAACCTTTTCGCTGTGGAACGGCAGCGCCTGGGTGGCTCGCGCGCCGGATGCCGGGCTGATCTACTCGCTGACCGGGGAGGAGGAGACCAGCGAGCAGCTCCGCGCCCTGTTGACTCAGGCCGGGCAGTTCCTGGAAGGCTGCCGGGTGAAAGACGCCAGCGGGGTGAAGGGCAGGCAGTACCGCGCCGGGGGGCGGCGGGCCTTGGCCGAGGCCGCCGAGCTGCTGGCCATGGGCGCGGCGGGCGGAGCGGGCCTGCTGGGCCGGGTCACCGCCGAGCGCGTCGCGCTGATCGAGCAGATGCCCGACCCAGGCAGCGCCGATTGGGTGCTGGACGGCGCGGGTCGCTTGCGCTGGCGGGATGGCCGCCCGCTGGAACTGGGCGAAGGCGTGGTGGGCCGCTGGGCGCGCCTGGAGGGCATGGAATCCGCCGCCGCCGGACTGGTGTGGGTGGAGAGCGCCGAGTGGACACCCGAGCAGGGCCTGCGCGCGGGCTGGGGGCGCTCTGCCCTTTGGAATCGTCGGGATTGAAATCCCTCCTCAGAACACGGCAACCCTGCGGGGTTGTCCCACCTGGCTTCCACGTACTGAGGCGGGGGTTTCAACCCCCGCCAGACGGGCATCTCTGCCGCTTCGGCCACCCGCAGGTGCGCCAGGGAGAGGAACAGAGACAGAGGAACAGAGGCTACTTTCTGATACAATCGACCCCGTGATTTCTACCCTGCGCACCCAATTCAACCAATACCCGCGCCAGTTCTGGCTCATGTTCGCGGGTATGCTCATCAGCACTACCGGCTCGAGCATGATCTGGCCCTTCTTGCTCATCTACGTCAGCAGTAAGCTGGATTTGCCCCTCACCATGCTGGCCGGGCTGATGACCATCAACGCCGGGGTGGGTGTGGCCGTGTCGTTCATCGCCGGGCCGGTCATCGACCGGCTGGGGCGCAAGTGGGCCATGGTCATCAGCCTGGCCGCCAATGGCCTGGGCTACCTGCTGATGAGCCAGGCCGACAGCCTGCCCGCCTTCGCCCTGCTCATGGCCTGGCAGGGGGCCTTCAACCCGCTCTACCGCGTGGGGGCCGATGCCATGATGGCCGACCTCATCCCCCCCGAGCAGCGTGTGGACGGCTACGCCCTCATGCGCCTGAGCAACAACCTGGGCATCTCCGTTGGCCCGGCGGTGGGCGGTTTTGTGGCGGCCAGCTCCTACAACCTTTCCTTCGCCCTGGCGGCAACCGGCCTGATCACTTACAGCCTGCTGATCCTCTTCTTCGCCCGCGAGACCCTCCCCCGCGAAGGTCTGCCCACCGAGAAAAAAGCCGGCTACGGACCGGTGTTCGCCGACCGCACCTTCCTCACCTTTTGCCTGGGCATGACCCTGGTGCAATTCTGCGCCGCGTTGATGTGGATCCTCCTGGGCGTGTATATGAAGGACAACTTCGCCATCAGCGAGAGCCAGTACGGCTGGCTGCCCACCACCAACGCGATCCTCGTGGTCAGCTTACAGGTGTGGATCACAACGCGCACCAAGCGCTTTGGCTTGCTGCCCATGCTGATGATCGGCGCGGCTATCTACGGGATGGCGGCTACCAGCGTGGCCTGGGGGCAGGGCTTCTGGTGGTTCTGGGGCAGCATGGTGCTGATGACCCTGGGCGAACTGGTGCTGGTGCCCTCCTCCAGTACCTATACCGCCAACCGCGCCCCCGCCGAAATGCGCGGGCGGTATATGTCCGTCTATGGGCTGACCTGGTCAGCCGCCGCCGGAATTGCCCCCGTGGTGGGCGGCTTCCTGAGCGACACCATCTCCCCGGCGGCCACCTGGTACGGCGGCGGGGTGGCCGGGCTGCTGGCGCTGGGGGTGCTGGTTGGGCTTTGGGCCCGCGAGAAGAAGCTCGGGCAGATCCGTCGGGATTGAAATCCCTCCTCAGGACACGGAAACCCCTACGGGGTTGCCATCTTCTTTCTCCTCACCTCGCCCCCCGGGAGAGGTCGCGCCGGGCTCCGACGGCGCGGGTGAGGGCACAGCATCGTAGGCCGGGTTTCTTACCCGGCATCTTCTCAACCCAAGATCGCGGGAAAGGATTCCCGCGCTACGAAGAGAGGTTGGCTTCCGCGTACTGAGGCGGGGGTTTCAACCCCCGCCGGATGCCCCGGCGGGCACGTCGGGATTGAAATCCCTCCTCAGACCACGCAAAACCCCTGCGGGGTTGCCCCTCTTCAGCCCGTAGGGCTTCCACGCCCTGAGCAGGGGTTTCAACCCCGCGCCCCCCACCCGCGCATCCGAGGGTACATTCGTTCCATTCGTTTTTTTCCTCTCCTCCTCTGCGTGCCTTCGCGCCCTCCGCGCCCTCTGCGGTTCCTCTGCTCCGCGGTTCCTCCTAATCTTCCCCATCCACTCGCCCTGATGAAGGTATAATCTTCCCTTATGCTGCTGCACATCCTCTTCAACATCACCCTCCCCGTCTTCCTGCTCATCGGCGCCGGAATCCTGGCCGAACGCGCCTACAAAGTCGACGTCGATTCGCTGGTCAAGCTCAATTTCAACGTTTTTCTCCCTGCCCTGGTTTTCCTCAAAGCTCTCGACGCCAACCTGCCCCCCGAACTGTTCGGCGGGGTGGCCGTTTTCAACCTGCTCCACACCGCGCTGATCCTGGGCGTATCCTGGGCGCTGTTCAGCCTGCCCGGCTTGCGCAGCCACCGCCCCGAGCTGACCCTGGCCAGCCTGCTGCCCAACGCGGGCAACTACGGCATTCCCCTGGCCATGCTGGCCTTCGGCGCCGCCGGGGCCAACATCATGGCCATCATCGTCCTCATTCAGGTATTTGTCACCATCACCATTGGTCTTTGGATCATCGACTCGGGCCGCACCCACTGGCGCGACGCCCTCATCAGCTTGCTCAAAACCCCCATCCTGTGGGCTTCCGTGGCGGCAGTGCTAGTCATGGTTTTCAAACTCGAACTGCCCACCCCCATCCGCCAGCCTGTCGAGTATCTGGCCGATGGGCTGGTGCCCCTGGCTTTGGTCACGCTGGGCGCGCAGCTCTCTCGCAGCCGCAGCGGCAAGCAAATCCGCCCGCTGGCCCTGGTCACCCTCATGCGCCTGTTGGTCGCCCCGCTGTTGGCCTGGCTCATGCTGCTGGGCTGGGAAGCCGCTGCCCGTGCCGGGCTGCTCCCCACCCTCGATCTGGCCGGGCCGGTGCTGATCATTGCCGCGGCCATGCCCGTGGCCGTCAATGCCTACATTCTCTCCAGCGAGTACAAACGCGACGGCGACCTCGTCTCGCAAACCGTGTTATGGTCCACGCTCATCAGCGCGCTCAGCCTCACCATCTGGCTGGCAGTTCTCTAAGAGGAAACATGCCCACCGGTCCCCAACCCTACTCCCATGACCAGCGCATGGCGCGCGCCCGAGAAATCGCCGCCAAATTTCGGGCCTACTACGGTGAACGCCTCCTTGCCTCGGGGCTATATGGCTCGGTGGCACGCGGCGCCGACGGCCCTCACTCCGACATCGAGATTCACGTGGTCATTGAAGGTAACAACATCGAGCGCTGCTTCGAGTGGTCAAACGGTCCCTGGAAAGCCGAAGTGGATGTCTACTCGCCGGATGTGATCCTGGCCAAAGCTGCCGAACTGGATGAGTTCTGGCCGCTCACCCACGGCGCCTATGTTTACGTCCAACCCATTCACGACCCCGAGGACATTTTTGCCCACGCGCGCCAGGTGGCCCTGGCCCACACCGACCAGGAAATTAACAACCTCATCCGCGAGGTGATCGTTGGCGACATCTACGAGTGCATCGGCAAGCTGCGCAACGGCATCCTACCCGGCTTCAGCCACATCATGCCCGCTTACGCCGTCGACACGGTCCGCTTCGGGGCTTGCCTGCTGGGGCTGGCTCACCGCCGTATCTATTCCAGCAGCGTGGCCATGTTCCCCGAGTCGCTCCAGCTCTCCGACCGCCCTTCCGGGTACAATCACCTGTGCGGCATGGTCATGCGCGGCGAACTGTCCAACCCGCCCCGCCTGCTCGAAGCCGCCAACGCCTATTGGGACGGCCTGGAAACCTGGGCCGCGCCCCGTGGGCTGCCCATCCACACCGACCTGGACACGCTGCTCAGCCAATCGCCCCGTGAATAGTTGCGTATCCCCGCCCTGTCGCGTAAAATAAGAACTATCTTAAGCGTGGCGTAGAAGCCGGAACTGTTCCTCTGCGCCATACCCAAATCTTTCCCCCACACAGGTGTGACTATGGACCCTCTCTTCCTCCAAATCGTTCAAGAGGCCTGGAAGGCCGATTTTTCTGGTTGGGATTTCTCCTGGCTGGAGGGTCGCTACGTTGAAGAAGAACCGGCCTGGGATTACCGCGCCCTGGTTCTCGAGCGAATGAAGGGCGTCCAGGCCATGGTCGATATGGGCACCGGCGGCGGCGAATTTTTCTCCACCCTGCGCCCCTATCCGGCCGACACCTGGGTCACCGAGGCCTTTGTTCCCAACGTGCCCATCGCGCGCGCTCGCCTCGAGCCGCTGGGCGTCAAGCTGGTGCAGGTTTTTGACGACAACGACCTGCCTTTGCCCGGCAACCACTTTGACCTGGCCATCAACCGTCACGAATCCTTCTCGGGCAAAGAGCTGGCGCGCATCCTCAAACCCGGCGGCAAGTTCCTCACCCAGCAAATCGGCTGCCAGAACAGCACCCGCCTCAACGAACTGCTTGAAGAAACCAACACCTACGAGTATGCGGACGAAACCCTCGAAAAACTGGTCGCCGACCTCACCTCCGCCGGGTTTGAAATCCTGCAAGCCCGCGAAGATTTCCCCGTGGCCGCCTTCCGCGATGTAGCAGCCGTCGTTTATTACCTGAAGGTGATTCCCTGGCAGATTCCCGGGTTCAGTCCCGAAGCCTACATGGAAGGCCTGGAAAAAATCCATGTCACCATTCAGCGCGAAAGCGAATTGGTTGTGCCCGAACACCGTTACCTGATCGAGGCGGTGAAGCATTAATCCGGGAGCCGCGTCTCCTGCCACCAACAACAAATGGTTGGCCATCGCCGGCATCGCGCTGGGCGTCTTCATGGCCACCCTCGACACCAGCATCGTCAACATCTCGCTGCCCACGCTGGCAGACTACTTCGACACTGACTTCGCTACCATCCAGTGGGTGGTCCTGGCTTATGGCCTCGTGATCACCTCGCTCATGCTCAGCGTGGCCCGCATTGGCGATATGCTGCCCAAGAAGCGCATCTACCAAACCGGCCTGATCATCTTCATCATAAGCTCTTGCCTGTGCGGGCTGGCTCCTTCGGTGGGCTGGCTCATTGCCTTTCGTGCCCTGCAGGGCCTGGGCGGCACGATGATGCAGGCCCTGGGCATGGCGATGGTCACCGAGATCTTCCCCGCCAGCGAGCGCGGGCGAGCGCTGGGAACCATGGGTGCGGTCGTTTCGGTGGGCATCGCCGTTGGGCCGCCCCTGGGCGGCCTGCTCATCGGCCTCGTTGGTTGGCAATCCGTCTTCTGGGTCAACCTGCCCGTCGGGCTCATCACCGCCTTCTTTGTCTACCGCTACGTGCCCGATCTGCGTTCTGCCCGGCCTGGTCAGCGCTTTGACGTGGCCGGCGCCGCTATCCTCATGGCCGTGCTCATTGCCTACGCCAGCGGCATGACCCGAGGCCAGTCCATCGGCTTCTCGTCGCCGCTGGTGTTGGCGCTGCTCATCACCGCCGGGTTGGGGCTGCTTGTTTTCCTGGCCGTCGAGCGCAAGGCCGCTCAGCCAATGGTCGATCTCAAGCTGTTCCGCAACCCGCTTTTCTCCATCAACCTGCTCATGGGCTTCCTGGTGTTCCTCGTCCTGGCCGCCGGATTCATCATGCCGTTTCTGCTTCAAAATGTGCTCGGCTATTCCACCCAAATCGTCGGCTTGATGATGATGTCCACCCCCATCGCCATGGGGCTGGTCGCACCCATCGCCGGAACGCTCTCCGACCGTTACGGTTCGCGGGTCATCAGCCTGATCGGTCTCTTGGTGCTGGTGGTGGGCTGCCTGGTCATGAGCACTCTCAACACCAGCGTCACCCCGCTGGGGATTGTGGCCCGTATGGCGCCTTTTGGCATCGGCTTTGGCCTGTTCCAGGCGCCCAACAACAGCTCCATCATGGGCTCTGCCCCCCGCGAGCGGCTCGGCGTTGCCTCAGGCTTAATCGGCCTGTCACGCACGCTGGGCAATTCCTCTGGCCTGCCGCTCATGGGCAGCATCTATGGGGCTTTTGTGCTGGCTGCGGGCAATCTGCCCGTCGGCACCGACGTGAACACTGCCCCGGCGCAAGCGGTGGTGGTTGGCATCCAAGGGGCTTATATCGTCGCGGCGGTGGGAATTTTCATCACCACCCTCCTGGCCGTGCTGGCCTTGTGGGTAGATGCCCGGCGCAAGGCCCGCCAAACCTCGCGGTAGGGGTCGGGTCTCCCGCCCCGCTGTCCGTGTGGGTCACGATCCGGGCGCGGTTACCGCGTCCCTACCGCCTTGTAGGGGGCGGGTTTCCCGCCCCGCTGTCCGTGTGGGTCACAATCCGGGCGCGGAGAACGCGCCCCTACCGCCTTGTAGGGGGCGGGTTTCCCGACCCACCGTCCGTGGGTCACGATCTGGGCGCGGTCGCCGCGCCCCTACCACCTTGTAGGGGTCGGGTCTCCCGACCCGCCCCGAATGATGCCGGAAAACTCGGTTGCAAAAATGTACTCCTGGGGTACAATAATCCCATGCTAAGCAACCGCTCTCGTACCATTCTCATCATTGGCGACGCATTAGCCATCCTGTCCGTCAGTGTCATCGGTTACCTGATGCATTACGCCGGGAAAGAAGCCTTCAGCCTGCGCTGGCTGAGCACATTTTTGCCCTTTTGCCTGGGTTGGGCCCTAATCGCCCCCTGGCTGGGTCTCTACCGGGCCGGAATCGCTGACCGCCTGGGGCAAGTGTGGTGGCGCGCCGTCTTGGCGGCTTTCCTGGCGGCTCCCTTTGCCGCCTGGCTGCGCGGATTGTGGCTCAGCGGCGCCATCATCCCCGTGTTTGTCACGGTTCTGGGCGCCACCTCGGGCCTGGGCATGCTCTTGTGGCGATCTGCATGGGCCGTATTCACCCAACGGAAAATCAGTCATGGATGAGATTGCCCTGGTAGAATTCGCCCAAAAAGGCGACCTGGACGCCTTCAACCGCCTGGTGTTGGCTCACCAGGACCTGGCTTTCAACGTTGCCATGCGCATGCTAAGCGACTCGGATGCCGCCGAGGACGCTGTCCAAACGGCCTTCATCTCCGCCTACCGGCACCTGGCGGATTTCCGCGGGGGGTCGTTCAAGGCCTGGGTCATGCGCATGGTTACCAACGCCTGCTACGATGAACTGCGCCGCCGCCAACGCCGCCCTTCCGTGCCTCTCGAGCCCCTCACCGAGGATGATGAGGAGATCGAATCCCCTTCCTGGTTGGCCGATGATGCGGCATCGCCCGAAGAGCAGTTGGAGCGCGCCGAACTCGACCAGGCTTTGCAAGCCTGCCTTCAGCGCCTGGAGGACGATTTCCGCGCCGTGGTCGTCATGGTAGACATCGAAGGCCTCGATTATCTCGAAGCAGCCACCATCATCGGCAAACCCCTCGGCACGGTCAAAAGCCGCGTGGCCCGCGCCCGCTTAAAACTGCGCGAGTGCCTGCACCGATTTTGGGAACTTTTTCCTCAGCCTGTCCGTCTAAATGAGGAGAGGGAACCGTGAACACACATTTAACGTTACGAGATCAAGAACTTTTATCGGCCTACCTGGACGGGCAGCTCTCGGATGCTGATCGAAATTCCGTAGAGCAAAACCTGGAGACCCGCGGGGAATGGCGGCTGATGCTGGATGAGTTAGATCAAACTCGCCGGGTGTTGCGCCGCGCTCCTCGTTACCGTGCTCCGCGCAGCTTTGCCTTGACCCCCGAAATGGCCAAACAGGCCCGCCGCTCCTTTCTTACCAACCTGATCGGACTGCGCGTCTCTGCGGCAATGGCTACCCTGGCGCTGGTCGTGGCCCTGGTCCTGCAGGGCTCGCCCATTCTGGCAAATCAAAACGCCTCTCCCATGCTCAGCGCGGCGCCCGCCATGCAAGAGGACGCCGCCGCCGGCGCAGTGGTGATGGAAGCCGCCCCGGTTGAAAAAGCCGCCGCTGAGGCCACCCCCATGATCATCACCTGGGGCTCGCCTGCCTACGCTTATGGCACGGGCGGCGGTGGCGGTACGGACCCAATGGCAGGCGGCATGCAAGATTTGGCGGCTCCACCCGCACCCAAAATTCCAGAAGCAGAATCAGTCCCCGCTGAAGAAGCCCCCGCCGCTCAAGAGCGCAGCGCTGCCGAAAGCGCAGCCGCGATTGAAGGCAGCGGCCCAATTCTAGGGGTGCCTTCCGCCGAAACAGCGGGTCAAATTCTGAGCAACTCCGAAGCTCCCCCCGTCTATACAGAAGATGATTTTTACTCTGCGCCGAAAGGCCTGATTACCCTGCGAGGCTTGCAGATTGGGCTGATCCTCGTCGCGGTGATTGCCGCTGTGGCTGCCTTCCTATTTGCCCGGCGGCGGTCAGTGTGAAGTCATTCCCGATACGCTTTTGCACCTCGTGCGGCGCGCCGGTGACTACGCGAGAGTTGTTTGGTCGCCAACGGCCCTACTGTCCCGCCTGCGGTTGGATCCATTTTGCCGACCCAAAAGTTGCCGCCGCGGTGCTGGTGGAGGTGAATGACACCGTCCTGCTGGTAAAGCGCCTCAACGAACCCCGTCAGGGGTTGTGGAGCGTTCCGGCGGGCTTCATCGACGCGGGCGAAGATCCCGCCGAAGCCGCCTGCCGCGAATGCCTGGAAGAAACCGGGTTGGAGGTGGAAATCAGCGGGCTGTTGGGCGTTGTGCCCGGTCGCGAACACCACGGCGGGGCTGACATTGTCATTGCCTATCGTGCCAAAATCATCGGTGGCACGCTGCAAGCCGGGGATGATGCCGCCGAAGCGGCCTTTTTCCCGCGCAGCGCCTTGCCCGATCTGGCCTTTGAAGCTACGCGGAAAATTTTGGGATTAGTAAAAAGATAACTACTCAGCCAGAGATGGAAGAGGCCCGAATTTGAGGTGTGTGTGGGGTGCTTCGCACCCCACACACACCTCAAATTCGGGAACTTTCCTCACCGTCTGAGCAGTTACGTAAAAAGTTTATGCCGCGCGACCGCGCGGCATAAACTTTATATTAACCCCATTGGTTTTACTTCCGCAAGCTGTCTTTGCGCAGCGCTTGCAGCGCGTTTTTATACTCTTCCACATTGGTGGGTTGCAGGGCGATGATGGTTTCCATCATATTGATCGCCTCCAGGGTTTGCCCCTGATCCAAATAGGCGCCTGCCACCACATCCAACTGCGTGACTGCCTCTTGAACCTGCCCGCTGCGGGCATATAAATCCGCCAGCCGCTTGCGCAGGGTCAAATTGGTGCCGTGCTCCACCAGGAGATCGTTCAAGAACTCAATCCCCAATTCGCGCCGGCCCGAAGATTCGGCTAACTGCAAGAAAGCATCTACCTCGCCCAATGCCACCGCTTCCTGCCCCAAGCGAAGGTTGAGCAGTACAATCTGTGAGCGCACCGCGACATTATCGGGTTGGATCGTGCGAACCTGTTCGTAAATCCGCACGGCCTGGCGCAAATTCAAGCGCTGCATGTCAATATCCGCCACCTTCATCAAGATATCCACGCCCCAGGTGCGGTTATCTTGCGATTTTTGAGCCAAAGTGAGGGCCGTCAAATAGGTCTGGCGCGCTTTATCCAGTTCCGCCAGCCGGTAATACATCTCGGCCAGGTCCATATATTCGGCCAGGGCCGCGTCCACCTTGCCCTGCGATACGAGCAAGGTGATTAACCGCTCGCGCACGCGTAAATCCATCGGCGCAACGGTCAGAATGCGCTTCAAGCTGCGCACCGCTCGGCCCGTCTCGCCGCGCACCGATTGGAGATCGGCCACCAGCATGAACTTGCGCACCGCCTCATCGACGTGCTGCTCCTGAAGCAGCATTTCACCGATCTGCACATGCAGGGGCAGATATGTGGGCGCAAACTGCAAGGCGAAGAAGGCTTCCTCCATCGCGGTGCGGGTCATTCCTTTCGAGGCCAGGGTTCGGACAGCAGCCATTGCCTCCACCACCTGGCTGCCGCGGGATTCCAGAATCATCTCTGCCACGGGCTGCAAGGGCGCGCCTTCAGGCACGGCGCCCATTTGCTGGCGGGCCATCAACAAGTACTGCTGCCATCCCGGACGATTGATTTGGTTTGCCACGGTGGTGCAAATGTTCTTTAAAATCTCTGTGTCCGTCTCGCTCGACTGTGCATCGATCAAAGGTTCATAAGCCTGGCGCAGTTCTTCCGCCCGGTCTGGGTCAACAACCCGCGCATCAGCCAGGCAGAGAGCCTGCATGTAAGCCGTGGCCGCCTCGTTGAGGGCGCCGGCCTGCTGGCTCATCTGCCCAATCAACAGGTTGCACGCCAGGTCGTAATCGGGGTGGCGCTGCGCTTCCTGCAGGTAGCGCAGGGAACGGTCATTGTCGCGGCCCTGTTGCAGCAGTCCCAAAATGAAGTAGGCGGTGGGATTGCGCAAGCCCAAATCCAGGGCCCGCTCCAATTCTTTGGATGCCTGGCTCTCATCGTTTTGCGTCAGCGAGTCGATGGCCTGGCCAACGTGCAGCACGATCCGCGTGCGGTCGTGCCCTGAGCGCAATGTGCCGGTATCGCCGCGCGTTAATGCGCCCAGCCCGCGGCGGGCCGTGGGGCTGTCGCTGACCTCGTCGCCCTGGTCAAAGAGCAGCCCGGCCAACAGCACCATTGCCTTCTGGCGAGCTTCTTCCACCGGGTCAGCTTTCTTTTCACCATCTTCATCTTCTTGTCCCAAGGATTTCACGCTGGCCATGCGCACCGGCCCTGTGCCACCCTTGGGGCGAGCAGGCTTGGGCAGCATTTGGTTCGAGCGCAGCGTAGAAAGCGCAAAACGAGCATCCTGGCTTTCGGGCATCATTTGCGAGGCATACTCCACTGCTTTCAACGCGCGCGTTAAGTCGCCATTGCGCTGGAAGATGCTGGCAGTCGCGATGTATTCAATCACCGCTTCGGCGCGCTTTCCGGTCTTTTCGTATACCGCCGCCAGCCGCTGGCGGGTGGAAAGGTGATCGGGGTTCAAGCTGAGGACGTGCTGCCAGTTGTCGATGGCTTTATCCACGTCGCGGCCTTTCAGGTGCAGCTCGGCTGCGCGCAGCGAAGCCTCCATCGCCTCTTTGAGTTTGCCCATGCGCTCAAAAATGCGGGCCAACTTCTCTTGCGGCACCGGGTCGGCAGGAGCCAGATTGGTCGCCTGAAGGTAGCACTCCTGCGAGTTCTCGTAATCCTGCAACTCAAAGTAAGCCAGTCCCAGGCTGGAAAGCCCCTGGGGGTTGTCGGGGAATTCTTCCAGCGCAGCACGGTAGAATTTGGCTGCTTCCTTCCAATCCTGGTCCCAGGCTGCGGAGTGGCCCTGGTTCATCGCTTTTTGGTATGCTTGTTGATTTCCTGCCATAGCTCATCCCGTTATTCGATCACCTGACATGAATACGCATTAGGATAATACGGTTAACTCGCCCCAACGATCTCCCGCTCGGGCTTCGGTTTCCAGTGGAATGGAGAGAAGGTAGGCACTTTCCATCACCTTCTGCACCAGCCGGGCCGTTTCCATCAATTCCTCGTCTGGCACTTCCAGCACCAGTTCATCGTGCACTTGCAACATTAGCCTGGCCCGGCTGCGCGCCTTTTCCAGCGCGGCAGGCAGGCGGATCATGGCCAGTTTGACAATGTCGGCGGCGGTGCCCTGAATGGGCGCGTTGATGGCCTCGCGCTCCTCACGCCCGCGCAGGGCCGGGTTGGAGCCGCTGGCCAGGTTGGGGAAGTAGCGCCGCCTGCCCAGCAGGGTTTCCACATACCCCTGGCGGGCCGCCAGCGCGCGGGTTTCATCCAAATAACGCTTGACCCCGGGGAACTTCTGGAAGTAAGCCTTCACAAAATCTTCCGCTTCGGCCAGGGTCAACTCGGTGGAACGGCTCAAGCCAAACGCGCTCATGCCGTAGATCAGGCCGAAGTTGATGGCCTTGGCGTGGCGGCGCATGGATTTGTCCACCTGCTCCAATGGCACGCCGTACACCGCCGCCGCGGTGGTGGCGTGAATATCCTGCCCGGCTCGGAAAGCCGCCAGCATGGCCTCATCCTGGGCAGCGTGGGCTACAATGCGCAGCTCGATCTGCGAGTAGTCGATGGAAAGCAGCTTCCAGCCGGGTTGGGCGATGAAGCCGTTGCGCACCTGCCGCCCCAGTTCGGTGCGGGTGGGGATGTTCTGCAAGTTGGGGTTCGAGGAGGCCAAGCGCCCCGTCACCGAGCCAGTCTGGTTGAAGGAGGTGTGCACCCGCCCGCTGAACGGCGCGATCTGCTGGGGCAGCGCATCCACGTAGGTGGAACGCAGCTTGGCCAACTCGCGGTTTTCGAGGATCAAATCGACCACCGGGTGCTTGCCGCGCAGCTCTTCCAGCACGTCCGCCGAAGTAGAGAAATGCCCGCTGGCGGTCTTCTTGCGGCGGTCGGGCGGCTCGAGGCGCAGCGTGCCAAACAGCACGTCTGAAAGCTGCTGGGTGGAGTTGATATTGAAGGGTTTGCCAACCAGCGCGTAGACTTCTTTCTCAATTTCGGCCAGGCGCGTGCTGAGCATGTCATTCATCTTGGTGAAGAAGGGCAGGTCCAGCAAGATGCCGTTCCATTCCATGTCGGCCAAAACCGCAACCAGGGGCATTTCCATCTCCGCAAACAGGCGGTCCGCGCCGGTTTTGGTCATGCCTTTTTCCAGTAAGGGTTTGAGGCGTAAGGTCACCTCGGCGTCGGCTGCCGCGTAGGGGGCTACCTCTGCCACGGTCACCTCAGCCATGCTGCGCTGGGCCTTGCCCTTGCCGATCAACTCTTCGATGTGCGTCATGCGCTCACCGAGGTACACTTCGGCCATATCCTTCAACCCCAGATTGTGCGAGCTGGGGTCGATCAACCATTGGGCGATCATGGTATCAAAGGCCAGACCGTCCACCTCGAGGCCGCATTTGCGCAGCATGAGCACGTCGTACTTGAGGTTTTGGCCCACTTTAGGCTTGCGCGGGTCGCTCATGACTGGTCGGAGCGCATCCAGCACCTGCGGCATGAGCAGTTGAGTCTCGCCGGTGCGGTGCCCCACGGGGATATAGAAACCCTCGCCGGGCTTGACCGCCAGCGAGATGCCCACCAGGTCGGCCAGAAGGGGGTCGGTGGAGGTGGATTCGGTGTCGAAGGCCACCGCATCGGCGGCTGCGAGGGTTTTGACCAGATCAGCCAGCTTTTCGGTGCTATCAACTACCTGCGCTTCCACCTGATAACCAGGAGCTGTACCTACTCGTTCAACGCTCAACTCGCCGCCAGGAGCAGCGGAG
Source organism: Anaerolineaceae bacterium (assembly GCA_016927865.1). Classification (GTDB taxonomy): domain Bacteria; phylum Chloroflexota; class Anaerolineae; order Anaerolineales; family Anaerolineaceae; genus Anaerolinea. The sequence goes on from JAFGLU010000009.1 coordinate 33,025, forward strand.
CTTTCAAACAAGGATAATTGCCCGCCGGGCGCGGGTTTGGGCGCTGCTGCTGGGCCAGGCGTCGGGGGCAGCCCGAACACCTTGCGCAGGCGCTCCCATAAGGTGCGGAACTCCAACTGCTTGAACAGCGCTTCCAACTGCTCGATGTTTTGCTGCCCCACGCGAGCCTTGGCCAAATCCAGGGTAATCTCCAGGTCGGTGCGGATCAAAGCCAGCCTCTGGCTCAGATAAGCCGATTCACGGCCCGCTTCCAGGCGGGTTTTTACCCGCGCGGGCAGATCATCCAGATGAGCGTAGATTTCATCCAGCGTGTCATATTGTTCCAACAGTGAAACAGCCGTCTTCTCGCCCACCCCGCTCACGCCGGGGATGTTATCGGAGGTGTCGCCCACCAGGGCCTTGTAATCTACCACCTGATCGGGCCGCACGCCCAGGTAGCTCTTGACCTGCTCGGGGAGGTAATCCTGGGCTTCGGCGAGTTTGCTGCCCGCCAGATTCACCATCACCCGCTCGTTGACCAGTTGCAGCAGGTCGCGGTCCCCTGTGATGATCTTGACTCCCAGGCCTTCCTTGACTGCCTGCACGGCGATGCTGCCGAGGATGTCATCGGCCTCGTAGCCATCCAGCTCGAGGCGGGGGATGCCAAAGGCGTCCACCATCTCGCGGATGCGCACCATCTGTGTGCGCAGGTCGTCGGGCATCTTGGCGCGGGTGGCTTTGTACTCAGGATAATACTCGTCGCGGAAGGAATGACCGCCGTCGAAGGCGACAGCCAGGTAATCGGGTTTGTCCTGTTCCAACAGGCGCAGGAGCACGCTGGTGAAGCCAAACACCCCGGCGGTAGGTTCACCATCGGCAGTAGAAAAACGCGTACCGCTGCCTGCCGTGAGGGCAAAGAAGGTGCGGTATGCCAGGGCGTGTCCGTCAATTAGATAAAGCGTAGGCGGCATAGTTCTCTCATGGTTTGGGCGGTTCGTTGAGGGATGGCACCCCCCCCTGCGGCAGGCGGGTGATTCCCTGGCGGCGGCGGGTTTCGACGATGAACTCGCGCAGCAATTTGGCCGCCGGGGGTTGGGCACCGCTGATGATCAGATACCCACTGGCCCAAAAATCATCCGAAGGATTTTCATCGCGAATGCGTTCAAAGGCATTGAACAGGTAATGGGAGGTGCGCTGGCGGATGACCTTGACCACGTTGGCCGGGGACACCGACGGCGCGACCTGTACCATCCACTGCAAGTATTCGGGACGGATGGCGATGCCTTCCAGCCGCCAACCAAAGGCCAGGCACAACTGCTGCACCCACTGCCCCACCCGCTCGCCAATCTCACGGGTCAGGTAATGCTGCGGAAGGCGTGGAATCAACACGCAGGTGTAGTAGATCTGGCTGACCCCCGCCGAAGCGGGATCGAGCTGGTTCAGCGATGTGGGGGGCGTGAGCACCTGGGCATCGCTGGCTGGGGCCAGGTCCGCGGAGGTCTCTTCGCCTTCCTCGGGCATTACAAAGCGCCCCTCGGTTGTTCCCGTTTGCACAGGTTGGGTCACCTCGGGCTGTTGACTTTCGGGTTGTGCCCAAGATGGAACCGTGGGCTGAGCCTGGTCTGGGTCCCAGAAGCGGTCCGCTTCCCCATTTTGCGGGTCGGGATTGGGGATGGACCCGAGCAGGGCTTCCAAATCCAGGTTTTGCAATTGGGCTTCCAGGGCATCGTCCAGTTCACCCGTGAGTTCCATCTCCGCCTGCCCAGATTTGCCGTTCAGAGGCTCGGCCGAGTCTTCGACGTACCAGCGGTCTTCTTCCGCCGTGGGGGGAACTTTGACTGGAGGGGCGGGTTCACCTTTGGAAGTGCGTTGGGCCAGATCCTGAATCAACTTGCCTACCTGGTTGCGCACCTTGCTAAAGGGCGTTTTGGCGCTGAAGACCATGCCCAGCACCTGGTCGCCTTCCAGGGTGATCAAATAAAGCTGGCAGTCGCCGTCGTCGATGGGCAGACGCACAAAACGAACCACCTCGCCGCGCTCGCCCTTCTGCCAGTAGCTTTGCAATTGTTCGGTCAGCTCGCGGGCCACATCCGCCGCCGCAGGCCCGGCCTGATAGGCGCCTCGCCCGCGTGCCATCCACAGGCCCGCCAGGGCGTTGGTCTTTTCCAGCAGGTTGGCAAAAGCCGAATCGCTGCCGTTTACGGGCAATGCGGTTTTCACTTCAGGGGTAGGCTCGGCGGGTTGAGCCGAGGCAGGGGTTTGGGCCGCGGGGGTTGGCCATACGGGAAGCGGGTCGGGCGCAGCGGGCGCATCCTCCACCGCCTGGGCTACCAGGTCCAGCAGATCCGGGAGGTAAAACGGGCGCTTTAGCGTGCCACTCAATGGCAGCGCTGTGAAGGCATCGCTTGCGCTCCCTTCTGAGGGAGGCACCCCAAACACCTTCAAACCTTGCTGTACTTGTTGGGTCAACAACGAGAAGGGCAGGTCCTGCAGGTCGGCGTCCACGATCGCCAGTGTGTAAGCATTCACATTGAGCTGCTGCTCCGCGGCAATCCCACTGTCCACAACCTGGACGCGGTAGCGCCTGGTTTCTTCCAGACTCAAGCGAATCAGCTCGCCGAAGGGGGTATGGGCGGTTGCAACCAATATGGAATAAGCCATGTTAAAAGTGTATCACGGGCCTGGGTGGGTGGCAAGAAAATCGGCGCAACTGTTCGGGGCATTTGTAGCGCGGGAATCTCTTCGTAGCGCGGGAATCCTTTCCCGCGATCTTGGGTTTAAGAGGGTGCCGGGTAAGAAACCCGGCCTACAGAAGATCAACTCCGCCGGGCCCAACGCGCAAACCGCGGGGTTGAAACCCCTGCTCAGGACGCAGAAGCCATTTGGACTGGAAGCAAGTAGCGCGGGAATCCCTTCCCGCGGTCTTGGGTTTAAGAGGATGCCGGGTAAGAAACCTGGCCTACAGAAGATCAACTCCGCCGGGCTCGACGCGCAAACCGCGGGGTTGAAACCCCTGCTCAGGACGCAGAAGCCATTCGAGCTGGAAGCAAGTAGCGCGGGAATATCTTCCCGCGGTCTTGGACCCGAGAAGAGGCCGGGTAAGAAACCCGGCCTACGGAAGGCGCTGACAACCCTACGGGTTGAAGCGGTGCAATCCTGGCGGAAGTTCTCTCCCGCCTTTTGATTACGGCAAAAGGATGCGTCCAAAAGAACCGTATAATAGAAGTAATCCGACACATTCTGAAAGGAGTTCAGCATGGAATACCGATCGTTGGGACGGACGGGGGTGATGGTTTCACCCTTGTGCCTGGGGGCGATGAACTTTGGCGGGCCAACGCCAGAGGATGAATCGATTCGCATTATTGAGCGGGCGCTGGATGGCGGCTTTAATTTCATCGACACGGCCAATGTCTACAATGCCGGAGAAAGCGAGCGTATTGTGGGCAAAGCATTGAAGGAAAGCGGCAAACGCGAGCAGGTCGTTCTGGCGACCAAGGTGCACGGGACGATGGGGCCAGGGCCCAATGACCAGGGCGCATCGCGGCTGCACATCCTCAAATCGTGCGAAGACTCGCTGCGCCGCTTGCAGACCGAAACGATCGATCTGTTCCAACTGCACCGGCCCTCGGCGATTATCCCCCAGGACGAGACGCTGCGCGCCTTTGACGACCTGGTGCGGGCGGGCAAGGTGCGTTACATTGGATGCTCGACGCACCCGGCCTGGAAGGTGATGGAAGCGCTGGCGACGAGCGAGAAATTTGGGCTGGTGCGTTATATCAGCGAGCAGCCGCCTTATAACCTGCTCGACCGGCGCATTGAGAATGAGCTGGCGCCGCTGTGCCAGAAGTACGGGCTGGCGATTTTGCCCTGGTCGCCGCTGGCGATGGGCGTTCTGGCGGGGCGCTATCCGCTGGACGGATCTTACCCGGCGGATTCGCGCGCGGCACGCGCCAACTGGCCGGCCATCAAGGACCGCGTGACGCTGCGCGCGCTGGAGACAGGTGTTAAAGTAATTGAACTGGCCAAACAGCGCGGCGTGACGCCGGCGCAGTTCTCGCTGACCTGGTGCAAGGATCAGCCGGGCATCACCGCGCCGATTGTAGGCCCGCGCACCTTGCAGCACCTTGAGGACTACCTGCCGGTGTTTGAGATGAGCCTGAGCGACGAGGACCGGGCGGCTTGCGACGCGATTGTGCACCCTGGGAATGCGGTGGCCGATTTCTTCAACAGCAACGATTGGATGAAGGCGCGGGTGAACGAGTAAGGCCTTCGGAGAAAAACAAAAAAGACCGGCAGCGGAATACCCCCGTTGCCGGTCTTTTAATTGAACTCAGTCCAGCTCAACGTAGATGCGTTTGTTGATTTTGCCCTTGCTCTTATAATCCACAATTCGCATTCGACCCACCTCGGCGGTGGAATGGACGTGTGTGCCGCCGTCGGCTTGCAGGTCAAGGCCTACCAGCTCGATGGTGCGGATGTGGCTGATCTCGGGCGGGAGCAGGTTGATCTTGGTGCGGATGAGGTCGGGAATCTGGAAAGCCTCGTCGCGGGGCAGGATGGCCACGCGCACGGGGTGGTCGGCGGCTACCTCGCGGTTGACGGCCGCTTCGATCACACCGACAAGATCTTTGGATAGGGATTCGAACTCGAAGTCCATGCGCCCGTGAAGGGGTTCCATGTCGCCGCCGGTGACCAGGGCGCCGTAGTCACGGTAGACGACGCCGCACAGGATGTGCATGGCGCTGTGGGTGCGCATGAGGGCGTAGCGTCGGTCCCAATCCAGGCGGCCTTCCACGGCGGCATCCACGGGCGGCAGGGGCGCGCCTTCGGCCAGAGCGTGCCAGATGCCTTCGGCGCCTTTGCGCGCGCGCGTGACGGGCAGTTCAACGCCTTGCCAGACGAGGACGCCCGAGTCGGCGGGCTGGCCGCCGCCGCCGGGATAGAAGGCGGTGCGGTCGAGAAGCACGGAATGGGCGGCTTCATCCACAGCGAGGACGGTTGTGGTGAAGGTTTTTAGGTACGAGTCGGTTTGGTAGAGGAGGTCGGTCATGGGGGAGTCCTTGGGGGAAGAGATGTGATCCGCGAATAGCTCTGGCTTTGCCAGGGTGGGCGCGAATAAAACGCGAAAGGATGAGAATATTGTAACTGCGAAATGCCAGAAGGGGGAGGGATGCCTGCTCGAAAATATCGCAACCGTGTGATTGCGAACCGCCGTATGCGCACAAACGCGGGAAAATGCATTGGGGGAGGTGGTGAAGCAATCTCCGGGTAGACACAGGTGGAGGTTGCTTCCGGCGCAGCGCCGTCGCAACGACATTCCGAGTTGGTTGTGGGCAAAAGAATTGACGCTGCGGGAGGGGCGTGATACAATACGGGTCGGTTTTCGGGCGTGTAGCTCAATGGTAGAGCAGTAGCCTTTTAAGCTATTGGTTCAGGGTTCGAGCCCCTGCACGCTCACAGAAGAAAGCTGACAGCTATTAGCCGTCAGCTTTTAGCTTTAAAACGGGCCTCTTCGTAGCGCGGCAATCCTTTCCCGCGATCTTGGTTGAAAAGACGCCGGGTATGAAACCCGGCCTACAATATGCGTTGGCAACCCCGGGGGGGGCGCGAACTGAGGCGGGATTTCAATCCCGACGGATGAGTGCCGTCCACGAATGGGAAAACGAATGAACGAATGGCTGGAATTCGTTTATTCGTTCCTATTCGTGGATGGCCCCTCTTCGTAGCGCGGGAAAGGATTCCCGCGATCTTGGTTCAAAAGCCGCCGGGTAGGAAACCCGGCCTACAAGATGCGTTGGTAACCCTGGAGTGGTTTTCGCGAACTGAGGCGGGATTTCAATCCCGACGGATGAGCGCCAACCACGAATGGGGAAACGAATGAACGAATAGGCGCAAATTCGTTTTTTCCGTGCTCATTCGTGGATGGGCACCTCACAGGGCGTGGCGAACAGGTTATGGCAGACCGGCGCGCCGAATTTCGCCACGCCCCTACAAGAGCGAAAAGCAGGGATGCCACACATTGTGGCTTATGGCTGATAGCTGACAGCTATCAGCTTCTTCAATCCACCGTCAGCGTCTTGCTCAAGTTCCGCGGAAAATCCGGGTCGTAGCCGCGCAGCACGCTCATGTGGTAGGAGAGCAGTTGCAGGGGCAGGACGGCCAGCAGCGGGGTGATCTCGGGCGCGGACTGCGGCAGGACGATGACGTCACTGGCGTTGGCGTGCAGGCGCGGGTCGTCCTGGCCGATGGCGATAGCGCGCGCGCCGCGGCAGGTGACCTCGTTCAAGCCGCTAACGATAAGCGGCACGTCCTGCGGCCCGGCGGCAAACAGGATGGGGAAGCCCTGGCTGACCGCGGAAAGCGGCCCGTGCTTGAATTCGGTGGAGAGCATGCCCTCGCAGTGGGCATAGGTGATCTCTTTGAGTTTGAGCGCGCCTTCCAGGGCAATGGGGTAGGTGCCGCCGTAGCCCAGGCAGTACAGGTCGTTCCAACCGTTGATCTCGGCGGCGATGGTTTCTACCTGCGCGGCGACCATTTCAAGGGTCTTGTCCATCAGGGCGGGGATGGCGGCTAATTCCTGTGTGTCGCGCCCGGCCATGCGGTAGGCCAGGTACAGGAAGGTGACCACCTGGTTGGTGAAGGTTTTGGTGGCGGGCACGCTGATCTCGTAGCCGCAGCACAGCGGCAGCGAGCTGACCGTGGCGCGGGTGAGGGTGGAGCCGATGACATTGGCCAGCCCGTAGCAGGCCATGCCCTTGGCTTCGGCTACCTCCAGGGCATTGAGCACGTCCTTGGTCTCGCCGCTCTGGCTGACGAAGAGACCCACATCCTTGCTGGTCACAGTGGGGGCGTATTGCGGCGTGAACTGGGGGGCCAGCACGGGGATGACCGGGCGCCCGGCGATTTGGGCAAAGTACACGGCCCCAATCAGGCAGGCGTGATAGCTGGTGCCGCAGCCGATGAAGTACAGGTTGCGCGCGGCTTTCATCTTCTCGATCACGGCAGCCACGTCGGGGGAACCATCCAGCATGTGCAGCACCTCGCGGGCCACCTGAGATTGCTCGTGGATTTCTTTAAGCATGAAGTGCGCGTAGCCGCCTTTTTGCACGGCTTCCATCGTCTCGGTGACCGTTTCGGGCTCGCGCTGGATGAGGGAGCCGTCTTTGACGGAGTGCAGTTCGACCTTGTCAGGGGAGAGGGTGATGATCTCGCCATCGTTCAGGCGCATGATCTTGCGGGTGAGGGGCAAAATGGAGGGCAGGTCGGAGGAGACGCAGGTGAAGCCCTCGCCAATGCCAACCACCAGCCCGGAGCCTTTCTTGATGGCGTAGAGCTTGTCGTCGTTGATTTGGCCGATGACGAAGGAGTAATCGCCTTGCAGGTCGCCGTAGGCGCGGCGGATGGCTTCGATGAAGTCAAAGCCCTTGTTAATGTAACGCTCCACGGCGTGCACGCAGGACTCGCCATCATTCATCGACCGCACGGTCATGCCCTCAGCGGCGAACTGCTGACGCAGTTCCACGTTGTTGACCACGTTGCCGTTGTGCGCGCCTACCAGGTCGCCATCGGAATCAAGGTGGGGCTGCGAGTTCACCTGGGAGGGCTCGCCAAAGGTGGCCCAGCGCAGTTGGGTGATGCCGCGCGAGCCGATCATCTCGGCGAAGTTGTAGGCTTCGGCCACGTCTTTGATGCGGCCCTTGTCTTTGCGCAGGTCGATTTTGCTGCCGCTGATGGTCGCCGCGCCGACGGAGTCATAACCGCGGTAGGTGAGGCGTAAAGCCGCTTCGGTGAGAATGGGGCCGAGGGCCTGTTCTTTATCGGTGACAATGCCAAAAATCCCGCACATATGCATCCTTTCGGAGGAGAGTTGGTTTTGCGGGTGAAGTGTATCATAAATCGGGGAACGCTATTCGCTGTACGCAATCCGCTTCTGGCGAAGAGCGGACAGCGGATAGCTGTTTTTCCTTTCGTTTCTTGTTATAATTACATTCAACCTGTACAAGTTTTGCGGAGGCTTGCCCAATGGAAATTACCCATACACAATATAAGCACTGTGACGTGGTGAAGGTGAAAGGGCGTATCGACAGCTATACGGCGCCCCAGCTTTCCGAAACGTTTAACAAAATCACCGAAGAGGGCCGCTTCAAGATCGTCTTCGACATGGAAGAGCTGGATTTCATGTCCAGCGCCGGCCTGCGCTCGCTGATTAATACCCAGAAGAGTTGCAAGCGCTACAACCGCGGGCAGCTCATGCTGGCCGGAATTCCCGATAATATCTACGCGGCCCTCGATTTGGCCGGCTTTATCCCGTTATTTGGCATCCACGCGGATGTTTTGACGGCCGTTGGAAATATCTAGCCTTCCCCCTGTACCGAGCATAGCAACACGCTCCTATCCGGGCCGGTATGAAAATCTGGCGCGGATCGGAGCGTTTGTTCGTGAAATGGCCCAGCAGGCCGGCTTGACCGGCTTTGCCGTGTATTCAGTGGAGATGGCGGTGGACGAGGCCTGCTCCAACATCATCGAACACTCCTATGGCGGTGAGAACCGCGGCGAGATCGTCTGCACTTGCAAGGTGGATCAAGAGGGTCTAACGGTGGTATTGCAGGATGATGGCAAACCCTTTGACCCCTCCAAGGTGAAAGCTCCCAATTTGAAGGCGGGCTTGAAAGAGCGAGACTCGCACGGGTTGGGCCTGCATTTCATCTATGAATGGATGGACCGGGTCGTTTTTGAGGCCGGGCCGAAATTGGGCAATCGTTTGACGATGGTGAAATTACGCAGCGCGGCGGAGGCTCCGCCGTCGCGATAGCAGCCGATATGAACATGCACGGGCTGGCAGAACCCGAATGGAAATACCTCCTGCGGATGGGTGAGGAACTGCTGCACCTGCCAACCGCCCACGACCAGATCCTCAAGGTGGAGGAAACGGTCGCGGAGATCATGAGCGGAACGGCGCAGGTGTGGCTGGCCCATCCTGCCTACCCGCTGCCGGGCGATAACGAACCGCCCGAACTGCTGCCTGAGGCACGGGCCACCGATTTGGCCCACCGCTCTCGGCTCGAGGCGGCTACGATATGCGCGCAAAGCCTCACCGATATCGTGCCATGCTGTCCCGAGGATGGCCCGGTGTATGTGGCCATTCCCTTGCAGGTGAACGGCACCTTGTTGGGCATTTTGCAGTACGAACACCCCCGTGGGCAGACCCTGAGCGCGCAAGAATTTGACCTTCTGCAGAATATCACCTCCCACGCTGCGGTGGCCCTGGAAACCGCCCGCCAGGAATGGTTGAAGAACTGGCGCTACGAGCAGTTGGCCCTGGTACGATCGGTGAGCGCCCAAATTGCCAACCTGCTGGATTTGGACCTGCTGTGCACCACGGTCACCCAGTTGATCCGTGAGACCTTCCGCTACTACTACGTGGCAATTTTCACGCTGCAAACCGGCTCGCAGACCTTGCGCTTCCGGGCTTCTTCCTTTGAAAATCCGCCGGAAATTCCCCGCCAGGGGGTGGCGGTACAGTTGGGCGAAGGCATGGTGGGCGCGGCGGCTGAAACCGGCGAGCAAATTGTGGCGCCGGATGTTTTCAAAGAACCGCGTTACCGCTTTTTGGATGTGCTGCCCGAAACGCTTTCCGAGGTGAGTCTGCCGTTAAAGATTGAAAACACCGTTCTGGGCGTGTTAGACGTGCAATCGGACGAATACGACGCCTTTGACGAGATTGACCTGCTGGTGCTGGGAGCCCTGGCTGATAATATTGCCGTGGCGGTGCAGAGCGCGCGCCTGTACACCGATTTACGCATCCAGGCCAGCCAGATATCCTCGGTGGTTGAGGTCAGCCATGCGTTGAACTCCATCATCGACCTGGACCTGCTGCTGGATGAGGTAGTGTACCTGATCCACAAGCGCTTCGGTTACCCTTACGTGCACATATTTTCGGTCCATGCCGGTCGGCGGCTGGTGCTCTATCAAGCGGGTAGCGGGGAACGCAGCGGAGCGATGCGCTCGCAGGAGATTGCCTACAGCCTGGATGATGATGAAGGCATCATCCCCTGGGTGGCGCGCACGGGTGAGACGCGCCTGGTCAATGATGTGAACGAGGACCCGCTGTATGTGCCCTCTGAACTGCCGCCGTACAATACCGGTTCGGAATTGTGCATTGCCTTGAAAGTTGGCGACGAGGTTATTGGCGTTTTGGATCTGCAGAGCGCAGAGGAGGGGGCCTTTAATGAGAGCGACCGCCAGTTGTTTGAGGCGATGGCAGCCAGCATTTCCATTGCCTACCGCAATGCGTCGCTTTATCGCACCGAGAAGTGGCGCCGCCAGGTGGCCGACTCTTTTCGCGACGTGGCTTACCAGGTTTCGACGAGCGCGGACCTCGACCGTCTGCTGGAGACTATTCTGCTGAGATTGGAAGATAACCTGCCCTGCGAAGCTTCTGCTATTTGGCTGGTGGAAGAAAGCCCGAGCGCCTCGAGTGAAGATGCGCTGCGCTCTTTACGGCTGGCAGCGGTACGCGGGCTGGATTCGGAGCGCTTGAACCAATTATATTTGGACCAGCCGGAAACGTTTGAATTGATGCGGCGGATCATGGAGGCCGATCAACCTTACATCCGCTCACAAGCCGATGCGCCAGGCCCCTTGGGCACCGCGCTTGGATTGCCCCAGGATTACTCAGCCATTGCGGCGCCGCTGCGGGCAGGCAACCGTCCGCTGGGCATTCTCTCGCTGGTGCATCGTACTTTTGGACGCTACGGCGGCGAGGCGCAAAGCATCACGTCTACCTTTGCCAGTTACGCGGCGGTCGCGATTCAAAATGGGCAGTTGTATGCTGAAGCGCGTGCCCAGGCCTGGGTATCTACCATGTTGGTGCAGGTGGCCGAGGCCAGTCAGACCACGTTGACTCTGGATGATTTGTTAGGTACTATGCTGCGCATGGCCCGTTTGATGACGGGGGTGCGCAAGTGCGCTTTCCTGCTGCGCGAAGAGAGTTCGCCTTACTTTGAGCTAAAGGCTTATTTTGGCTTTGAGCCCACTGAAGAAGGCCCGGTAGTGATTCCGGTGACCACGCCAGGCTTGGCGCGACTGGGACAGGAGAAAACCATTCTTTTCCTAAGCGATGCAGTGCGAGAATTGGGCTTGCCGGCCATGTCTTCGCGAGCCGATACGCACACGCTGGTGGCCCTTCCGCTGCTGGAGCGCAGCGATTTGATCGGCGCATTTGTGGTCAGTTTGCAAATTGCAGGCGGCCCGGCAGGCGAGCACGCCTTTGACCCCAAGACGCTGGCGGTTCTACAAGGCATTGCCCACCAGACCTCGCAATCGGTACAGAACCTGCGCCTGGCAGAGGCCCGTCAGGAAGAAGCCTACGTTACCGCTGCGCTGCTGCAAGTGGCCAATGCGGTCGTCTCGGCGGGGGAGCTGCCCGACATTTTGGAAAACATTGTCAACCTGCTACCCATCCTGGTCGGCATCGATGCGTGTATCATTTACCGCTGGGATGAGAGCAGCCGCCTGTTCCGCCCGACCAATGCCTACACCGGAAACCGCCGTATTGAGGAAAGCCTGTTGGCGGTGCCTTATCCACCTGGCGAGCACGAACTGCTGGACTGCGTGGCGCAGCAGGGGACAGTGCAGATCAGCCAGATACCCACGGCAGGCACTCCGGTGGAGGACTGGCCCGAGTTGGGCTGCCGCCCGTTGGACGATTACTTGAACAGCGCTCCGCCTCCCCCCGGTGATTGGGTGCTGGGTTTCCCGCTCAACGCTCAGGGGCATGTGCTGGGGGTGTTGATGGTGCGCGAACGCAATGCCTCGCCGGCCTTCTGGGAGCGGCGCATGGAAATTATCAACGGAATTTCTCAACAGACCAGTTTGGCCATACAGAACGATTTGCTGCGCAAGGAGATGGTAGCCAACGAGCGTTTGGAACGTGAAATGCAGCTTGCCCGCCAGATTCAAGAGACATTCTTACCGGCGCAGCTGCCCAGTGCGGTGGGCTGGGAGATTGATCTGCGCTGGCGGACGGCCCGCCAGGTGGGGGGCGATTTCTACGATGTGTTCCCATTGGACAACGGGCGCATCGGCCTGGTGGTGGCGGATGTTTCAGACAAAGGCCTGGCAGCGGCGCTGTATATGACCGTGGTGCGCACCCTCATCCGCGCGTCGGTTCGTAACAACCACCAACCGGCCGAGACCCTGGTGACGGTTAATGAGCTGCTCTATTCAGACGCTCCCGAGGCCATGTTCATCACCACCGTGTACGCCATCCTTGACCCGCAGGCAGGCGAACTGGTGTATGCCAATGCCGGGCACAACCTGCCCTTGTTGGTGCGTGCGCGGGAGGTGAATGTGGAGGCGTTGACCAAGGGCGGGACAGCGCTGGGCGTGCTCGAGAACGTAGATTTACGCAACCATACCCTGGTAATGGAAGAGGGCGACCTGTTGGTTCTGTATACCGATGGTGTCACCGATGTGCTCTCTCCTGAAGGGGACAGCTTTGGTGAAGAGCGGCTGCGCCAGGTGCTGGCAGACCACAGCGGAAGCCCGGTGGCCGAGACCCTGGAAGCGCTCGACGAGACAATTAGCGCGTTTCAGCAGGACATGCCCGTGTTTGATGACTTAACGCTGTTGGCTGTGCGGCGCACGCCGCAGCGGTAAGTTATGGGCGATTTTTTGGCTTCGCGTTCGTAGTTGCCTAACGGGTTAGTCGAAGAATAAAGCCCACCAAATTTCCCAGTTTTGGACGGTGCGGACGCTTGGTGGTTTATATTCAGGGGTGGGGGTGACCTGGCCGGGTTTTGGAAGAGGCACCACCAGCACTTCGTCGGTTTTCACCATGTGGGCCTCGCGGGCAAAGTCTTCCACGGCCTCGTCAGAGCGAGCGTAGGCTACTTCAGTATCAAGGGCTGTACTGGTGGCCGCAAGTTGGGTCACCTCTCCTGCAACTGCGTCGCGCTGGGCGGTGAGACGGTTGTATTCATTCAGGCGCGTGTTGAGGTTGAGCATGATGAGGGCCATGACGCCCAGGACCAGCACAATGATCACCTGGCGGACGGGCAGCTTGGGCAAGCGGTCCAGGTTCAACTTGGGTAGTTTGAGTTTGTCCAGGTTGATCTTGGGGAGTTTGTTGTCTGTCTTGCGGCGAGTGCGTGGTGATTGTGCCATACTTAAATATTACCTTGTAAATTTTGGTAAAGCAATAGTTTTATGAGAGCGAGATGGAAATAAGTCTCGCGAATTACAATATTTTAAGGGTTTCAAGAAGCATGCCAGTTAAAACAAAAATCCTCTCAGGGAGAGGATTAGTTGGTGCCGAAGGAGGGATTTGAACCCTCATGAGAATACTCTCACTACGCCCTGAACGTAGCGCGTCTGCCAATTCCGCCACTTCGGCTTGCGTCCAGTATTTTATCTCAAACTGCCGATTTGTCAACCCTATTGGATTCGGGATTATTGGAAATTGCCGTGGTGAAATCCGCATTTTAATTTCTCCGTAGCGGCGAGGCGAGATTCGGCAAAGGAATTTGCCCGGTTCTGGTAGCCTCGCCGTATGACGCGGAGGTTTAGAGGCACAGAGCGGCAAGTCTGCCTTGTGGAGTCTGGCCTTGGGCCTGACGGGGGGAGCGGGGTAGCGCTGCCCGAGTTGTAGACCCACCGCTATGTAGAATGAGCGTGAGCGAACAATAAATCACACCGTTACGCCGTGGAGGGTGAGTTCTTCGGCAAGGTGGCAAGCCACCTGGTGCCCAGGCTTTATCTCGCGCAAGGCAGGACTCTCGCTGCGGCAGATGTCTTTGGCGTATTGGCAGCGCGGGTGGAAGTAACACCCCGAAGGCGGGTTAGCCGGGTCGGCCACGTCGCCTTGCAGGATGATGCGCTGCGCCTTGCGGTTTGGGGTGGGGCTGGGCACAGCCGAGAGCAGCGCTTCGGTGTAAGGGTGCTTGGGCGCGCTAAATAACTGCTCGGTAGTAGTGATTTCGGCCAGCTTGCCCACGTACATCACCGCCACCCGGTTGGACAGGTATTCGACCACGCTTAAATCGTGGGAGATAAAGATGTAGGTCAAGCCCAGTTCGGCCTGCAAATCCTGTAACAGGTTTAGGATTTGAGCCTGCACCGACACATCCAGAGCCGAGACCGGCTCGTCGCAGACGATCAGGCGCGGGTTGAGGGCCAGGGCGCGGGCAATGCCAATGCGCTGGCGCTGCCCACCGGAAAAAGCGTGCGGGTAGCGGCGCATGTACTCGGGGCGCAGCCCCACCCGCCGCAGCAGCTCCGCGACACGATCCTCAATTTCTTTGCCCTGGGCCACCGAATGGATGCGGAAAGGCTCGGCGATGATGTCCATGACCGTCAGGCGCGGGTTGAGCGACGAATAAGGGTCCTGGAAGATCATGCGCAGTTCGCGGCGATAGGGCTTGAGCTCTTTCTCGGGCAGGGTCGCCAGGTCCACTTGCCTGTCATCGGTGGCAGTGTAGGTCACGCTGCCACCGGTGGGTTGGTAGGCGCGCAGCAGGCAGCGCCCGATGGTGGTCTTGCCGCAGCCGCTTTCGCCCACCAAACCCAGTGTTTCGCCTTCTTTCACAGAGAAACCCACATCGTCTACTGCTTTCACATGGCCTACGATGCGCCGGGCGAAGCCTTTGCGAATCGGAAAATACATCTTCAGGTTTTTGACCGCCAGCAAGGTTTTGACGTTTTCGGGAGTGTTCTCGGTCATCTTATTCTCCGTAAAGCCAGCAGCGGACGGCTCGATCGGAGCCGGGAAGCGTTTGAAGCAGGGGGCTTTTCTGGTCGCACAGGCCGGCAATGCGCTGCGTGCAGCGGGGATGGAAGGCGCAGCCCTTGGGTCGGTTGTACGGGTCGGGAACCATGCCCTTGATGGGGTCCAGCCTGCCCCGGTTGCGCTGCCCCAGGATGGGGATGGAGCGCATCAAAGCCTGGGTGTAGGGGTGCTTGGGTTCGTTGAATAAGGAAGCGGTGTCGGCTTGTTCCACCACCTCGCCCAGGTACATGACTGCCACCCGGTCGCAGGTTTCGGCGACCACGCCCAGGTTGTGGGTGATGAGCAAGATGGACATGTCAAAGTCGTTTTGAAGTTCCAGCATCAGCTCGAGGATTTGGGCCTGGGTGGTCACGTCGAGGGCGGTGGTGGGTTCGTCGGCGATGAGCAGCTTGGGGTGGCAGGACAGAGAAAGGGCGATCATGGCGCGCTGGCGCATCCCGCCGCTGAGTTGGAAGGGGTAGGTGTCGATGCGCTGTTCAGGTTTGGGAATGCCCACCCGGTGCAGCATCTGAATGGCCTGTTCACGGGCCTCAGCCGCGCTGACGGGCCGGTGGAGGCGGATGGCTTCGGTGATCTGGTCGCCGACCGTGTGCACTGGCGAAAGAGAGGTGAGCGGCTCCTGGAAGATCATGGCAATTTCGCCGCCGCGGATCTGGCGCATGGCACGGCTGTTGGGTTTGAGAGTTGCCAGGTCGATGACTTCTTCGGGGCCGTTCTCAGGCGCGCGCCGCCAGAGGATTTGGCCAGATTCGATGCGTCCGGGCCGCTCGATGAGCTGGAGGATGGAATAGGCCGTGACGGTTTTGCCACAGCCACTTTCGCCAACAATGCCCACCGTCGATTTGCGGGGCACGGTGATGTCGGCGCCTTCGACAGCTTTGACGATGCCTTCATCCAGGAAGAAGTAGGTTTTGAGCCCTTTGATTTCCAGTAGAGGGGTTTGGTTTTCCATGGGGTTCCTGGTTTCCTCCGGCTTAGCGAGCGTAAGGGTCGGCGGCGTCGCGCAGGCCGTCGCCCAAGAAGTTCAAGGCCAGCACCGAGACCACCACCGCCAGGGCGGGGATGAGCAGCCAGGGGGCCGTGGCGATGGAGCGGATGTCCTGGGCGTCTTGCAAGAGTACGCCCCAACTGACCACCGGCTCGCGCAGGCCCAGGCCCAGGAAGCTGAGCGAGGTCTCGGACAAGATCATGCTGGGGATGGCGAGCGTGACCGAGGCGATGATGTGGCTGGTGAAGGCAGGCAGCATGTGGTAGAAGATGATGCGCTGGTTGCTGGCGCCTTCCAGGCGAGCGGCGGTGACGAAGTCCTCTTCGCGCAGTGAGAGGAAGCGCCCACGCACCACCCGGGCCAGGCTGGTCCAGCCGATGAGCGAAAGGATGATGGTGATGGCAAAGTAGACGGTTTCCGGCGACCAGGACAGCGGCATGGCGGCAGCCAGGCCCATCCACAAGGGGATGGAGGGGATGGAGCGCAAGAAGTCGATCATGCGCTGGATGAATTGATCCAGCGCGCCGCCGTAGTAGCCGGAGATGCCGCCCAGGAAGATGCCCAGGATGAGGCTGAGCAGGACCCCCACCAGCCCGATGGACATCGAAATGCGCGTGCCCATGATCATGCGGCTGAGCAGGTCGCGGCCCAGGCGGTCGGCTCCCAGTAGATAAATGGATTGGGTTGGGTCTTGGGGGCCGAAGAGGTGCAAGTCGCTTTTGATGCCCAAGAACTTGTAGGGCCAGCTTTTAACGAAGAACTTGAGCGGAATGTCAACGGTGGTGTCCTGGACGAACTCGCGGCGCAGGGCGACCGGGTCAACGGTGCTGGTCAGGCCGTAGACGTACCAGCCAGGGTTACCCTGGGCATCTTTGAGGTGCAGGGCTTGTGGCGGGGCGTATAAAAAGTTGGAATTGGTGGCTGAGGGGTCAAAGGGGGCCAAAAAATCGGCGAATAATGCGATCAGGTAGATAAGAATGATGATCACGCCGCAGATGAGGGCCATTTTGTGCTTGCGAAATTTCCACCACACCAGCTTCCATTGCGGCGCGACGAAAACCTTGGCTTCCACTTCAGGGGCGGATAAAGGTTCGAGGGTTTCGGCTAACTGAGGGTCAACGCTTGTCATCGCAGGTCACTCCCTATGCGGCCCGGTCATTGGTAACGGATGCGCGGATCTAGCAGCGCCAGGAGAATATCGGACACGAAGGTGCCCAGGACGGTGGCTACGCTGAGCACCAGGATCATCGACCCTGCCAGGTACATGTCCTGAGATTGCAAGGAGCGCAAGAGCAGCGGCCCGGTGGTGGGCAGGTTCATCACCTGGGACAGGATGATCGAGCCGGAGATGAGGCCCGGCAGAATCCAGCCCAGCGTGCTGACGAAGGGGTTGAGCGCCAGGCGTACGGGGTACTTGAGGATGGCTTTCCACTCAGGCAGGCCTTTGGCGCGCGCGGTGATGACATAGGGGCGGCGCAGTTCATCCAGCAAGTTGGCCCGCAGGATTCGGATCAACTCGGCGGTGCCGCTGAGCCCCAGGATGAGGGCGGGCAGCCAGAGATGGGCCAGTAAATCCTTGACGCGCGCCCAGCTCCAGGCCGCGCTGATGTATTCATCAGAGAAGAGGCCGCTGGTGGTCTGGCCCAGGTACTTAAATTGAAGGTACATGAGCACCAGGGCGACCAGAAAGGCCGGCACCGAGACGCCGATGAAGCCGATGAGGGTAAAGATGTAATCGCCGGCGGAGTACTGCTTGACGGCGGAATAGATGCCGATGGGGAAGGCGATGATCCAGGTGAGTAGCACGCTGACCAGCGACAGCCACATAGTCAGCCAGATACGGTCCCAGATGAGCGAAGAGACCGGCTCGCGATGTTCAAACGATAGGCCGTAGTCGCCACGGAAGATGATGCCGGTGATCCATTTGTAATACTGAATCATCACGGGCTGGTCGAGGCCGTAGGCTTCGCGCAAGTTTTCCAGGGTGTCCTGGCTGACAGTGTCACCCATCGCCGCCAGATTGGCCATGTAGCTGGTGGCGAAATCGCCAGGAGGAAGCTGGATGATTACAAAGGCCACGATAGAGGCTAAAAAGAGCGTGGGGATCATTGCAAGAATTCGGCGGAAGATGAAACTGAGCACTGCCTGGTTCCTCCTTGTGCGCCTGGATGCCTTCAAGGGGGGCCAGAGGCCGGCTTTTTGGGGCCAGCCTCTGGCAAAAAGAGTCGGAATTTAGGGGCCTTTACCTATTTTACCTGTAGAAGAAGGCAAAGGTGTTCACCGGGGCCGGGGTAGGATAGCTCCAGGAGTTGATGATCACGTCTGGAACGTTGCCCATGTTGTTCTTAGCAATGCCGTAGCCCTTGGCTGCTGTGGAAATACCCAGGCAGGGGAAGTAATCGGCAGACATTTGCAGCAGTTCCTTCATCATGGCGACTTGTTCGTCCCAGGTGGTGGCGCTCTTGACTTCGGCGTACTTGTCCATCATGGCCTTGACTTCCGCAGGGGGCTCTTCGGCCAGGGGGTCGGCGGGGTTGGTGTACCAGGCGGCCCAGGCAACCGCGTAGGCCGATTCGTTGCCGTTGGGGAAGAAATTGCGCGGGTCGAGGATGGGATTGAAGCCGCCCTCGCCGCCCCAGATCATGGCGTCGAGGTCGTTGTTGTTCTTGCGCTCATACATCAAGGAGCGATCCTCGGACTTGGCTTCAGCCATGATGCCCACGGCCTTCCAGTATTTGGCGATCATGTTGCCGGTATCGACCTGGTCGATGTTGGCGTTGGCAATCTCGATCACGATGGTAAACACCTTGCCGTCGGGGCGCAGGCGGAAGCCTTCGTCGTTCTTATCAGGCAGCACCTTGTCGAGGTATTCGTTGGCCTTGGCCACATCGTATTCGGTGAACTGCTTTGCAAGCTGTTCGTTGTAGAAGACACTGCTCTTCAGAGCGGCTGGTTGAGAAGCCTCGCCCATCGTCACATAGACGGTGTTGATGATGTCCTGGCGGTTGATGGCGTAGGACAGGCCAACGCGGAAATCTTTATTCTGCAGAATTTCGCGCATGACCGGGTCTTTGTGGGTCAGGTTGAGCATGACCACGTTGCTGTTGGAACCGGCCTGCTCCAGGTCAAAGATGCGGTAGTCGCCTTTTTCCATGTTGTCATAGAGGACGGCTTTGTTGGCCAGGGTGTTGAAGTGGCGCATCTGGAAGTCGATCTCGCCGTTGGCGGCCTTCAGCAGCATGGAAGGAACGTCCTGGTAAACGCCGAAGACCATCTTATCAATGTAAGGATACTGCTGGCCGTTCTGGTCCACCTTCCAATAGTAGGGGTTGCGCACCAGGGTGACCTGGGTGGCATTGCCGGAGAAGGGTTCTTCCACCATCCAGGCAAACAGGGTGGGGCGGCCGGCTACATTGTAGGGGCCCATGCCGCCGCCGTCCGCCTGGACAACTTTGGCTACAAACATATCGGTCCAGGCAGCGTACCCGCCCTCTTCCATCATCGCTGCCAGCTTGTCAGCGGCCAGGTAAGTGGCGTGATATTGCACAGCGAAGTGCTTGGGAACATTGGTTACCGAGCGAGAATCGGGGGAGGCCAGGTTCTGCAAGAACAAGCCGTTGGGCTTGGCAAAGGTGAACTTGATGGTGTAGTCATCGATCTTTTCAAACTTAACCGTCTCGCCGCCTGAGGTGAGCCAGCCAGGAACCGAGCGGGTCAGTTCGGGGTTCATGATGACGTCTTCGTACCAGAAGAGGAGGTCGTTGGCGGTGAATTCCACGCCGTCAGACCACTTGACGCCCTTGCGCAGCGCGAAGGTGTACTCGGTGGCGTCGGCGCTCACTTCCCAGCTCTCTGCCAGGCTGGGGATGATGGTATCCCAGGAGGGACTCCAGCGAACGAGGGTTTCGTAACCCAAGATGCGGTAGAAGCTGGCGTCGTCGGTACCGCCGCGCATACCCATGCGCCAGACACCGCCGTATTTGCCGACCTCGGCAGATTCGACTACCAGGGGATTGGCGGGCAGGCGCTCCTCAACGGGCGGCAGTTCGCCAGCGGCCACTTTTTCGGCCAGGTCGGGGGCTTCGGTGTATAATGGCGCGGGCGGCTCGGTGGGTTGTTCGGCTGCCTCGGCGGCGGCCGTTGCCGTGGGCTCTGCCGGTTTGGCGGTGTTGGTGGGGGCAGGGGGAGAAGTGGGTTCAACGGCCGCGGTGGGGGTGGCGGTGGTGCAGGCTCCCAGCGTCAAGGCCAGGAGTACCAACAAAGAAACAAGTCGATAGCTGAATGGGCGAGACATACTTTCCTCCAAAAGGTGAAATAATTGGATACGTTACCTTAGACGGTTTATAGTTTTAAGTGGGTGATTGCAACAACACCTCCTTGTCGAAGTTCTGAGGGAATTGTGGATACCGTCTAAAGTGAAGTTTGTAAAGAAATGTGGATGGATAGACATGGACAATAAATTACATCATCAGTTTACAGAATATACAGTAAAAAGTCAATATACCACTTGTATATTACAGATGATTCTGCCATAATATACATGTAAATAACGAATGCTCGGGTTAAGGGATGAAACGCCTCAAGAAAAGACTTGTCCCGAACTCACGTTGAATAGATTGGTTGTTTGTGAAAGAGAGGTTTCATGGGCGGGGACTCAAACTCTCCTAAAATTGCAGATGTTGCTCGCATTGCTGGAGTCTCCACGGCGACGGTCTCACGGGTGATCCATGATAATGGCTTCGTGAGCGAAGATACTCGCTCGCGGGTGGAAAAGGCGGTCGAGCAGTTGGGTTACCAGACGCGCCGGGTGCCCCGCCAGATTGTTTCGGAGAAAATTGTCCTGCTCCTGACGGGTGATATTGTCAACCCCTTTTTTGCCGAGGTGATTCGCGGCGCGCAGGATGAAATCATCCTGCAAAAGTGCGCCATGAACATCATGCAATTGTCTACCGATCACTCCAAGATTGTGCGGGCTGCTGCCCAGATACCGGCGGCGGGGATCATTATTACCGGCTCTTACCCCTTTCCGGAGCTGATGGAGTGGCGCGAAGAGGCTAAAGTTCCGCTGGTGGTGATCAACTATCGAATCAACCAGCCGGGCATCGGCTGCATTATGGTGGATTTTAAGGACGCCTTTGCCCGCGCAACGCGGCATTTCATCAACCTGGGGCACACGCGCATCGGTTATGTGGACGTGACGGGCGGGTCGGAAATTTCAATGGCGCGCATGAACGGTTATAAGACCGCTCTGGCGGAGGCGAACATCCCCTTCCGCTCGGAGCTATATACGGCTATCCCTGCAGATACGCACGTGTATGGCGGCTTCCAGGCTGCCAGCAACCTGCTGGCGCTGCCACCCGAGGAACGCCCCACGGCCATTTTGGGGTTCAACGACTTGTTCGCTCTGGGCATCATGCACGCGGTGCGGGCCCACGGGCTGCGCGTTCCGGATGACATTTCGGTAATCGGCTGTGACGATGTGCCCATGGCGGCCTATGCTTTCCCGCCGCTGACCACTGTGAGTTTGCCGAAGTATCGCATTGGCAAGCTGGCCGTCTCGACGCTGCTACAAATGTGCATCGAAGCGCCCGATCCGATGGGCACCTACACTCTGATGGAAAGCCCGCTGATCATCCGCGAGTCGACCGCGCCCTGCTCAAAGGGGTGAATGGGCTAGCCCGATGGATCTGGCCTGAGGCAAAGCGGGGATGTCGGGCAGATTCATGAGAAAGAAGAAGCGGGGTAAGGATACCCCGCCTACCCGGGTGGAGTCTGGCGCCGGGGCAGTTTGAAGAGGTGTGCGCGGGTGGAATTGCCCGCGTTATAGGCCCGCCGCTACGGATAATTCTCTATCCAGTCGAACGGATGCGCCGGGAGCAAACGTAATTTGGCGCAGGTGGTTCTGGTAGCGAACAGCGCACTCTGCGCCGTTGCTGCTGTGAATTACGGCCTGGGTCAGCTTACCCTTTACCCAGGCGATATCCACCGTGAAGCCGCCCCGCGCGCGCAGGCTGGTGACGCTGCCTTGAGGCCAGACTTTGGGCAGCGCGGGCAGCAGGTGGATCTCGCCGGCATGGGATTGCAGCAGCATTTCGGCGATACCCGCTGTGGCGCCAAAGTTGCCGTCGATTTGGAAGGGCGGGTGCGCGTCAAACAGGTTGGGGTACACGCCGCCCCCGTCATGATAGGCAACTTCCGGGGAGTCGATGGGGGTGAGGGCTCTTTGTAGAAGCAAATAGGCGTGGTCACCCTCCAGCAGCCGGGCCCAGAAGTTGATTTTCCAGGCCAGGCTCCAGCCGGTGCCCACGTCGCCGCGCAGTTCAAGGGTGCGCTTGGCAGCGGCAAAAAGCTCGGGCGTTCGGGATTGCGTGATCTGCGAGCCAGGATGCAGGCCGAACAAATGCGAAGTGTGGCGGTGCTGGCGCTCGGGCGCTTCCAGGTCCCAATCTTCGAGCCATTCTTGCAGTTGCCCGGCCTTGCCCACCTGCATGGGGGCCAGGCGGGCCAGCGCGGCTGCCAGTTCTGCCGTGATGGGGTCAGCCACGGCGAGGATTTCGGCGGCGCGCAAACAGGTCGTGAACAGCTCACGCACGATTTGCGAGTCCATGGTTGGCCCGGCGCAAATGGCAACGCCGCCGGGATGGATGTTTTCGGGCGAGAGGCTGGGGCAGGTGACCAGCCAGCCGGTTTTAGGCTCTTGCACCAGGGTATCGAGGAAGAAGCGCGCCGCGCCGATCATCACCGGGTAGGCTTGCACCAGAAAGTCCCGATCACCGGTGAAGGCGAAATGTTCCCATAAATGAAGGCACAGCCACGCGCCGCCCGTGGGCCAAAAGCCCCACAAAGGCCCGTCGATGGGGGCGGTGGCCCGCCACAGATCGGTGTTGTGGTGGCAGACCCACCCGCCCGCGCCGTAGTGCACCCGGGCGGTGCGGCTGCCCGGCTCGGCCAGTTCCGCCACCATGCGCAGCAGGGGTTCGTGGCATTCGCCCAGGTTGGTCACTTCGGCGGGCCAGTAGTTCATCTGGGTGTTGATGTTGACGGTGTATTTCGACTCCCAGGGCGGGGTCATTGAGTCGTTCCAGATGCCTTGCAGGTTGGCGGGCTGCGTGCCGGGACGGGAGGAGGCGATCAGCAGGTAGCGCCCATACTGAAAGTACAGCGCCGCCAGGTCGGTATCGGCGCCTTCTTGGAAGCGCAGCAAGCGCTCATCGGTGGGCAGACCCGCGGCGGGGGTGCGGCCCAGGTCGATCTGCACGCGGTGGAACAGGCGCTGGTGCTCGGTGATGTGATCCTGGCGCACATCGGCAAAGAGACGGGCAGCGGCTTGCTGGAGACAAGCCCGAGCCAGGGCATCCGGGTCGCCGCTAACATCCTGCCACGATATATAACTGGTGGCGATGGCGATCAACAGCGTGACGGCATCGGCTCCGCGGACCTCGATGTTCTGTCCGGATGCGATGATTTCCCCGCCTTCGGGTTGGACGAGCACCCGCGCCTGAAACTTCAGGCGGCCCGAAATGCCAAATGCGTCCCCATTTTGGCCATCGACCACCAACGTGTCGCTGCCTTCAATGTGAATGGTGGCGATTTGCGGGGTGGAAAACCCGGCGGTAAAGCTGATTTGCCCCAGCCGGTCGGCGCTCAGACGCACGACGATGACTTGATCGACCGGGCTGGCGAACACCTCGCGGGTGAAGGTCACATCGCCGCTGCGATAGGTGACGCAGGCCAGGGCGCTGTCCAGGTCCAGTTCGCGGCGGTACTCGCTGAAATCCTCATGGTCGGGAAAGTCGAGAATCAAGTCGCCCACGGGCTGGTAGGGCATCTGCTTGATGGGCTGGGCCATCATCTGCTCGCCGATGAGCCGGTCGGCGGCTTGATACTCCCCGGCAAAGATCAGCCGGCGGGCCTCGGGCAGCGCCGCAAGAGCGTTGGGATTGTTGGGGTCGTAAGGCCCCCCGGCGTAGAGCGTGTCTTCATTGAGTTGCAGGCGTTCCTGTGGCAAGCCGCCGAAGATCATTGCGCCCAGCCGCCCGTTGCCCACGGGCAGGGCTTCGACCCATTTTTTCGCGGGGCGTTTGTACCAGAGGAGGAGGGGATGAGTAGTCATGTTTTGTATATGAAAGCAAGGAAATGGTTAAGAGTGTTGGATGGGTCGGGTATTTACCTGGAAAATACGTAAACGGTTATTTCGTCGCCATCATCTTCCAGCGGCCAAACCAGGGTGTAATCTGCTTGGAACCAGGCTTCATCAAGGAACTGGCCAGAGAACTCTTCCCGGGAAATGATCCAATCCGGCTGAAAATCTTGAATGAGCCGAGGAGAAAACAATTCCTGGTTAACTCTTTCGGGTAAGTATGGAAGACTTTCTGGTGAGACCAGGCCAATGGGGTCAAGAATTTTGGCGGAGGAGTGGCACCAGCCAATCACGCCAATATCGGGGGCCAGAATCATCTGGCCTGTGCGCACTTTTGGGCTGGTTGCGGCGCACATCTGGAAAAACTCTTTTTCGATGGTTCGCTGCAAAGCCCAACCGGGCCATAATGTCATTAAAAGCCCTGGAACCACGAGCAGAATGATTGAAAAGCCGGCGAGTAAGGAGTACCTTTTCTGAGGCCCAATCTTATGGATAAGCCAATTTGCCCCCATGAACCAGTAAAGCAGCAGGCCTGGCATGAGCGGCAAATAATACCATGTAAAGAAAATGGGAGCGCTCTGGCTGATCATCACAGCAAGGTAGATGAGGGGATAAGCAATGATAATAAGCGCTTCCTTGGAGTGTGTCAGGAATTTCTTGAAGTTCACCACGCCCAGAAAGAGAAATGCAATGAGGCCAGGAACAATACCCACGAGTTGTGTGTAAGGCCCCAGTGTGCCTGTGCCCAAGAAAGTGGCCGAAAAAATTATGCTCCAACTGATGCCGTTGTTTGAATATGCGGCTTGCTTGGCTAGAATGGAAAACGGGATGGGATTTCCAAAGTACCAGGTGGCCCAGCCGAACCAGGGCAGAATGGTCAATGCTCCAATTACAATGGCTTTGGGCAAACCGGGCCGTTTTGTGAGAATGGCATGGATACCCAATGGAATGATGATCAGTGCCCCGTCCAGGCGCGTTAACAAGATGAGCCCCGCCAAAAAAGCCGTAAGGGTCATCTGTTTCTTGACGATATAAGCCCAGTACATGCATAGGATAAGTAAAATGAAGCAACTGGTTTCCATCCCCCCAACGGCTGTGCTCAGCCTGAAGGGTTGCAGGGCATAGACAGCGGTTAACAAGAGCGCTTGTTTTTTGTCGCGCAGCAAATGGTCGGCCAGGTGGAACAGGAGCCAAATTGCGGGGATCTCGCATGCCAGGTTGATGAGATGAGAGATCAGCGGCAGATTCTCGGATCCAAAAAAGGTGGCCAGGCTTGCCAGGAGAAGCGTGTAAAGTGGGGTTGTTGTGCCTTGAACCGCTTCTCCAAGGTTGTACACAAACCCATCGCCTTGGGCAATATTTCTGGCATAACGATAGGTGATGTAAGCATCATCTAACGGGCGAGGGCCGCTGATGAGCATATAGAGCCCACACCCTGCCATGAGCAGGAGGAGACAGCCTTTCACCCAACCCAGCGATTTGATTCTTTGTCGGGCCGATGAGAACATTTCAATTGCTGTCCATTCGCGGGCGGTATTGTAAGGCTTCGGCCAGGTGCTGGGGGAGGATTATCTCGCTGCCGGCCAGGTCGGCGATGGTGCGGGAGAGCTTGAGGATGCGGTGATAGGCACGGGCTGACAGTTGCAACTGGCTCATGGCGGCTTTCATCAGGCTGCGCCCGGCGTCGTCGAGGTCGCAGAACTTGCGCACTTCGGCGGGGCGCATGTCGGCGTTGCAGGCCACGCTGGAGCCGGCAAAGCGCTCGCGCTGGATTTGGCGAGCCGCCTCGACGCGGGCGCGGATGGTCTCGGAAGGCTCGCCCAGGCGGCTGTCGCTGAGCTTGGCGAACTCCACGCGGGGCACGTCGATGTGAATGTCGATGCGGTCGAGCAGCGGGCCAGAAATGCGTTTATGATACTTGGTTACGGTGCCGGGCGAGCAGGTGCAGGGCTTGATTGGGTCGCCGTAGTAGCCGCAAGGGCATGGATTTTTAGCACTCACGAGCTGGAAGTTGGCCGGGAAGGTCAGCGAGCCCTGGGCGCGGCTGATGGTGACGATTTTGTCTTCCATCGGCTGGCGCAGCACCTCCAACACCCGCGTGCCGAACTCGGGGAGCTCATCCAGGAACAAGACTCCGCGGTGGGCCAGCGAAATCTCGCCGGGGTGGGGCAGGTTGCCGCCGCCCACCAGCCCGGCGTGCGAGATAGTGTGATGGGGCGCGCGGAAGGGGCGCGACTGGATAAGCGGAATTCCGGGCGGGAGCTGGTCGGCCACCGAGTAAATTCGGGTCACGTCCAGGGCTTCGTCGATGCTCATCCTGGGCAGGATGCCGGGCATGGCGCGGGCCAGGAGGGTCTTGCCCGA
>JAFGLU010000001.1 GCA_016927865.1 Anaerolineaceae bacterium
CAGAACTGGTTGGCGCTCATCCAATTCGCCTGCGCTGATATCTTGTTCAACTTCGCATCCGATTTTTAGGATAGGTACTTAGGGTTTCGGAAAACCCTTAGGGTCTGGGGAAATGAACTATTACGCCAGATAGATTGTGACCGCCTTGCCCGCGGGCACGACCTTGACGCCCTGCGGGTCGGCCTGGGCCGCGCCGCCTTCTACCGCGCTCACCGAGGTGATTCCGCGCAGCAGCAGGTTCCACTCGCCGCTGCCCTGGGCCTCCACGCGGATGGTCTTCCCTGTGCGGGTGGCTTTCACCGCCAGGGCTGTTTCACCGCGCAAGTCAGGCACGTTGGCCGTTGCTACGGCGCCATCTTCCAACTCGAACAGGTGCAGGGTCACACCCTGGGCATACTCGTAATCCGGTTTCTGGTCGTTGTTGCCCACCGCGATGATGGAGTTAGGGCGCGCCAGCAGCGGCAGGCTGAGGTAATCATGCTGCTCGCGCAGCCAGCGACCGCCCTCGATCACCTCGCCGGTCAGGAACTTGGTCCAGCGCCCGGCGGGCAGGTAGTAATCCACCACGCCGTCATAGCGGAAGACTGGGGCCACCAGGAGAGAATCGCCCAGCATGTACTGGCGGTCGAGCATATCGCAGCCGGGGTCGTCGGGGAACTCGATGACCATCGCACGCATCATGGGCGTGCCGTGGTGGTGGGCTTGCAGCGCGCCTTCGAAGAGATAAGGCATCAGCTTGCACTTCAAGTTGGTGAAGTAGCGCAGCACATCCACGGCCTCTTCGTCGAACAGCCACGGCACGCGGTAAGAGGCGTTGCCGTGCAGGCGGCTGTGCGAAGAAAGCAGCCCGAAGGCGCACCAGCGCTTATACACCTCGGCGGGGGCGGTTAACTCAAAGCCGCCCATGTCGTGGCTCCAGAAGCCAAAACCCGACAGGCCCAGTGAGAGGCCTCCGCGCAGGCTTTCAGCCATCGACTCGAAGGTGGCGGTGCTGTCTCCGCCCCAATGCACGGGGAACTGCTGCCCGCCCACCGTGGCCGAGCGGGCAAACACGGCTGCCTCGCCCTTGCCGCGCTTTTCTTCCAGCACATGGAAAACGGTCTGGTTATAGAGGAAGGTGTAGTAGTTGTGCATCTTCACCGGGTCCGAGCCGTCGAAGTACACCACGTCCTCGGTGGGAATGCGCTCGCCGAAATCGGTCTTGAAGGTGTCCACGCCCATGTCCGCCAGGTCGCGCAGCTTGCTAGCGTACCACTCGCGCGCCGCCGGGTTGGTGAAATCGACCAGGCCCATGCCGTACTGCCACTGATCCCACTGGAAAACGCTGCCGTCCTTGCGTTTGAGCAGATAGCCGTTGGCCATGCCTTCGTCAAAAAGCGCCGAGCGCTGGGCGATGTAGGGGTTGATCCACACGCAAATGCGCAGTCCGCGATCTTTGAGGCGTTTGAGCATAGCGGCGGGATCGGGGAAACATTCCTTGTCCCACTCGAAGTTGCACCAGTGGAACTCCTTCATCCAGAAGCAGTCGAAGTGGAAGACGTGCAAAGGCAACTGCCGGTCGGCCATGCCCTGGATGAAGCTGGTCACCGTGCCCTCGTCGTAGCTGGTGACAAAAGAGGTGGTAAGCCACAGGCCAAAAGACCAGGCCGGGGGCAGCGCCGGGCGCCCGGTGAGAGCGGTGTAGCGGTCGAGGATGTCTTTGGGCGTGGGGCCGTAGATGACGAAGTAATCCAGAGTCTCGCCGGGCACGCTGAACTGGACGCGTTCCACCTTCTCGGAGGCTACCTCGAAGGAAACCTGTTCGGGGTGATTCACCAGCACGCCGTAACCGCGATTGGTCAGGTAGAAGGGAATGGCTTTATAGGAGATTTCGCTGCTGGTGCCGCCATCTTCATTCCAAATGTCCACCACCTGGCCGTTCTTGACGAAGGGGGTGAAATGTTCGCCTAAACCATAGACGCATTCACCCACGCTCAAATCCAACTGCTCGTGGAAGAAGCGCCCCTCGGGGGTATCCACAAAACCCAGTGCGCGCCAGCCGCTGTGAGTCAGGGGCTGGCCGCCCCCCAGGAAGTCCAGCCGCCAGCCTTCGCCCTTCTCCACCCGGGCTGTCAAGCGACCGCTGGTCAAAAAGGCCGCCTCGGCGCCGTCGTTCACTTCCACCACCCCGCCTGGTTCGTTGATCGAAAACTCGGGGCGGGGAGGGTTGCCCCCCTTTAGGTGGAGAGCCTGAACGCGGATCACATCAGGCATGGGGGAGGAGAGCTTCACCGTGATGAGGCTGTGACCAATGGTATCGCCACGATGAGCCAGGCGGCGTGTTGAGCAGTAGATGGTCAGCGAATCTTTCGCTGCCTGCACTTCGTGAGCCTGCGCGGCATAGAAGGGGGTGTTCCCCGGGCGCATTTGCCAATATCCGGCCGTGAATTTCATGGTTTACCTCGTTTGGATTGTGTTCGAGTTAATTTTACCGCTTTTCAGGTTTTTGGGCATCCAGCCTATGTCGGCGTTCGCCCCGCTTCCCCAAATGTGGGTTTCACCATGCCGATTCTCAATGAACCCATATTGCCTCCGGGTTAAAGATAAGCTATCATGAGAGCAGTAGAATTTATCAATACTCACGCAGATGTGAAAGAAACCCGAATTCGAGATGTATGTGGGTGCTTCGCACCCACATACATCTCGAATTCGGGAACTTTCCCTCAGGAAAGAAGCGAGGCAATCATTGAGGGTTTTATACGTCGAGGACGACCCGCAGGATTTTCAACTCACGCTCCGGGATTTGAGCCGCGCAGAAGGAGAGTATCATCTGGAGCGCGCAGGGACGATGCAAGAGGCTCGCTCCCTGCTGGAGCAAAATGCCGCTGCGTTTGACCTGGTGTTGGTTGACCTTAACCTGCCGGACGGCTCAGGGATCAACCTGCTCACCCACATCCGCGAGAAAAATTGGCCCCTGGCAGTAGTGGTCATCACCGGGCAAGGCGATGAAGAAATCGCGGTGACGGTTCTGAAGGCCGGCGCTCAGGATTATCTGGTCAAGCATGGCGAATATCAAGCACAGCTTCCGGGCACGCTGGACTCAGCACTGGAACGCTTCCGCTCCGAACAAGACCGCCGCTCGCAACCGCTGCAAGTTTTGTATGGCGAGGACAGCCCCACCGACCTGGAACTGACCCGCAAGCATCTTGCTCATTATGCTCCTCATATTCAATTGACCTCGGCTGTATCAGGGCGTGAAATGCTCAAATTGCTGCCCGAGCAAGGCCCCCAGGCAAAATTCGACCTGGTGCTGGTCGATTACAACCTGGCCGGAGAGAGCGCATTAGATATTCTGAAAGAGATCTTCCAGGTGCGCAAGCTGGATGTGCCGGTGGTGGTTGTGACAGGAAACGGCAACGAGGATATCGCCACCCAAACCCTCAAGTTGGGGGCTGCCGATTATCTGGTGAAAAACACCGGTTATCTTTTCAAACTGCCTTCGCTGATCGAGCAAGCCTGCATGCGCGCGCAGTTGACCCGCGAACAAGCCGCCCTGCGCGAGAGTGAGAACCGCTTTCGCCGTCTGGCCGATAATGCGCCCGACATCATCTTCCGCATTGCTTTGCACCCCGCGCCCCACTATGAATACATCAGCCCGGCGGTGCTGGCGGTGACTGGTTATGCTCCTGAAGACTTCTACAGCGAGCCGGACCTGGTCCAACGGATCATTCTTCCTGAAGACCGGCACCTGCTCAATCGCGCCGCCGCAAAGCCGTATCCGCGCAACGAGCCGATTATGGTCCGTTGGCGCGGCAAAGATGGTCGCGTGATCTGGATTGAAGAACGCTCGGTGATCGTGTACGATGAGAGTGGCGAAGCAGTTGGGATTGAGGGCATTAGCCGCGACGTTACCCAACAGAAAGAAGCCCAGCTAGTCCTTCAACGGCAATTCACCCGCCTGGACGCGCTGCGTACCATCGATTTAGCTATCAGCAACAGCTTTGACCTGCGCCTGGTGTTGATCATTTTCATCGAGCACGTCATGCGCGAGCTGGACGTGGACGCCGCGGTAATCCTGTTATACAACCCGGTCAACCAGACCCTCGAATATGGCAGCGGGGCGGGCTTCCGCACTTCCTGGCTGCAGCGCATGATTCTGCGTGTTGGAGAAAGTTACGCGGGCAACACCATCATGGGGCAGCGCACCCTCTCCACAACCACTAACCTGACCAACATCTCGCAGCACAAGAACTGGCCTCAATTCATCGCCGAAGAAAGCTTTGTGAACGGGGTAAGCTCGCCGCTGATCTCGAAGAGCGAGGTGAAGGGGGTGCTGCAAATCTTCTCACGGACTCCCAAAGAGCGCGACGAAGATTGGAAAAACTTCTTTGAACTGCTGGCGGGACAGATATCACTGGCCATTTACAACGCTGATTTGTACGAGCAGTTGCAGCGCTCCAACCAGGAACTCAGCCTGGCTTATGATGCCACCCTGGAAGGTTGGGTACACGCGCTGGATTTGCGCGACCGGGAGATGGAAGGGCACACGCAGCGCGTTTCGGAGCTGACTGTTGAGCTGGCGCAAGCCATGCACCTCACTGCTGACGAAATTCCACACCTGCGTCGCGGGGCCTTGTTGCACGATATCGGAAAGATGGCCATTCCAGATTCGATTTTGCTCAAGGCAGGGCCTTTGAGCGAAGCAGAATGGGAGGTCATGCGCCAGCACCCCAAGTACGCGATGGATTTGCTCGCACACATCTCCTATCTTGAAAAAGCGTTGGATATCCCCTACTGTCATCACGAAAAATGGGACGGCTCCGGCTATCCCCGCGGTCTGCGCGGGTTGCAAATTCCCTTTGCGGCGCGCATGTTTTCCGTCATCGACGTGTGGGATTCGTTGATCACGCCGCGCGTCTACCGCCCTGCCTGGCCTGAAGACCGCGCCGTCAAGTATATTCGCGAGCAAGCCGGAAGCCAGTTTGACCCCGAAATTGCCCAAGCATTCATTAAGATGATGGGGCATTAGCTAGTGGTACAATATAGGCAGCGCCCGTTCTTGCGGGAAATGTAACTACTCAGGCATTGGAAGAAAAGTTCCGAATTTGAGGTGTATGTGGGGGCGAAGCCCCCACATACACCTCAAATTGGGCCTCTTTCCCCAGATCGTTGAGTAGTTACCGGGAAGTTTTATATATCCATCCTGTAAGTCTTAAGAAGGGAGTATCAATGGCTCCTGTCCTCCAACTATCCGGAATCACCAAACGTTTTCCCGGCGTGCTGGCGAATGATCACATTGATTTGACCCTCAACGAAGGCGAGATCCTGGCCTTGTTGGGGGAAAACGGGGCCGGCAAATCCACCTTGATGAACATCCTCTACGGGTTGTATCAACCCGATGAAGGCGAGATTCAAGTGCGCGGCAAAAAGGTCACCATCCACTCGCCCACCGACGCCATCAACGCCGGGATCGGAATGGTTCACCAGCATTTCATGCTCATCCCGGTGTTCACCGTGACCGAGAACGTGATGCTGGGCTCCGAATCGGTGCGCGGCGGCGATTTTCTGGATCGCAAGAAGGCTGCCGACCGGATTCGGGAAATCTCCGAAAGCTATAAGCTGGAAGTGAACCCTGATTCGTACGTAAAAGACCTGCCGGTGGGCGTACAGCAGCGTGTTGAAATCATCAAGCTGCTGTACCGCGAAGCCAACATCCTCATCTTTGACGAGCCCACAGCCGTGCTCACCCCCCAGGAAGCCGATGAGTTGTTCGAAATCATGCGCACCTTGGTCAAACAAGGCAAGTCGATCATCTTCATCACCCACAAGCTGCGCGAAGTGCTCGAAATCTCCGACCGGGTGATGGTCATCCGCCGCGGCGCGATGGTGGGCAGCACCACTCCCGAGAAGGCAGACAAGCAAAAACTGGCGGAGATGATGGTGGGGCGCTCGGTGCACCTGGAAGTGGAAAAAGCCATTTCCACACCCGGTGATGTGGTTTTGCAGGTCCAGAACCTGGTGGTTGCCGACCCAAAGAACCAGATTGCCGTGGACGAAGTCACGTTTGAAGTCCGCGCGGGCGAAATCCTGGGCGTGGCGGGCGTGCAGGGCAACGGGCAGACCGAACTGGTCGAGGCTGTCACCGGGCTGCGCGCGGCGGTCAGCGGCAAAATCCACCTCATGGGCCAGGAGATCACCAATTTGTCGCCTCGCCAGGTGACTGAACTGGGTTGTGCCCATGTTCCCGAAGACCGCCAACGCGATGGGCTCGTCCTCTCCTTTCCAGTAGCTGATAATTCGGTGTTATGCACCTACTATCAGACGCCATACGCCAAGGGTCTGAACATGCAGGCGCATGTGATCTTGGAAAACGCCCACCGGCTAATCAAAGATTTTGACATCCGCACCCCCAACGCTCAAACCAACGTCGGGTCGCTTTCGGGCGGCAACCAGCAGAAGGTGATCATTGCGCGCGAATTTTCTCGCCCGATCAAATTCCTGGTGGCTTCGCAGCCCACCCGCGGCCTGGATGTCGGCTCCATCGAATATATTCACCGGCGCATTGTTGAAAAACGCGACGAAGGCTGTGCTGTGCTGCTTGTGTCGCCGGAGTTAGACGAGATTATCGAACTGTCCGATCGCATTGCGGTTATGTATCGCGGCAAGGTGGTGGCGGTGGTTTCGGCAGACGAAGCCAATAAAGCCTACCTTGGCTTGCTGATGGCCGGTGTAAGCCCCGAACAAGCCGAGTCGGCGAAGACCAAGGGGCCTCGTGTTGTCGAGACGACATTCTAAAATGGGGTGGCGCGTGAACCAAAATTCAACCGAAAAACCTGAACAGTCTCCGGTCAAACCTGATACAGGCAAAGTGCTGCTAGAGGAATTGACCCGCCCGCCCGAACCCCAAAAAGGCGGTTGGTGGCGGAGTGCCAGGCGTGTTTTGCTCGTGCCTGCCCTCGCAATTCTTACTGGACTCATCTTCGGCGCGATTCTGATGGTGTTGACGACTGAAGAAGTTTACCAGGCGTTTGGCCGCTCCTTTGGAGAGGGTATGTCCCTGGCGGGGCGGACGGTGGTGGAATCTTATGGGGCCATGTTTGCCGGGTCGTTGGGCGACCCTGGGCGTATTATCACTGCATTGGGCAGCGGCGAACCCGCCGCCATCCGCAGGGCTTTCAACCCCTTCCTTGAAAGCCTGGTCAACGCGACCCCCTATATCTTCGCCGGGTTGGCTGTGGCACTTGGGTTCCGCAGCGGTTTGTTCAACATCGGCGTGGAAGGTCAGTTGTTCGTCGGGGCAACCGCTTCGGCGTTCGTAGGTTATGCGATTAAGGGTCTCCCCGGAATCATCCACATGCCCCTGGCGCTCCTGGCGGGCGCTGTGGCGGGCGGCGTGTGGGGCTTTATCCCCGGCTGGCTCAAAGCGAAAACCGGCGCGCACGAGGTGATCAACACAATCATGCTCAACTGGATTGCCTTCCGCCTGACCGAGTATCTGCTCTCCGGCCCAATGAGCCGCCCCGATTCCGGCGGTCTGCCCATCACGCCGCTCATCGAAAAGTCGGCTGAAATTCCGCAGTTCTTCCAGTCGCCCATCCGCTTGCACCTGGGCTTCTTCATGGCCCTGGCGGTGGCCTGGTTCATTCACTGGCTGCTGTTCAAGACAACCATCGGGTTTGAAATGCGCACGGTTGGGGCCAACCCTCACGGCGCGCGCTACGCAGGCATGAACATCACCCGCAGCACGGTGCTGGCGATGACGATTTCGGGCGCGCTGGCCGGGGTGGCCGGGGCCGTCCAGGTACTGGCGGTCAACCGCAGCATGGCCATCGGCCTATCGCCGGGATATGGCTTTGACAGCATTGCCCTGGCGCTGCTGGGCAACAGCACCCCCATCGGCGTGGTCTTGTCCTCCATCTTGTTTGGCGTCTTGCGCAACGGCGCGACCCGCATGATGGTGGTCTCGCAAATTCCGATCGACATCGTCTCCATCATTCAGGCGCTCATCCTGGCTTTCGTGGCGGCGCCGGCCATCATCCGCACCATTTACCGCATCAAGATTCCCAAAGAAGCGGAACAGGCGGTCTTTGTCGGCAGTTGGGGAGGAAAATAGCATGGCAAACGCTGTTCTCGTCCGTAAACTCGAAGGTGTGTCTCCCACCCGCCAACGCTGGATGGGCGTGGTGGAGATCGGCATGGCCGTTCTCATACTGATCTTCTTCACCCTCAAAGTGCAGCCAGGCAGCACCTCCACCTTTAACATGACTCCCGGTGGGATCACCCGCGGCGTGGCTGGAGATTGGGTGGTGCCTGCCCTCGGCACGCTCATCTTCCTCACGGTTGTGGCCTTCCTCTTGGGCGTGTACCAGTTTGTGCGCGGATTTGGCAAATGGACCAACGGCGTGCTGGGGATCATCGTGGCCTTTTTCGTTTTCGGTTTTTTGGTGTGGGCCTCGGCCGGCAAATCGCTCAACCTATCGGGTATGTTGAGCGCTGCGGTGCTACTGGGTGTTCCGATCATTCTAGGTGCCTTCTCTGGTGTGATCTCTGAGCGGGCCGGCGTGGTCAATATTGCCATCGAAGGCCTGATGTTGATGGCCGCCATGGTTGGAGCGCTGGTGGGAAGCGTCACGCAAAGCATCTGGTGGGGCTTGTTGGGCGCCATTGTGTCCAGCGTCCTGCTGGCCCTGGTCCACGGCGTGCTATCCATCAAGTATAAGATCAACCAGATCATCTCCGGTACGGTCATTAATATTTTCTCCACCGGCATGACCTCCTACCTGTCTTCAAAGTTCATGCAGACCTACCAGAACTTGAACAACCCGCCCATCTTCCCGCGCATTCCCATCCCGCTGCTGGCAGATATCCCCATCATTGGGCCGTTGTTCTTCAATACCAATATCTTTGTCTACCTGACCTTCATCTTACTCATCGTCATTCAAGTGGCCTTGTTCTCCACACGCTGGGGGCTGCGCCTGCGCTCGGTGGGCGAGCATCCCAAAGCCGCCGATACGCTGGGAATCAACGTCATCCGCACCCGTTATGTGGCTGTCATTTTGAGCGGCGTGGTGGCTGGCATTGGCGGGGCCTTTTTCACCCTGGGGTCTGTGGGCCGCTTTGACGAGATGATGACCGCCGGCAAAGGCTTTATCGGCCTGGCGGCGATGATCTTTGGCAATTGGACCCCCATTGGTGCCTTCCTGGCCGGGTTGATGTTTGGTTTTGCCGACTCTGTGGCAACCAAGCTCTCCATCCTGGGAACAGGCATCCCTACCCAGTTCATGGCCATGGCCCCCTACCTGACCACCATGATCGTGTTGGCTGGATTGGTTGGCCGTGGGCAGGTACCAGCCGCCGATGGCGAGCCCTATACGAAAGAGTAGCGGCCAGGCCCGTTTTAGAGGTATTTCATGCAGTCACGACCGGATGTGTTTGACTTTCCGACCGCCTTCCCTTTAAAGGTGATTGGTAAAAATGAGAATAGTTTTCGGGACTTTGTCCTGGCGGTGATGGAAAAACATACATTACCGGACGAAATTCAAAAAGTGTCTGAGCGACCCAGCAACAACGATGCCTACCTTTCGGTCACTGTCACTTTCATTGCCCAATCTCGTGAGCAGTTGGACGGTATCTACCGCGAGTTATCGATTCATCCCCGCGTTGTAATGGTGATCTAGGGTCATGGCTTCGAAAAATTCGTGGAAAGCGAATGGATTATTGTTGTTAACTGCCGCCATTTGGGGAGGCGGGTTTGTGGCCCAGCGCCTGGGCATGGCCGAAATCGGGCCGTTTACCTTTAATGCCATCCGCTTTGGCATTGGCGGGGTGCTGCTGCTGATCTATCTGCGCACGCAAGGTAAACTGCGCGCCGAGCCAGGCAAGCTGCGCGGCGAACTGCTGGCAGGGGCCGCTGCGGGCGTGCTGCTGTTCTTGGGCTCTTACCTGCAAACTGCCGGCATGATCTATACCACCGCTGGAAAAGCCGGTTTCATCACCGGGCTATACGTGGTGCTCGTCCCGCTGCTGGGACTTTTCTGGAAACAAAAGACTGGGTTGAGCACATGGGCGGGGGCTTTGCTGGCGGTGGCAGGCCTATACCTGCTCAGTTTTGCCGAAAGCACCCAGGTTAACATCGGTGATGTGCTGGTCATGGTGGGGGCATTCTTTTGGGCCGGGCACGTCCAGCTCATCGGCTACCTTTCCCGGCGCAACGACCCCCTCAAGATTTCGGTGTACCAGTTCTTTGCGGTCACGGTGATGAGCCTGGCAGCGGCCCTGCTGTTTGAAGAGACCACCGCACAAGCGCTGCGCCAATCTTTGTGGCCCCTGCTTTACGGTGGCATCTTCTCAGTGGGGGTGGCCTTCACCTTGCAGGTGGTGGCCCAGCGCGACGCCCACCCCGCTCATGCGGCCATCATCTTCAGCCTCGAAACGGTCTTTGCCGGGTTGTCTGGCTGGCTGATCCTGGGCGAGCAAATGGCCCCACGCGCTTTGGCGGGCTGTGGGCTGATGCTGGCGGGCATGATTCTTTCGCAGGTGGGTCCCTACCTTAACTTGGGCGGTGCTCGCAGCGTCAACATCGTGCAAGAGTAACACACTTCGCTTTGGAGATGACCTAATGGATGGAACCCCGCCTGCCTATCGCATCCTCACCCGCCGCCTGATCTTGCGCTGCTGGGAGCCAACCGACGCGCCTGAACTCAAACGCGCTGTGGACGCCAACATAGAATTTTTGCTGCCGTTCATGCCCTGGGCCGCCCACGAGCCTACCTCGCTGGAAGATAAAATTACCCGGATTCGCCAGTGGCGCAGTCATTTCGATAGCGACAAAGATTTTACCTATGGTGTCTTTGACCGCGCCACCGGGCAGGCGCTGGGCGGTTCTGGCTTGCATACCCGCGGCGGGGATCGCGCCCGTGAGATCGGCTATTGGATGGACCACGCCCACTGGGGCCAGGGCCTGACCACCGAGCTGGCTGCCGCCCTCACCAAAGTCGGTTTCGAGGTGGATAAGCTGCGCTTCATCGGGATCCATGTTGACCCCGCTAACATTGCCAGTTGGTCGGTGGCCAAAAAACTGGGCTATACCCTGGAAGCCACCCTTCGCAGCCGCTTGCAGCAAGCCGACGGCTCAACCGCCGATGAAATGGTGTGGGTGCTGCACGCCGCCGACTACCCCAACTCGCCTTGCGCAAGGGCTGAGATCGAGGCCTTTGACGCTGCCGGGCGGCGCTTGGTTTAACCCTTATGCCCTCGCTGTCCTACGCGCGCGTCGTTGAGCTAAGCCATCCCATTCACCCGGGCATTCCCCGCTGGCCCGGCGATCCGCCCGTTTCCTTTACCCAGGCCGCGAACCGTGATGAGGATGGCTATTTTTTGCGCTCGTTTTCAATGGGCGAACACGCCGCCACGCACCTCAACGCCCCGCTCAGCTTCTTTGCCGGCGCGGCAGGTGTCGACACCATCCCGCCCGAAGCGCTGATCTGCCCGGCGGTGGTGATCGATGCCCGTGAGGAGGCTGCCGCCAACCCGGATTTCGCCTTGAGTGTTGAACACGTGCAAGCCTGGGAGGCGCGTCACGGGCGCATTGCCGCGGGCAGCCTGGCGCTGCTTTGCACGGGTTGGGGATCATTGTGGGGCGACCCTGCCCGCTTCCTGGGGCTGGATTCGGCGGGCCAGGCCCACTTTCCGGGCTTTGGGGTAGACGCGGCCCGCTTCTTGCTGGAAGAACGCCAGGTGAGCGGGCTGGGCAGCGACACACATGGCATCGAGCCGGGCTGGGATTCGCAGTTCCAGGTAAACCGGCTGACCTTGGCCGCCGGGGCTTTGGTTTTGGAAAACTTGGCCCACCTGGAGCAATTGCCCCCGGTCGGGGTTGTGTTAATCGTCGGCGTTTTGCGCCTCGTGGGCGGCTCCGGCTCGCCGGCGGTGGTGCTGGCCCTGATTTCTTGAGAGCAAAACCTCAAAATTGCTACCTCCCCCGGAAAAATTTCGGATAGATATTGAAGGTCTTAACATTTTGTTAAGTCAAAACAGTTGCATTTAACGGAAAAACTATCCATAATAAATACAACTTATGGAACCCGATCTACGGAGCGTTTTCTTTTCATCAACCAACATTCATTCCCCCGACTCTTACACCGGCGATGACTTATCATCGCCGGTGCGCCTTTTAAAAACCGGCGCTTCTGAGGGGGAACAAAAAGGGGGCGTGCTATATGCTGACTTTAGAGTTTGACGGGCTTTATCGAGGGTTTTGCGAAGATGGTGTTTCGGTCGCACGAGCGGGGGTAATGTGCTACGGCTGGCTGATCTATCGCGACGGGCTGTTGATTGCCCGTGGGCACGGAGGCTTTGCCCGTTGTGAAGACGCAAGTTCAAACATTGCCGAGTACCTGGCCTTGATCGAGGGCTTGAGCGCGTTGGTGGACATGGGCCTGGAGCGAGAGGCTATCCTCATCAAAGGCGATGCGCGCTCGGTGATCGATCAGATGCAGGGATTCGCGGCGGTCAATTCGCTCAGCACACGCCCCTTGTACCGCAGGGCCAGCCGTCTGGCGAGCAAGCTGAAACGCGCCGAATGGCGCTGGATGCCGCGCCGCAAAAACCATGAAGCCGACCTGCTCACCCGCCGAGCCATGAAGCAGATCCGCGCCAACCCGCAGCGGTATCAAGCCGCCATCCGCAAGGTGGACCCAGCCTCACTGCCGCGCAATAAACGCAAGCAGTTGTTTTCTCTGCTAGATTTGCGCATCTTCCAACCGTTGGGCTTAACACTGTAAAAGAAAATTCGAAACTACAAACTCTTGGTTCGGTCATTTTCAAGGCGGATTCTGGGAATCCAGAGCCAGTCTGGTGTAGATATTCGCAGGGAAATCTAACAACACCAGGATCTTGTGTTGGAGATCTGAAAGTGGAGTAATGTAGTGATGGACCTCCTGCCCGATTGTTGCGACATTCAGGTTAATCTCTTGAAAAGCTTCCAGCAGACTTTCCGCAGTGGGGTTAGCCGTCGTTCTTTTGGGGTTCTCCGCATACAGTCCCGCCAGTTCTTCAGCCCGTTCAGCCAAATGACGCCGGACGTCAAACTCGAGCAGGGTCAGGACGCGCAACCCGATGGTCAACAGCCGGATCAGGCCAGTTGCGCGCCGGTCATCTTGCAGGTACATAGGGGTCAACGACAAGGGTTTCCCTTTGAGCCGTCCAAAGCCGCGTTCAACCAGGTATTCTTCCCGGTACGCCAGTACAGCCTGCTCCAAGGATAGCTGGTCGACCGGTTGGTTGGTGCCATACCCGCGCCAACCCAATCGTGCCAGCGCCTTTTGGATAGCGGCTTCATCCCGCCTAACCTGGATAGACAAGCGCCGTTCGATGCGGATTTCTGCCGGACGTTCCTTGTGCCGCCGAACCGGGTATTCCTGCATACTTTCGGTGCAACTCAGGTTCAGCAATCCTTCCACTTGATAGTGCTGGATGATCTTCTCGGCTGCCTGGCGCAAAGCCGCCACATCCGTCAAGCGGCGCTTGCCTTGCTTGTGTTCGTTCAAGGTTTCCAAAGCCGCCTGGGCTTTCGTCAGACGGGCCTGCAAAGCTGCCTCGGACGCTCTGGCATGCCGCAACGAGCGGATGACCAGCCATCTTTCGACCCAGGTGATCTTTTTATCCTCGACCGTGGCGGTCAAGGTCTGGGTCAACTCATAGCCTTCGGCGATCTTTTCCGGCTGACCCTCTGGCGTTGTGTGGTAAACCGGCGTCAGGCCCTGTTCACCGGCCCAAACCGGCTGCAAATAGGTGTCCAAGGTCTCGTCCGGTATTTGCACTTTCGAGAATGGCCCCAGGTAATAATCCCCGCCCGCCTGCAGGTAAGCCCGTGTTTCAAAGGCCATGAGCTTACAATCCCCCACATACAGCAACCCCGACCTCCCCAGACCTGCCCGCACCTGGCGGATGGCGGGAACGTACAACGGGTCATCTGCCGTTTCGCCCGATGCAACCAGCGTCGCCAGCGGCATCCCCAATGGATCCAGCGCCGCTTGCATTACCTTCAACTGAGGCAAATCCGGCCGGTGATCCTTGCTATGCCCCAACTGAAACAGCCCATCCTCGGTCACCCGCCAGTATCCGCTGACAGTCGTCCCATCCAGTCGGACACACTTGGGTTCCAGATCATACACCCGCACCGTCCTGCGGTTCAATCCCGTCTCAAACTCCGCCCAACTCTCATCCTCGCTCAACCTATCCAGCACAATCTCCAAGCGGTCATCCGTGAAATCTCGGGCGTTGACCGCTCCCCCAAAACAGCCGCGCAATGTCTCCCCACGCTTTTCGGCCCAAAGTTGAACATGGTTCATCCGATGGTCAGCTTCCGAAAGAATGTGCACCAGCCAGCCGCAACATACTCGTCCCAGGCTGATCCCACCCCAATTCCCATGGGGCTGGAAATGCTCATCCACCAATGCTGCTACTCCCATCTTCTCCATGTTTGCCGCCAATACCGGAATGTCATCTACTCGTTCTGTGGTTATGGTAAATGCTTCGCTCATACATGAAGCTTATCCCATTTCTAAAATCTCGTCATAAAATGACCGAACCGAAAGTACAAATCTTCCAAATCTGAGATGTATGCGGGTGCTTCGCACCCGCATACATCTCAGATTTGGATATTCTCTTATCTCTGTGTAAGTAGATGCAAACGTCCGGAAAAATGAGGCAGCCCTCGTGTTTTGGTTTGTTAAAGGTTATACAATGTGATCAAATTGTAAGGCGAATCGTTTCTCGCTTTCACCAAAATAGGTCTATAATGTGATTGATGTAATTTTTTTGTTCCATCATCCTTCTCACCTCACAGGGTCCCTCCTTGCCGCGAAGGGGGGACCCCCTTTTTAAATAAATGCCATCTTACGCAATTTACCGCACCAGACGCGTGTAAGAAACCTGCGCTACACCCTACAGCATTGTAGTGGTCGGGTTTCCCGACCCGCTGCTGGTTAACCATTATCCGCGGGCGCGGAGATCGCGCCCCTACCGCCCTGCCTGGGTTGTCGCACCTCCAACCTGTGGCTGGAAAATCTTCTCGTGATGCATGCAAAAAGACACCCCCGGTTGATCCGGGGGTGTCTTTTTGGTCTTTCAGATTAGTCGACTTACTTGATGTCGGCGAGTTTGATCTTGCCGCTGATGATGTCAGCCTGAAGCTGCTCAATCTCGGCGACCAGTTCAGCAGAGACCACAGAGGCGTTCGTGCCCAGGCCCACGCCACCATTCTCCAGGGTACCAACAACATTGGTGCCGCCGGCGAAATTGCCATCCTGCACGGACTTGATCACCTCGAAGGTGGTCGCATCCATCAGTTTCATGACGGAGGTCAGGACGATGTCCTTGTAATCGGGGGCGGTCAGGGTCCAGTCGG
The DNA here is from genome assembly GCA_016927865.1 of Anaerolineaceae bacterium. Taxonomy (GTDB): domain Bacteria; phylum Chloroflexota; class Anaerolineae; order Anaerolineales; family Anaerolineaceae; genus Anaerolinea. Next base: position 15,389 of record JAFGLU010000001.1, read on the forward strand.
AGTCCACGCCAATGATCCAGGCGTTGCCGCGTTCCTTGATGGCCGCAGCGGTGCCCAGGCCCACGGGGCCGGCGACGGGCATGATGATGTCGGCGCCTTCGTCCATGAGGGAGATGCCGAATTCCTTGCCCTTGGTCTGATCGTCAAACGAGTTGGTGAACATACCGGTGTCGGGGGCGGCCAGATCGTAACCCAGCACTTCCACGCTGGTTCCCTTCACCTGGTTGTAATAGAGGACGCCGCGAGTGAAGCCATCCATGAAGATGGTCACGGTCGGGATCGGGATGCCGCCAAAAGTTCCAACTTTGCCTGTTTTGGTCATACCGGCAGCCATGTAGCCAGCCAGGAA
>JAFGLU010000010.1 GCA_016927865.1 Anaerolineaceae bacterium
ATATAGATAAATCGGCGCGCTTATGTTATCCTCTAACGATGATGGAACCGCACAGTTTGTATTTGCACATTCCTTTTTGCCGCAAGCGTTGCGGTTACTGCGATTTTAACACATTTGCGGGATTAGAAGGCTTAATCCCCGCCTATGTGCAAGCGCTTATCGCGGAGATGGAAGGGCTGGGGGCTCTTTCGGAGGGCAGTGTGCCGGTGCACACGATCTTTTTCGGCGGGGGCACACCCTCGCTGCTCTCGGCGGAGCAGGTGGGGGCCATTCTGGCGGCGGCGCGGACGGCGTTCCGGGTGTTGCCGGGCGCAGAAATTTCGCTGGAGGCCAACCCCGGCACGCTTACACTACCAGGATTGAAGGCACTGCGCGAGACGGGGGTCAACCGCTTGAGTCTTGGAGTGCAGTCCATGCATCCGGGCGAGCTGGCGCTGCTTGAGCGGCTGCATGGCGTACCTGAGGTGATCCAGGCGGTGGCCTGGGCGCGCGAGGCAGGCTTTGATAACCTGAATCTGGATTTGATCTACGGTTTGCCCGGGCAGGCTGTGCGGCGCTGGCGCGAGACGTTGGAATTTGCCCTGCGGCTAAAGGCGGAGCACCTCTCGCTGTATGCCTTGACCATTGAGGAGGGCACGCCCCTGCAGCGTATGTCGGCCAAGGGCCTGGTGGAAGCCGTGGATGATGACCGGGCAGCCGATATGTACGAGCTGGCGATGGATGTTTTGGCGGAAGCCGGTTACCGGCAGTATGAAATCTCAAATTGGGCATTGACCGGGAGCGATGGAAAGCTGTTATCTTGCCGGCACAACTTGCAATACTGGTACAACCTGCCCTACCTGGGCCTGGGGGCAGGGGCGCATGGATACAGCCACGGGCGCCGGACAGCTAATGTGCGTGGTGTGGGGCAGTACATCCAGGCGGTGCGGGGTGGATGGCAGACCTTCCCCGAAAGCCCGGCAAACGAATCGGTGACGGGAATTTTGCGCCGGGATGAAATTGGGGAAACAATGATGGTGGGGCTGCGCCTGACTGAAGAAGGAGTCTCGGCGCGTCGCTTCCTGGAACGATTCGGCGAGCCGCTGGAAGCCGTGTACTCGGATCCAATTGCCAATTTCAACAAAATTGGATTGTTGGAATGGGCAAGAGAAGGGGATGAACGCTGCCTGCGCCTTACGCGCCGAGGCCGGCTGTTGGGCAACCAGGTGTTCGCGGCTTTTTTGGCTGATGCTTAAGTTGCTACGCTGATCAGCGTGCCGTGACCGCGCTGCTCCCAGGTTTCGGGTTTCGCCACCGGGGTCGTCCAGCGGTACACCCACCTGGCAATATCGACGGGCACATTGACGCAGCCGCGGCTCATCTGGATGCCGTAATTGCGATGCCAGTAGGTGCCGTGGATGGCAACACCGTCGTCTTGGAAGAACGTGGTCCAGGGCACGCCGGGCAATTCGTAGGCCTCGATGTCCGATGTCATGGCGCCGTTGCCCATATGCTTTGAAGGCATTTTCGAATACACATAAAAATCGCCAATGGGCGTTTCTGTTTTGATCTGGCCGGGGCTGTTCATGCCCGGAATGCCAGTGGAAACGCGGCATTCTAAGACGACCTTGTCGCCTTCGTAGGCCTTCATCTCCTGCCGGCTAATGGATACTTCGATTCTCTTGTGATGCGCAGGCACGTCCGGCGAAATGGGCTCAAACTCATCGGGCTGCACCAGGCGAAAATGCTCGGCACGAGCGTGGTAGTTGATTTCGAGCAGCTCGTCTTGAAGGCGATACCAGGGCTCGCCATCCGGGCCGACATCTACGCCGCGAACCCAATGGTGAGATTGGTAGTACAGGCGGTAGAGGGGCTCCCAGCTTTTAAGCCAGGGGTTGTAGCGCATGGTTGGGGTGAAGGGCACGGTCACTTCGGCCAGCTGGCCGGTTTCGGGGAAGGTTTCGACCACGGGGTTGAGGCGAACTTTGACCTTTTGCAGGTGCGCGCTGTGAATGTAACCCCGCCAGACGCGGTACCAGATGGGGTTATAGCCAGGGCCGAACTCAGAGGTCAATTCATAGTAGATGTTGACCAACTCGTCGCGGGTGCGCTGGTAGAGAATGGTGCTTTCGTCATCCGGTTTGTCGTAGACGCTGACCGAAGTGGTTGCGATGCGGGCCACTTCCGCGCCGTTAAGGTCTTGCCAGATGTTGGCAACCGGGCGCATCGCCAGGCCGGTTAATCCAAGTGTGGCGAGTGAGAGAAAATCGCGACGAGAAAGTAAATTGGGCTGCATTGATCCGATTATAACATGGAAAAAATTGGGCGTTTTGCGGCGCAGGTCTACCCGATAAAAAAGCAGGTCAACGAACTGCGCTGACCTGCTTTCAATAAGTGTCTCAAGAGAGACGGTCCCGAGCGAACCCTTATTTGCGGAAGACGCCCAACAGGACGATCACGCCGGCGGCGATGATGCCGATAGGGGTGAGCAGGTTCCAGTCCAGGTTGGTGAGGGCTACCAGGCCGACCGCGGCGACGATGGCGGTGGTGATGAGGTTGCTGGTGGTGGCCCAGCCAAAACCGCTGCCCGAAGCGATCAAGCGCAAACCGGTTATGAGACCACCCAGAGCGGGAATGAGGATGGGCACGGCCCACCAACGCTGAAGCAGGGTGGCGGGGTCAAAGATGCCCAGGTTGCGCGCCAGGAATCCAGCGCCCAGTACCATTCCGGCGAAACCGATCCAGCCGGTCCAGGGGCGGTACAGGCGCTCGGCGAGCGGGCGAGCACTTTCTTTCGAGCCGCGCAGGGTGAAGCCGCTGAGGAAAAAGGAAAAAGCGCCCATGATGAGCATGACCGGCCACCACACGCCCCAATCCAGGTCGAGCAGGAACATGAAGGCCACGGCCAGGATGATCAAGCCAGAGGAAATGCCGCTGCGCACACCCTCGCTGAAGCGGCCCGTATGGCGATAGGCGGCGTAAGCTCCGGAGAAGGAGCCGATAGCGGGGATGAGGATGAACAAGGCCCACCAGTTTTCAAAGGTGAAATTTGTCAATTGCTGGAGGAGGAAAAGCGTGCCAAGCACGATGAGGATTAACCCCCAAACGATACCGCCGCTGCTTTTGCGGCCGCGATGGGTTGTTTCAACGACGACATGTTCTTCGGACATACCAGACTCCTGAATAAGTTTTCTCGCACAAATTTGGGTTTCTTACATCTGTATTAGTATACGATGATTGCGGTGGAAAGTTGCGGGGAATGACCCATTGATTAATCGTAACTACTCAGCCAGAAACAGAAGAGGCCTGAATTTGAGGTGTGTGTGGGGTGCGAAGCACCCCACACACACCTCAAATTCAGGGACTTTTCCCACTCTCTGAGTACTTACGATTAATCTAAGATTAATTTCATATTGTCAAAACAGTTGCATCGTGAAAAAAAACAAGTACAATTGTCTCTATAGTCCCCCCTTTTAGATAACCCCTGGAGGTAAAACATGGAACAACCGTCATTTCAACCGGAGATTACCAGCGACGATAAATTATGGGCGTTGCTGGCCTACATCTTCACACCGTTAATCCCCATCGTCATCCTGCTGATGCCCGACAAGAAGGAACGGCCCTTCTTGAAGGCCCATAACATGCAGGCTCTCATTTTAGGCGTTATTGAATGGGTGATCAACTTCGCGTTGAGCTTCGTCGTAGTTGGCTGCGTGACCAGTGTGATTACAATCATCGTCAATATCTACCTGGGTGTTAAAGCCAACAAGGGTGAGACCTTCGAAATCCCGGTCATCACCAATTTTGTGAAGAACCAGGGCTGGTAATTCGCCCTTAGGTTATTGATCATTTCAGCCCGGTAGGATTTCCTCCCGGGCTGTTTCGTTTAACCTTGAAAGCCTAAAAAGAAAGTGTAAGCAAGTGCGCAGCACCTGCTTACACTTTCTTTTTGAAGCTATTCACCCATCGGCTCAAGCTGCGGTCCGGCGGCAGTATCTTTGACCTGCCAGCCCAGGGTGGCAATTTCGGCGCGCAACCGGTCGGCTTCGGCCCACTGCTGCGCTTCGCGGGCTGCCTGGCGGCGGGCCAGCAATTCCTGCACCTGGGCTGAAAGCTCGGGTTGCGCATTTGGCGCGGGGCTGAAATCGGCGGCTTGCTGCCACACCGCGGCGGGAAGGCCCATGGAAGGATCCTCGAGGGGGTGGTAATCACCGAGAAGATGGATGGGAAAGGTTTCGCCATTGTGGAAAGTCATATCCTGTCCTGCCCGCAGGATGTGAATGGTGTCACGGCCCACTACCCTGCACTCGGCTGCTGCCAGGTCCAGGATCAAACCCGTGTGTTCATCCAGACCGAGGATGACCGAATCGGCTGGCAAGGTGGATGTGAGCTGCCGGAATCGTTCTTGACCAACGAAGCAGCGGCTGGTATCCAGTTCTGCGCCGCCGTCATTATTGTTCCAATGCGAGACAATTACCAGACTCAGGCCAAATGCTCCCAACAGATCAAGGCCGGTCCGCCAATGCAGGTCCATCCCGGCTTTGAAGATTTCGTAAACGGGCAGAGCGTGCGTGCCGGCAGCGATGGCTGCCGCGCTGGCTAAGCCAACGGTCGCTCCCAGGCGGTGGCGGGCTTGCACCAGGTCCCAGGCCAGACTGCCTGACAACTGGCGAGCTGTGTAGGTGGGGCTGCCCGCGCCGAGGTAGATCAGGTTGGAGTCGAGCAAGGGTTGGCACAAGGCCGGGTCATCGGTGGAAAATGGCCCGCCGCGATGGCGCAAGGAGAGCGTTTCGATGCGCGGTCGGTAATTTTGCAGGCGGATTTTGAGAAATTCACTGACCCGCTCGGCCACACGCCGGGCGTTGAGCTCAAATCCGGCGGGGGTTTCCATGACCGCGATGTTAACGGGCGCGGGCAGAGCCGCGGCGATCTGCTCAAACCACTGCCCGCCGGCAGCAGCGGTCTCGCCAGAGCCGAGGAGTGCAATCCAGCCTGGGATGGGTGATGAATGGGGCAAGGCGTGTCTCCTTTAACTATTGATTAGGATAACCATGATCGAAATAAAAGTCAAATTGAACGTACAAGGAAGAGTCGATTCTTGTCGGATTGTAACTACTCAGAAGGTGGGGAAAGTTCCTGAATTTGAGGCGTGTGTGGGTGCGAAGCACCCACACACGCCTCAAATTCAGGCTTCTTCCGCTTCTGGCTGAGTAGTTACGTCTGATTTCGCTATCGTTTTGGTTGGTCGAGGTAGTGTGTTAATCCGCTCAATCCGACCTACCTGTCTTCATCCATGCGTCCCTAAAAGCAGGTGTTACTAACCGGAAGATCAGGTAAAATTGTGTTATGTTCAGCGAGTCGGTGAAGGCTGAGATTGAGCAAGAGTTGGCGCGCGCGACGACTGCCCGGCAAGAGGGCTTTGAGGGGCGGGCGCGGGTATGCGCGCGGCGAGCGACGGGGGTTGCCATCCGTGAGTACCGCCGCCTGAGAGGGGAGGCTACCCTGCGGGCGAATGCGTATGACCTGCTGGCTGGGCTGCGGGATGAAGTAAACCTGTCGGAAGAGAACAGGCAGGCAGTTGAGCATCTTTTGCTGCGTGTAGACGAAGAGTTCCGCTTGCCAGAGGAGATTGACCTGCTGGTGGAAGCGAAAAGTTTAATTGATGCACTCGAAAAACTGGCAAGCTAAGCGTTCTTATCTAAGAGAAGGAGACCAATATGGCGGAAGGCGAAATTATTGTTTATGCAACATCCTGGTGCGGGGCCTCACGGCGCGCAAAGCGCATACTGGATGATCACCAAATTCAATACCAGTGGATTGACATCGATGAGAACATGGAAGCACGCAAACGGGTGGAGGAGATCAACCACGGCTATCGTAGTGTGCCGACGATCATTTTCCCGGATGGAAGCATTTTGGTGGAGCCCGCTGATGGGGAATTGAAGGCGAAGCTGGGTGTGTGAGACTATGCGCCAATGGCAATTAACTCTTGACCAATTGAACATATGTACTATAATAGAGAGGTAGTTGCTTGCACAGGGCTAAGAGAACGGAGCATCAGGTATTTATGGATGCGAAGCACCAAAAATACCTAAAGTTCGGCGAGCAGCTACATCGAGAAGTCTTGTACCTGGGATATAATTTGTACACAATAACTGAGGAGTGAAAAATGGCGCGAAAATCCCAACCCCAGATCCAAACCCCATCGACAAGTCCGATGGATGATGCAAAACGGGCTGTGCTCGACAAAGCGCTTGGCGATATTACCAAGCGTTACGGCGAAGGAGCAATCATGCGATTAGGCGAAGCACAGCATATGGTGGTGGAATCGATCCCGACGGGGTCTCTCTCGCTCGACATTGCCCTGGGCATTGGCGGTATTCCCCGCGGGCGCATCACCGAAATCTTCGGCCCGGAATCATCGGGCAAGACGACCATCTGCCAGCACATCGTTGCTGAGGCGCAAAACCTGGGCGGACTGGCAGCTTACATCGACATGGAGCACGCCCTGGATCCCTCTTATGCCACCCGCTGCGGCGTGAATATCAACGACCTGTTGATCTCTCAGCCGGATACGGGCGAGCAGGCCCTGGAAATCGCCGAGACGCTGGTGCGCTCGGGGGCCATTGACATTGTAGTGGTCGATTCGGTGGCAGCCCTGGTGCCGCGGGCGGAAATCGAAGGCGATATGGGCGATGCCAGCATGGGTATGCAGGCGCGTCTGATGAGCCAGGCGCTGCGCAAGCTGTCAGGCGCCATCAACCAGACCAAGACTTCGGTTGTGTTCACCAACCAACTGCGCCAGAAGATTGGCATTATGTTCGGCAACCCCGAGACCACCCCCGGTGGTCTGGCGCTCAAGTTCTACGCTTCGGTGCGCCTGGACGCCCGCCGTATTCAATCGATCAAGGTGGGGCAGGAAGTGATTGGCAACCGGGTGCGCGTGAAGGTCGTCAAAAACAAAGTGGCGGCCCCGTTCCGCGTGGCCGAGTTTGATATCATGTACAACGAGGGCATTTCCAAGGTCGGCGATATCATCGATCTGGCTACTTCGCTGGAAATCGTTACTAAGCGCGGCGCGTTCTTCTCCTACGGCGACATCCGCCTGGGCCAGGGACGCGAAAACGCGAAGGAATTCCTGCGCCAGAACGGCGACATTGCCGGCGAGATTGAATTGGCTGTACGGCAGCGCGCGGTGGGCGGTGAGATTCCGCTGGCGATTGCGCCCGAGAGCGGAGACGACGACGAATAAAACCCTGCTGGATGACTCATCCAGCGGGAAAGCGGGGCGGAATTGAACGATCGGCGAAAAAGAGTTGTTTCTGTGCTGGCAGGGCTGCTGTTACTGGCAGCGGCCTGCCAGCCTGCCTCGCGCGAGCCAGAAGCTACGCAGGCCCTGTTTGTGCCTCCGCCGCCGCCCACAGCTACGCCCACGCCTGCTGGGACGCCTTCTGAGCCGAAGCAGCAGGCTACCCAGGCCTGTCAGGACAATTTGAGCTTTGTTTCCGACGTGACCATTCCGGATGGCTCCGAGGTGGAGGCCAATTCGACGATGGATAAGCGTTGGGAGGTGGAGAACAGCGGCGGGTGCAATTGGGATGAGCACTACCGCCTGCGCTTGATCAGCGGTGATAGCCTGGGCGCCGAGGAGGAGCAGATGCTGTTCCCGGCGCGAAGCGGTACGCGCCTAATCTTGCGCATTGTGTTCCAGGCGCCTGTCGAGCCGGGAACTTATCGCAGCGCATGGCAGGCGTATAACCCAGACGGGCAGGCTTTTGGCGACCCGGTGTTTATCGATTTTGTGGTGCCATAGGGCATGCGTTGTACGGGCAATTCATGAATTGCCCGTACATGAATTGTAGACACCAGCGAAAGACGCGGGTAAGAAACCCGCGCTACTGTAGGCCGGGTTTCTTACCCGGCATCTTTTTCTCGGTGATTTGTGGGGGAGATAATTTTGCTACGAGACCTTACTCTCCAAACCCTTGGCTTGTTAGCGGCTCAATCTCAAGCCGCCAATTTGCTGGATAAAGCCCTTTCTCTACCCAAAAACGAAACGAACTGGCATCCCACTGTTCTGGATATTCGACATATCCATGCTTTACCGGATTAAAATGAATGTAATGGATATGGTTTTCGAGATCCTGTTGGTCGCGGATGACATGATCAAAGAACCGTGGTTGCCATACCTTCGTGGGGGTAGTAATATTGTTTTTCTTCTTGTATTCTAGGGTGAAGTTTCTTTTGACGCTATGAATCACGGTGGAAAATGTGGGTGTTGATTCCGGCATCCGCACGATCCAATGAAAATGGTCGGGCAAAATGCAATAAGCCAGTAACCCAAACGGGATGATTGCTTGCGTATCGCGCGATACTTTCAAAAACAATTCGACGTTTTCACCGGTCAATAATCGGCGTCATTTTTCAGTAACCGCGGTGATAAATACCAGAGCGTTGGGAACGTAAAAACGACGAAAATCTGCCATAGTACATTTACTATATCTTGATATTTGGGATGATAGGCGCCTGGGTTGCGACGATGCTTTGGGCTGAGCGCTAGCGAAAGACGCGGGTAAGAAACCCGCGCTACCCGTAGGCCGGGTTTCTTACCCGGCGTATTCCGCCCTTCTAGCTCAACTGCACCACTTCCACCACCTGCACTGGTTCGCGCTTGCCGTGGGCGATGATTGGATCGCGGGGGCGGACAGCCACCCGGTCGGCAATGCGCTCGTAGGCCGTCTGGCTGAGGAGGATTTCGCCCGGCCCGGCGTTTTCCTGGATGCGCTTGGCCGTGTTGACGCTGTCACCGATGGCGGTGTAATCGAGGCGCTGATCGGTGCCGACCAGCCCTAAGATGGCATCGCCCACGTGGATGCCAACCCCAAAGGACAGCCGCCGAGAGGCGGGCTGCCGGTTGTTGAGCGCGGCGACGGAATGGCGGATGGCCAGGGCGGCCCGCACGGCGCGCAGCACATGGTCGGGCTGGGTGATGGGGGCGTTGAACCAGGCCATGAGGGCATCACCGAGGAACTTGTCGATGGTGCCCGCTTCGGCCAGCACGGCATCGGCAGCGGCTGCAAGGTAGCGGTTGAGGTTGGTGACCAGTTCTTCCGGGGAAACTGTCTCGCTAAAGCTGGTGAAGCCGCGGATGTCGGCGAAGAGGGTGGTGATTTCGCGGCGCTGGCCGCCGGGTTGAATACTGTTGAGATCCAACTGGTGGATGACTGCCGGGGAGACCATTCGCTCGAACAGGCGGTACTGGGCTTCCAGTTTCTTTTTTTCGGTCAGGTCTTCAAACACGATGGCCACGCCCTGCGTGGTTTGCTGGCTGTCCTTGAGGGGTGAAAGGCTGAGGCGTAAATCCACCACGCCGCGCTCGGGCAGAAGCGGGTTGAGTTCCAGCCCGGTGACTGTCTCACCGGCCAGGAGAACGCGGTTGAGTTGCGCGTGCAACATGCCCTGCGCAGCCGGGAACAGGTCGGGCAGAGCCAACCCGGTCAGTTCTGTTTCGGCTCGGCCCAGAATCTCGCGTGCGGCCCGGTTGCCCAGCAAAATGCGCGAGCCGACATCGGTGGTGACCACGCCGCTGGGGATGGAAGTGAACACATTATCCATCAGGTTCTTGAGTTCGGTCACTTCAGCCAGGGTCTGGCGGACCGAGGCAAACAGGCGGGCGTTTTCGATGGCCACGGCGGCTTGATTGGCGAAGCCGGTCAGTAATTCCAGGTGGCGGCGGGTAAACAGCCCGCTGCGGATGCGGTTGTCGGCGTAGATGACGCCGATGAGTTCTTCCTTGAGCAGCAAAGGCACGCACAAAATGGAGCGCAGGTTGTGGGCGATGATGCTGTGCTGGCCTTCAAAACGCGGATCATCCTGGGCGTTGGTGGTGAGGATGGCCTGACGGTCGATGACCACCCGGTTGATGATGGTGCGGCTGAGCGCGAACTCCGTGGGATCGATGGTTTCCTGTTCCCAATTGCGGGCAACCTGAACGATGTATTCGCCGGTTTCCTTGCGCAGCATCAGAAATCCGCGCTCGGCCCCGGTCAACTGGACGATGTTGTCCATAACGATCTTCAGGAGATTGTTCAGGTCCAGCGAGGAATTGATGACCTGGCCGATGAGCGCCAGGGCCCTCAGGCTGCGCCATTCTCCTTCCAGGGCCTGGATTTGCTTTTGCAGGGTGGGCAGCTCGCGGGACATTTCCGCGACCGCCATGTAAACGCTTTCGGGGATGAAGGCCGGGCGGTATTGATCCAGGTAAGCATGGATTTCTTTGAAAATCGTGGATATACCAATCAGTTGTTGATCGACCGATACCAGCGTGGAGGTGTTGAGGGAGCTTGCCACTTTCGTTGACCGCCTAATCTTTGTAGCCGACCAGGCGCTGCGCCCAGAGGGTATACCCGTTCATACGCAGGTTGGAGACTGCCCGGCGGGCATTGTCCAGATTGGCAGGATAGGGGCTGTAGGTGGAACGATGGTATTCGCTGAGCAGTGTTTTGGCGTCCGCGGCCAGTTTTGGGACGATGGTGACCAATGCGTCAACCTGTTCGGCAGCGGTCATGCCGGTTGAGGCTGGTTGGCCCCAAACACGCAGCAGTTCTTGGATGATGGCAAACAGCGCTTCGATGGGGCTGCGCTGTACGCGGATGGACCAACTGCGCAGCCAAGCGGGCGGCTTAATGCCGCGTACCTCGAGCCTGCGCTCGATCCAGGTAGGCAAGGGCGTTTCTTTGAGGGCTACTTTCTTGAAGCGGATAACCGCGAAAACGAACAAACCAACCAGAAGCGCCCCCGAGCTGTAAGTGATTATTCCGCGAATGAGGGCCTGGCGGCGGAGCTTTTCCTGAAGGGCTTGAAGTTCAGCTTCATCGCCGCGCTCGATGTTTTCAAGGCCTTCTATGGGGGGCGGAATGACCGGAGTTGGTTCAAGCGAGGAATCTGTGTTCAAGGTCACGTTTTCGCCGCTGGGGAAGGTGGAAGCGGGTTGCGAAACGGTCGGTTCGAAGGCGATCCAGCCGATATTGGGGAAGTAAACCTCGGGCCAGGCGTGATAGTCTCGCGCCGCGACAGAATACTGTTTCGTCTCAGTCTGATAATCGCCGGCGGCGTAACCGATGGACAGGCGCGCCGGAACGCCCACCGAGCGCAGCATGAGCACTTCGGCGCTGGCGTAATAATTACAAAATCCACGCTGCAGGTCAAAGAGGAACCATTCTACCAGGTCGCGATCGGTCGGCGGGTCGGGGACGGTGGTGGTGTAGACGATGTTCTCGCGCAGGTAACGGGTGATGGCGACGGTCTTATCGTAGGCTGTGGGCTTACCGGCTGTTAGCGATTCGGCAAGCTCGCGAATGCTGTCTGGGAAGTCGACGGGAAGTTGGAGATAGCGTTCAGTGACCCAATCAGGGTAAGGCTCGACGCTGGACAATTGCATGGAGCGGACGCTGGGGACGCCAATTGCCGCCAGCACGCTGTAGCTTTCCCCAGATGTCAGCGGCGGGTTAATTTCCATTCCGGTGATATCCGGTCCATCGCCTTCGGTGGGCCGCTGGAGGACCTGCACAGGGCGGCTGACCGACACAGGGGCGTTGACGTAATACATAGAGCCTAAGTAGGGAATGCGATTCGTGAAGGTGAAGCTGATTTCTGGGCGGCCTTGCCAGGAGTAGCTAATATTCGTGCTCTCGGGGCCAAGCGGCATGTAAGTTTCGGCTACGGCAATCCATTGGTTGTTGATAAACGTATCATAGGTGCGCCCGGTCCAGTAGAAGCGATAGTAGGAGCTGGGTTGGGCGTTCATTCTAACGACAAACACCTCTTCTTCGCTCAATGACGCGCCGCGGCCCAGGTTGAGGGTGGATTCGAAAGTTTCCACGATGATAGGGTTTTGGCTTTCTAGAGAAGAAACTGCGTTTGAGATGCGCTGACGCCAGGCACGAAAATCCTCAGACATTTTAATCTGTTCGGGGGTGCCGGGGGTGAAAGCTTTGACCACGCGAGGTGAAAACCAGGCCAGGAGCAGGATAACGATGGCGGTTACAGCGGCACTGCGGCTGATATCCAGGCCGACTTCGGTTTCAATCATTTTCCCGGTGCGGTTCCAATCTCTATGCGAGCGCAGGTAATTTAACCGGGCGAATATGAGCAGGAGGAGCAAAAAGAAAACGATTGTGAAGAGGGCACCGGTATCTTCGGCGCCAAACATGTCGAAGGAATAGTCCACGATGAGAACTAGAAGGGCGGCTACCAGAAGGGGGATCCAGGGTTTTCCTTTGCGCACGAGGAGATAGCCGCCAAACAGGCCAATCAACCAGAACACCAGGATCATCTGTGTGACGAACAGCACCGGGTCGGTGACCGGCTGGTTAGCGAGTAACTGGCCCAGCGCGGTGCCCAGGCGAATGTTCATCCGCTCCAGGCGATAAAGCCATTCGCCGTTGAAGATGGTTCCCAGTATCCAGACGGGCATGACCAGAGAGAAGAATAAGCCATAGAGGAAGCTGATCCACGGTTTGAACAGGCTGTATCCCAGGGCAATGCCCAATGCGCTGCCAGCCAAGGTGGCCAATTGGGTGAGCACCAGGTGGGCTGTCCAGTTGGTAGTTTGCAAGCGGGCTGCGGCAGCCATGAGGGCGGCGGCGAAGAAGAGGATGATTGGCAGGTCCCACCAGCGAGTTTGTCTTTTTTGCATGGACTGAGTGTACAATAAAACCAGCAAAACCGTCAACGATTCACATACCAGATTTCCCGGCTGTATCACTGTTTCTGGCCGCGGGGACTGGAAAATGATACATGCCAGGCGAGGTGGATATGTTAGAAATGCTGCACGAGTTTGAAGTGATGCTGACCATTCTGTATCAGCAGTTTGGCGAGTGGCTGATCGGCCCAATGAGCGCGATTTCATACTTGGGCACAGAAGATTTCTTTATGTTGATCATCCCGGCACTGTATTGGTGCGTGAGTGTGCGCATGGGGTTGAACGTGGGGATTATGCTGCTGTTAAGTAACGGGGTGAACATGGTGCTCAAGCTGGCATTTCACAGCCCCAGACCGTACTGGGTGGATGAGCGCGTGCAGGCCTGGAGCGTGGAAAAAGCCTTTGGGCTGCCTTCCAACCATGCCCAAATCGCGGCTTCGGTGTGGGGGGTGGCTGGCGCGAGCATCAAACGGGGCTGGGCGATTATTGGGGCAGTGGTGATTATTTTATCCATCGGCCTGTCACGCATCTACCTGGGCATGCACTTCACTAGCGATGTGGTGGTGGGTTGGGTGGTGGGCGGACTGGTGCTGCTCTTGTTCTTGCGCCTGGAAAAAAGGCTGGTGGATTGGGTTTCGAAGCAGGAATTGAGCCGGCTGTTGTGGGCAAGCGTGATCAGTTCGCTGGCATTCATCGTGCTCATCGGCGCGGTGCGGCTGACCTTGAACAACTGGGCGCCGCCTGCCGAATGGGAGCAGCAGGCCATTCGCAGCAGCGGCGAGGGCATCGATCCGCTGCACATGGAGACTGCCTACACCCTGGCGGGGACGTGGTTGGGGATGTTGGGCGGGGCGGCGTGGTTGTTCCGCGCCAAAGGTGGGTATGACCCTTCAGGCAGCTTGAACCAAAAGATCCTGCGCTACCTGGTGGGGACGGTGGGAATCATGGTCCTGTGGTTTGGGCTGGGCCAAATTTTGCCTCGCGAGGCAGATTTCATTAGTTATTTTTTGCGCTTTGTGCGCTATACTTTAGTTGGACTGTGGGTATCGGCTTTTGCTCCGCTGCTTTTTCGGCGGTTGGGGCTGGTAAACAAGGAGAGGAAATTGAAATGGGACGCATAGCGAATCTTTTTGCTGGTCTGTTGACGGGGGCTGTGTTCGGGGCGGCGGTGGCACTGCTGCTCACGCCTTCATCGGGAAAACAAGTCCGCTCGAATATTACCGGGTACGTCGAACAGGTGGAGCGCGAGGTGCGCCTGGCTGCCAAGGAGAAGCGCTCTGAGCTGGAGAACCAGTTGGCGGCATTGCGCGGCGAGATTGTGACCGAGTGACGCAAATCGGGAGCACTCAAAGGTTGTTAGACAGCAAGGGGCAAAACAGCGCGGCGGGCGGCTAAGGAATCCCACTGGTTACTGAGCCAGGCAGCCCTGGCTTTGGCC
>JAFGLU010000011.1 GCA_016927865.1 Anaerolineaceae bacterium
CAGGAACAGCCGCGCCCCAATTTCGTGGTTGGAAAGACCCTCGGCAATCAGGCGCAGCACGTCCAACTCGCGTTGGCTCAATGGTTCCACGAGTTCCGACTTCAGGTCGCTGGTTTTCGATGGCGGCATACCCTCCGGTTGGGCAAAAGCCGCCAGTAGTTTATCCACGTAACCGAGCAATTTGTGTTGTTGGCCGCGCGGTTGCTTTTCAATCAACAATCGAAGATCAGAAATCATCAATCGCATGGGTTCGCCTTCATCCACAAAGAGACGGATGAAGCCGCCTGGCTCGGCCAGCGCCAGTGCGTCTCCTAGCCGTTGCGCCGCCTGGTCCTTTTCGCCGTGCGCGCGCAGGGCGACCACCTCCAGAACCATTGCGTGTAGCCTTTCATCTTGCCAGCCCTTGGCTTCCATCTGCTGGCGCAATGACAAAAGCAGAGCCAGGGCTTTTGCTGTATCGCCTTGGGCCAGGCATACCCGCGTCTGGCTGATGGGGAGATCGTGAGTCTGCGCGAGACGAGCGGCTGCCGCCACATCGCCCTGTCGAAGCAGGACAAGCACTTGTGCAGCAGCTACCTCAGGTATTCGCTGCGCAAAGTTGTGCTGGCGCACGGACTGCTCGGTCTCCGCTAACATAGCGGACGCGCCGGCCACATCGCCACGGGCCAGTTTCAAGCAGGCGAGGAATACCTCGCAGCGAACGAATGCATCGGCGTTTTCTGACTGCCGCGCCAGTTGGACGCTCTGCTGCGCGTGTTGTTGGGCGGCATCTATGTCGTTCCATTCATAGTATATGCGGGCCAGACCTAGATGCGCATGATTGGCAACCGGCAGCGGCTGATCACCAAACAACTGCAAGACGCGCTGGTAAGTCTGCACTGCCAAATGGAGCTGGTTTTCTGATTCCTGTAAGGTGCCCAGGCCAATTGTAGCCGCTATGGTGGTGATCATATTCCCGGACGCCTGACTGATGGAGTTGGCTTCGGTATAGGCCCGACGAGCTGCGGCACGGTCACCCTGGAACTGGTAGGCATACCCAAGCTTCCAGATGGTGAAAGTGCGGAAAGACAGGTTGTCAGGATGCAGATACTCCAGGGCGCGTTGCGATTGGGCAATGCTGGTTTCCATCTGGTACCGATTCAAAGCCAACGTGGCCCGTATGGCGGCAATACGTCCTATCGTATCCCGGGTCTTGTCGCCAGAATCGCCGCCTTTCAGGGCTGCTTCGGCAGATTGTAGTTTCTGTTCAGCCGCAGTCTGTTGGCCAGAAACCAGTAACACTGAGGCATACGTCGTCCATAACGCAGGATTGGCATCCAGCACCGTCTTTGGCAGCGACGCCAGCCAGTTCAGCACAGGAGCCACCGCGCCGCGAAAGTGCAGGGGCATTCCCTTTCCTTCTGCCAGGCGCTCGGTGCGCTCAACATCATTGGCCGTAACCGCATGGTGAAAAGCTTCAATCTCCAGCCCGTGGTCTTCATACCACTCGCTGGCACGGACGTGGAGTACGGCCACGCTCCCCCCCTCTGTCCCCCCCGTTGGGGGGGATGAAAGGGGGGGCGAGGCAAGGCTCTGCTCCAGGCGCTTGCGCAGTAAATCGCCAAAAAGATGGTGGTAGCGGTACCAACGCCGCTCGTTATCCAAAGGGACAATGAACAGGTTAGCGCGTTCGAGATATTCCAGGGTTTCCTGCCCGGAAACAGCGGGGTCGAGTACAACGGCGTCACACAGGGGGCCGCACATGCGGTCGAGGATGGAGGTATGCAACAAGAAAGTCTGGACGCTCTCGGGCTGCTGGTGCAGGACTTCTTCAATCAAATAGTCCAGCACGAAATGATGGCTACCGGTGAAAGATTTGATGAAACTGGTGGCATCGTGATGTCCCTGCATGGAGATCGCAGCTAATTGCAGGCCGGCGATCCAGCCTTCGGTGCGAGTTTCCAATGCGGCGACGTCTTCCGCCGTGAGGTTCAGTCCCATCACCTGGTTGAGAAACTCGGCGGCTTCGGAGGGGGTGAAGCGCAGATCGGCAACGCGCAGTTCGGTCAAGTGGTTCCGGGCACGTAGCCGGGCCAAGGGGAGAGATGGATCCTCACGGGTGGCAATGACCAGATGCATCTGCGGCGGCAGGTGCTCGAGCAGAAAGACAAGCGCCTGATCCACCGGTGGGGAATCAATCACGTGATAATCGTCAAGCACCAGGATAAAGTTGTCCGAGACAGTGACGATCTCATTGAGCAGCGCTGTCAGAAGCGATTCGATGGAAGGTGGCTGAGGGGGTTGGAGCACAGCCAAAGCGCCTGCGCCAATATGCGGCGCAAGCGCCTGCAAAGCAACCACGAGGTAAGTCAGAAAGCAAGCGGGGTCGTTATCCCCTTCATCCAGCGACAGCCAGGCGACCGGCTGCCCGCAACTGGCGACCCACGCGCTGACCAGCGTGGTTTTGCCAAAGCCGGCGGGGGCAGAAACGAGCGTCAGTTTGCGGCCCAAAGCAAGCCCTCCGTTCAACTGCTCGATCAGACCGGGGCGCTGGACAACTTTAGGCCGGGTTGGCGGGATATAGAGTTTCGTGGCTAAAATTGGCGTAGACATATACTTATTTGCACTTTACCTATCCTGCCCCATACTATATACCAAAACTCAAGGAGGGCGAACATGAAAATCACAAAAATTGAACAGTTTTTCCCACGCAAGCGGACGCGGTTGGTGAAGATCACCACCGATAACGGGCTGGTCGGCTGGGGCGAATCCACACTGGAAGGCCGCCCCAAAGGCGTCGTGGGCGTCATCGAGGAGCTGGCCGACTATCTCGAGGGCAAAGATCCGCTGCGCATCGAGCATCATTGGCAGCACATCTACCGTTCGGCGTTCTTCCGAGGCGGCCCGGTGGTGATGACGGCGCTGTCGGGCATCGATCAAGCCTTATGGGACATCGCCGGGAAGCACTACGGCGTGCCGACGTACAAGCTGCTCGGCGGCGCGGTGCGCGACCGGATTCGGGTCTACGCGCATTGGGGCATCCATTCGCTGACAGATGAAGGGCTGGAGCAGGCCCAAAAGCGTCTGGATTGGCTGCGCACGATGGGCTACACGGCATTCAAGTCCGGCCCCGGCGGGAAGTGGCGCGGTCACGA
>JAFGLU010000002.1 GCA_016927865.1 Anaerolineaceae bacterium
CATCAGCGGCCGCATCCGCGCGCGGATGCGGCGCGAGATCTTTGAGCGCGGGGTGGTGACGCCCGCCGAGTTCGAGTCGCAGGTGAGAGCGCTGGCCATCCAGACTCAGGAGTGGGAAGGGCTGCGCAACCCCTTCAGCGAAGAGCCTTCGGAGATGTGGGAGAGTCGCCTGGCGCGGGTGCGCGACCAGCACACCGACTACCTGTTCAGCCAGTACCTTTCGTTTGAGCTGTTCGAGCAGTTGGTGTGGGAAGTGCTGCGCGAGCGGGGTATTTCGCTGCGCGAGGTGGCTCTTTCGGTGAACCCGGAGCTGGCCCCGCTGGAGATGGTCTTTGAGCAGGCTATGACCATTGAGAAGATGGTGCCAGGCGAGCGCGCCCCGCTGGAAGCCCGCCTGAAAGAATCCAAAGTGGTCATCATCCGCACCTTGATCAGCGACCAGTTGGGTTACATCAACGTGGCCAAGGAATGGTTCACCACCGAAGATTTGGCCGACATTCGCCGCCGCAAGATCGGCACGGGCAGAATCGGCGGCAAGGCAGCAGGCATGCTGCTGGCCCTGCGCATTCTCAAGGACCGCGGGCGGCCTGAGCTGCAAGAAACGCTGGTGTCACCGGATTCGTATTTCATTGGTTCGGACGTGTTTTACACGTTCATGTCCATTAATAACCTGGGGCGCTGGAACGATCAAAAGTACAAAACGGAAGATGAGATGCGCGCCGATTATCCGGCCATCTTTCACGACTTTGAAGTGGGGCAGTTCCCGCCGGATATTTTGGATCAACTGCGCGACTTGCTGGAGCAGATCGGTGAAAAACCGCTGATTGTGCGCTCGTCCAGCCTGTTGGAAGATAACTTTGGCACCTCCTTCGCGGGCAAGTACGAGAGCGTTTTCTGTCCCAACCAGAGCACGCCCGCCCAAAACCTGAAAGACCTCACTCAGGCCATCATTCGGGTGTATGCGTCCACGCTGGACCCGTCTGCGCTGCTGTACCGGCGAAGCAAGCGGCTTCAGGATTACGACGAGCGCATGGCCATTCTGCTGCAAGTGGTGGAAGGCGAACGTTTTGGCAAGTATTATCTGCCCCACGGCGCGGGAGTGGCTTTCAGTCGTAACCTCTATCGTTGGGCGCCGCAGATCCGGCGAGAGGATGGCTTTGTGCGGCTGGTGTGGGGGCTGGGCACGCGCGCCGTGGATCGGGTGGGCAACGATTTCCCGCGCCTGATCGCCCTGAGCCACCCCATGCTGCGCCCTTCCACCGACCCCAAGCTGGTCAAGCGCTATTCGCAGCGCTATGTGGATTTAATCGACCTGGAAGAAAACAGCCTGAAAACGCTGCCTATTGCCGAAGTGCTCAACCCTTCCTATCCACCGCTGCGGTATCTGGCCCAGGTGGACCAGGACGGGTACTTTGAGTCGCTGCGCAGCCGGATTTTGGATGGAGATACCGACCGACTGGTGCTAACTTTTGAGGATTTGCTGCGCCGAACACCCTTTGCAGAACGGATGCGCCAGGTGGTGAGCACGCTGGAAGTCAACTACAATTCCCCAGTGGACCTGGAGTTTACTTTACACCTGATCGGCGCGGAACAGGCCAAGCCGAAACTGCAAATCACCCTGTTGCAGTGCCGCCCGCAGAGCAGCCTGCTGCCCACCGAGCAGGTGAATTTGCCGGTCAACCTGTCACCGGAAGATATTCTCATATCCACGCGCTTTGTAGTGCCCGAAGGTATCATTCCTTCCATCGATTATGTGGTGTATGTGCCCAGCGAGGGATACTTCTCGCTGCCGGGGCAGCGCGAGCGCATGGAGTTGGTGCGGGCCTTGGGGCGGCTGAATACGGCCATGAAAGATCAGCGCTTCATTTGCATTGGGCCGGGTCGCTGGGGCAGTTCCAACTCTGATCTGGGCGTGCCGGTGAATTATACGGATATTTACAACACGAAGGCGTTGATCGAGTTGGCCGGGGTGGGCGTTGGCGAAGTGCCCGAGCCATCGCTGGGAACGCATTTCTTCCAGGACTTGCTGGAGGCGCAAATTTTTCCGCTGGCCATTTACCTGGACGACCCCTCCAGCGTTTTCAACCGGGCGTTCTTCGATCAGACTCCCAACCGGGTGGAGGAATGGATCCAACTGGAAGAGCGTTTGCGAAATGCGCTGCGGGTGGTGAAGGTGACGGATTTTCGCGCGGGCAGACACCTGCGCATTGTGATGAGCGACGAGAAGAGCCAGGCGGTCGGGTTCCTGGAAGAAAATCAATAGTCAAAAGGCAACTTCTCAAAGGGCGGGGAAAGCCCCCGAATTTGAGGTGTATGTGGGGTGCGAAGCACCCCACATACACCTCAAATTCGGGCCTCTTCCTCCTCTGGCTAAGTAGTACCGTCAACAATCAAATCAGCGCAGGGCGTTCGCCCTGCGCTGATTTGATTGTTGACAAAAACACCCACCAAGAAAATTTACTCGGCGATGGGCAGGAACAAGTCAAGCATGATGTCGGGGAAAGAGAGTTTGATATCTCCGATGTGCTCTTCCATCCACTGATGATGAGCCGGGCGGTAGGGGCTGCGCTCGCGCCATGCGACCAACTGCTGCCAGGCGGGGAAAATTTCTTCGCCGGTCATGGGGCAAACGCTCGCCACTGCGTACAATCCGCCGGGGAAGTCGAAGACCTTGACCTCGCCCTCACTTTTGAAGCTCTCATCCACGGTAACCCACACGTCATAGCCGTAGTTCGGGCTGCCGGGAGCCGGGTCGGGGTTGTTGAAGCCGAAGACGCGGTGCTGCTTGCCGTCACGGTCCAAACCTTTTTCCTGGATGTACTTATTCATTTTCTCGAAGGCAATGACCTCGGGGCCTTCGCCGTAGCCGTTGACGCAGGCGACGCGCATAGGTTCCAGGCGCACAATTTTCACATTCAAAGTTTCGTCAGACATAAGAGTTCTCCATCGAGCTAAGATAGGTTGTAACTGCTCAGGAGGGGGAAGCTCCTGAATTTGATGTGTATGTGGGGCGCGAAGCGCCCCACATACACATCAAATTCAGGCCTCTTCCACCTCTGGCTGATTTGTTACAATTTATTTTGTGTGGATCGATCCTCAATGATCTTACCAAAGAATACTTGACATCTTGTGTCAGGAATTATATAATCAGTTAATTACTTTGACAATGACTCCTTAATTAGTCACAACCTTCAGGTTCGGGTGTTGCCCCCTCCCTACCCTCCCCCGGCGTCTACGGTTCGCAATCACTCAAGTACTTTGCCGGGGGAGGGAAAGAATTCTGCAAAAGTGAGGGGCGAAAGCCCCTCACTTTTGCGAAATCTTCTCCCCTCCCCGCCCATGGATAGAATTTTCCAAAGTGCTTTGCCAGCGGGGAGGGGTGGGGGTGGGGCAACAAGCTCGAAAAGCTAAAGTGACATCAAATTGCTCAAGTAGATATGCAAGGGACCCGAAATTTATGCGTGCCGATCGATTACTATCCATTTTGATGCTCCTGCAAACACGGGGCAAAATGACCGCCGTGGACCTGGCCGAAGAGCTGGAGGTCTCAGAGCGCACCATCTACCGGGATGTGGAGGCGTTGAGCGTGGCGGGCGTGCCGGTGTATGCCGAGCGCGGACCCGGCGGTGGCATTGCCCTGATAGACGAATACCGCACGAACCTGACCGGTTTGAACGCTGACGAGACCCGGGCGATGTTCATGTTGAGCATCCCCTCGCCCCTGCTGCAACTGGACGTTGGTCAGGACCTGAAAGCAGCCATGCTCAAACTCAACGCAGCGCTGCCCGGCACGCGCGGAGAAGATCAACGGGCGGCTCGCCGGCGCATTCACCTGGATGCCAGTTGGTGGGGGCAATCGGGGCAGACGGGGCCTTACCTGCAAGTGGTGCAGCGAGCGATGTGGGACGAGCGGCGATTGCGCATTGTGACCCGCACGCAGTTTGGCATCGAGATCGAGCAGGAAGTCTCCCCGCTGGGGCTGGTGGCGAAAGCTAATGTGTGGCACCTGGTAGCGCTGCGCGTTGGGCGCCCCCAGGTCTACCGGGTGTCGGAACTGGTGCGCGCCGAGCGTCTGGAGGAGCGTTTTGAATACCCGGAGGCATTTGACCTGGCGGCTTTTTGGGAGGAGTATGCCGCGCAGCGCGAATCGCAACGCAGCCTGTACTGGGTGACGGCGCGGATTTCGCCGTCGATGGCCCAGAACCTGTTCACGGTGATGGGGGAGCAGGCAGCGGGCATTCTGGCGCAAGCCAGCCCGCCCGATGAGCGCGGATGGGTGACGGTGCGCATGTCGTTTGAGTGGCTAGGGCAGGCCCGTGAAAAGCTGTTGGGCATGGGCGGCGCGGCGGAGATCCTTGAGCCCGAGGCGCTGCGCAAGAGCGTGACCGACTTCGCCCGGCAGGTGTTAATAACCAACAAGGAATTTCTCCACGAATGACACGAATTACACAAATAATTAATCCGCGAATGGCGCGAATGATCGCGAATAACAAAACAGGCAAAATGCTACGGTAAATTCGTAGTATCTTGCCTGTTTTTATGTTTTTAATTCCGAAAACTTTCTTTTTCTTCTAATTCATGTGAATTTGTGTCGTTCGTGGATAAAAACTCTTCTCTTCATTCGCGAAAATTCGCGTCATTCGCGGAGAATCTGTTAGTCTGCCCAGGAGAGCAGCCTGGGGCGGGTGAAGGTGCGCACAATGATGCGAATGAGAACGGCATCGATGACCCACAACACCGCCCCGAGGGCCATCCCCACCCCCACGCTCAGATAAACCACCCCGGCCATCTGCCCGACCAGCAGTCCCAGCACCAAGACGACCAGCGCCGCGCTGGACTGGTAGGCTTCCATAAAGGTCTGCACACGGGCCGAAATCATCACAGTGATGGCGATGGCCAACACGGAAATGGCCGGAGAAACCCAGAAGATGAGCGGGTACCAGGAGGGCAGCGGGAACCAGATGCGGCCCATCACAGAGTAGCTGGCGCCGTTGACCACCAGAATGTAGACGACAAAGGCCAGCAAGGTGATCAGAAAAGCCGGTACGAAGGCCGCCAGCACCTTGCCCAGGAACAGCTCGGTGTCGGTGGCGGAGGTGTACAGGAGAGGCTCGATGGTCTTGCGCTCGCGCTCCCCGGCAAAGGCCTCGGCGGCAATGACACTGGCAAACATGAGCGGCATGATCAAGAAGAATGGCGCGAACATGTAGCCCAGGAAGAGCACAATCCCGGCCTGAGTCACGTCCATGCCTTCGATGATCTCGCTGATGAAATCGGGCAGGCCGGACATGAATCCGGCCAGGTCGGGGTCCTGGAACATCTGTTGGGCGGCTTCGGGCGAACTGGCGGGAATCAAGATAATCATCAGAGGGATCAAAATAATGAAGATGAGGGGCACGATGAACATGACGCTCACGACCATTTTATTCCGACGGACCTCGATCCAATCCTTCTTCGCAATGGTAAGAATATTCTTCCAGTTCATGCTTCACCTCGCTCCTGCGCCTGTAATTTGAAATAGACATCTTCCAAAGAGGTCTTGACCGGCTGGACGCTGACAATTTGCGCCCCGGCTTCGACCAACCCGCGAACGATGGCGGGAACCTGTGACTCGCTGTTTACCTGCACCTTGAGGGCACGCCCATCCACGTTGACCTGTAAGACCCCCGGCTGTCGGCTGATGATCTCTTCGCCGGTGGGGAGGGGCATCCACAGCCCGATTTCGATCCACAGGCCCGGCAAGAAGCGCCGCCCCAATTCTTCCAGGGTGCCTTGAGCCAACACTCGCCCGCGGTTGAGGATGGCGACGCGATCACACAGCCGCTGGGCCTCATCCAGGTGGTGGGTGCACAGGAAAACGGTGTGCCCGTTTTGCACGCGCAGCGACTCGATCAACTCGCGCACCTGCTGGGCCGATTCGGGATCCAGGCCCGAGGTGGGCTCATCGAGATAAATCAACTCCGGGCGGTGCAGGAAAGCGCGGGCCAGGGCCAGACGCTGTTTCATGCCTTTGCTGTACTTGCCCACCAGGTCATCGGCGCGCTTCTCCAGCCCGAAGAAGGTCAGCAATTCCTCGATGCGACGGTTGAGGTCGGTCTTGTCCATCCCAGCCAGCGTTCCAAAGAACTCCAGGTTCTGGCGGGCGGTGAGGCGATCGTAGTTGGCGGGCGTCTCGGTGAGGATGCCGGTGCGGCGGCGGACAGTGTTGCCCTCGCTTTGAGGGTTCATCCCAAGCACCTCAATGCTGCCCTGAGCTGGCGCGTACAAGCCGTTGAGCAGTCGGACGGTGGTGGTTTTACCCGCGCCGTTTGGCCCGAGCAGCCCAAACACCTCTCCGCGGCGGATGTTGAAGGTCATGTCATCCACGGCTTTGAGCGTGCCGAAGGTGTGAGTGAGGTTTTGGACTTTGACTGCGTATTCCATCGTGTTATTTCCCATGTGTGATTCGATCCTGTTGTTTCACGTGAAACGTGAGAACAGTGAGAATAGCTAACCCAATCATTGTTTCACGTGAAACATCAAGCTTTCTTTTCCTGTACATAGTAAATATAGGACAAGATCACGGTGCCCAAGCTGACAACGATGATGGGAATGAACATCAACCAGAAGCCGATCTTGGGGAAGATCAGTCCCAGAAGAGCCATTGCGCCCGCAACCTTGAACAACAGCCCGCCGGTGCGGTGAGTCTTATCCCAAACGCTTGTACTGCTCAGCGTCCAGGGGGTGCGGATGCCAATGAACCAGTTTTGCTTGGAGCGTTCGATCATGAAGCCCAGACCGATGAACAACAGGCCAAAGGCGGGCATAATCATGGTATTCATGTCAAATTTCCATCCCAGTCCGGCAGCCAGGGTCACTCCGTGCAAATAAGTGAAATAGACGCAGAAACCCACAATGATCCAATGATAGGACGAGCGAAATTTATCTACATTCGCTCTGAGTGGGTCCAGGTTGGGAATGAAAAGCAGCATCAGGCCAAACCCAAGGGTTAATAACGGCAGGAAGAAAGCCCCGAAGGTGCGCGAGGAATATCCGTCTACTTCGCCCTTTTCGTTCCAGTGTGAAGGAACGGACTCGGGCAGATGGGGGTAGGCCAGTGCGCTGAGGAGCAGGGCCAGGGCAGTGAAGCCGAGGATGATAAAGAAGGTCGTTTTGCGAGACATAAGCGTACTTCTTTCAAACCCTAAGGGTCTTCTTAGACCCTTAGGGTTTACGAATAAGGTGGTTACTCTTTCGGCAAATTCTGCTGTGCCAGCGAGACCATACCGCTCACGCCGCCGAGGTTCATGGTGTCTACGGCGCTGCTGGGCACGATGACCAGGGCTCCCTTTTCCTTGAGCCCTTCAAAGAGCATGTTCATGGCGCGCAGGTGCAGGGCGGTGGGGTTGTTCAGGTAGGCCTG
This sequence comes from Anaerolineaceae bacterium, assembly GCA_016927865.1. Classification (GTDB taxonomy): domain Bacteria; phylum Chloroflexota; class Anaerolineae; order Anaerolineales; family Anaerolineaceae; genus Anaerolinea. Next base: position 7,403 of record JAFGLU010000002.1, read on the forward strand.
CGAAGCGTCGGCGAAGCTGGCGGCAATCTGCTTTTCCGACTCGCCCAGAATGACGCGGGCCTGGCGCTCGCGCTCGGCCTGCGCCTGGCGGCTCATGGCCTCTTCCAGCCCCTGCGGGATGATCACGTCGCGGATTTCGACCGACTGTACGGTGATTCCCCAGGGTGTGGTGCGCTCGTCAATGATCTTCTGTAGATCGGCGTCCATTTTGGCGCGGCCGATGAGGATGTCTGCCAATGGCATCTGCCCGATCACCTCGCGCAGCGCGGTTTGGGCGGCCCAGCCAATGGCGCTGCGGTAGTCTTCCACTTCAAGGGCGGCTTTTTCAGCATCCCACACCACCCAGAAGAGGACTGCGTCCACGTTTACGGGCACGGTGTCGCGGGTGAGGGTCTTTTCGGCGCTGAAGGGGGTCACCAGCACGCGCTGGTCGATCCAGGAGGAAACCGAGTCCAGGATGGGAATGACCCAGAACATGCCCGGTCCACGCAGCCCGTGAAACCTGCCCAGGCGAAGTACGATGGCTTTTTCCCACTGCCGAGCTACTTTGATGGCAAAAAGGAAGATCGTGCCGATCAAGATGAAACCCATTACGATGAGCCCGATCATGTCTTCGCTCAACTCGGTCGTGTTTTCTAATATCACCGCCGCGATAATCCCGGCGGTGAGAATGACGCTGAACAGGGCGATGGCCAATGGGGGAATGTGCGGGTCGTAGCTGCTGGACTTGTTAAGCGCAGAAATCAAGCCACCGGCGCGGTTCTCTTGCTGAGAAGGGGTTGTTTTTGCCATTTTATTACTCCTGTATCTCTGTATCGTGTTCTCTTCTTATCTGCAACTGCGCATGGACTTCTTCGGAAATCTCTTCCAGGGTATAGCCATGACGCGACGCGTCAGAGAGAAGGCTGCTAATTAAATCATCCAATCTGGCCCGCCTCAGCCGGGATTGAGCTTCGGGTGTGTCGGGCTCGAGGATGTAGGTGCCTCGCCCTTGTTGGGTAGAGATCAGGCCCGCTTCGTCCAGGATGCGGTAAGCGCGCGCGATGGTGTTGAAATTGACGCGCAGTTCTAATGCCAGTTGCCGCACGGTGGGGAGTTGGTCGCCGGGACGAAGGGCTCCCGAGTCGATCCGGTTGCGCACCTGTTCTACGATTTGCTCATAAATCGGCGCGCCGGTACGGAAGTCTAGTTCGAATTTCAACTCATTCACTCACTCGGCTCCCTTCTAAGTGTATCATTGTATCATTGATTGAATTGTATGCAACTCTCGCCTCTGAGTCAAGGGGGGTGGCATCAAGAATATGTAAAGGTACGTAACTTTTTGTAGTTAAAGTGTAGCGGACTTAGCTCCCGCGGTAACCTGGCTGAAAGTAGAGATTCGTGCTGGACGAACCAGATTGATGTAACGCAAAGATGGAACATTGAAATTCGGTATAATAAGGCAACTTTTGGTTACTATCCAGGCCCTGGTAGAAAAGCCCCGAATTTATGGTGTTTGACGGGGCGAAGCCCCGTCAAACACCATAAATTCGGCCTCTTTCCCCCATGGGCTGAGGAGTAACAACTTTTGTTGGATTAGGAGAGAATGATGTCTGAAAACAACCCCGCATGTGTTTATTGCCAGGTGGATGCGGACACCGTGCCGCTGGTTGCATTAACGTATCAAGGGCAAACGTATCACATTTGTTCGCAGCATTTGCCGGTGTTGATTCATGACCCGCAGGCTTTGGTGGGCAAACTGCCCGGCGTTGATAAGCTGCAGGGGCACAGCGGCTAATACCTCGAACTTTCTTCGATTTCAGCGTAGAAACGAAAAACTCTAAGGGTCTCCAAGACCCTTAGAGTTTTCTTAATGAAGGCGTGTGCTTGTTAGTCGATCAGCTCTTTGCGGCGGAAGATGATGTACAAACCCACAGCGATCAGAACCACCGGCCAACCGAAGTTCAGCCAATTGAGCATGGTGAGGGCTTTGCCGCCCGCCAGCAGGATGGCGCCGATGGCAGCCATGATTCCGCCGGGGATGAGGGGCCAAAGGCTGGGGCGACCGTTGCGATTGGTGTAAAAGGACACCAGGGTGATGAGAGCCCAGCCCCAGGCGAAGGACAGCATGAACACGCCGCCCGTAGCCGGGTCGCCGAGATTGGCGAAGGGACCTTCGACCAGGAAAGCGCCCAGCCCGATGCCGCCCAGAATGCCGCCGGGGATGATCAGGCCGGTCTGGCGAGACAGGATGCCCCACACCAGGAAGCAGGCCGACAGCACGGGTAGAATGTACAGCCAGCTGATGTCTACAAATTGAGCCAGCAGGGCCAGCCCGCCGATCAGGATCAGGATAAGGCCCCCGACCCAGCCGCGCCCGGCGCGGTTTGTTTCTTTGTTTTGAAGGTTGGTTTCGGTAGTCATGATTTTTTCTCCTCGAAAGAATTCAGTTTGTGTTTACGGGCTTATGATACGCCGGTCGCGAAAAGGCCGCATGTGCCGGTCGTCACGAGCTTGGGTCATGCGATGAAAATGACGGTCATGGGTTTTCGTAATGACCGTCACGGTGGGTTACCGGGCAGTAAAGGCGCCAGTCATAGTAAAATCGTAACTCCTCAGAGGGTGAGGAAAGTTCCCAAATTTGAGGTGTGTGTGGGGTGCGAAGCACCCCACACACACCTCAAATTTGGGCCTCTTCCACCTCTGGCTGAGTAGTTACGTAAAATCGAGGCTAACAGGTTTTCTTTCATGCGCCGCTTTACGCAACGTTTACCCCGAATGGTCTTGCTGTTACTGCTCATCGAGTTTCTCGACGAGTTGGTTTACGGGGCGACGGAGGCGGCCTGGCCGTTGATTCGTGACGATCTGGGGTTGAGTTATACCCAGATTGGCCTGGCGCTGGCTCTGCCGGGACTGGTGAGCATCTTCATTGAGCCGTTGCTGGGCGTATTGGGCGACGGCAGCCGGCGGCGAACCCTGGTGTTAGGTGGGGGCGTGGTGTTTTGCGCAGCGCTGGCTCTTTACGCAGCGGCCCCGTCCTTTGAGATGCTCCTGCTGGCCGCGATGTTGTTTTACCCGGCTTCAGGAGCCTTTGTGAGTCTGACTCAGACCACGCTGATGGACCTGGAGCCGCAGCGGCATGAGCAAAATATGGCCCGCTGGACCTTTGCCGGGTCGGCGGGAGTGGTGGCGGGGCCGCTGCTGCTCAGCCTGTTCATCCTGTTGGGCCTAGGCTGGCGCGGGGCGATGGGCGGGCTGGCCTTTGTGGCGTTGGCGGTGCTGCTGCTGGCCTGGCGCGGCTTTCCATTGAAGCCCTTGCAATCTGACGATGAGGACGAGCCGACCCTGCCGTTGCTCGAGTCGCTGCGCCGTGCGCTGCTGCTGCTCAAGCGCGGCGAGGTGCTGCGTTGGGTGGTGCTGTTAGAGTTCTCCGACCTGATGATGGATGTGCTCTACAGTTTCCTGGCACTGTATTTTGTGGATGTGGTCAAGATAGATCCAGGATCGGCGGCACTGGCCGTCAGCGTGTGGACGGTGGTGGGGCTGGCGGGCGATTTTCTGCTCATCCCACTGCTGGAGCGGGTGAAGGGGCTGGACTACCTGCGGGTGAGCGTGGTGCTAGAGTTGATTCTTTACCCGGCTTTCCTGCTGGTCGAGCCGCTGTGGTTGAAGCTGGTGCTGCTGGGGGTGTTGGGGTTCTTCAACTCGGGCTGGTATTCTATCCTCAAGGGTAACCTGTACAGTGAGTTGGGAAAGCAAAGCGCGGCGATGCTGGTGCTGGATAATGCCGCGGCGCTGGTAGCCAGATTCATCCCCTTGGGTTTGGGCGTGGTGGCACAGCGCTTTGGCCTGGGGGCGGCTATGTGGCTGTTGCTGCTGGGCCCGCTGGCGCTGCTGGTGGGTCTGCCGAGAAAGAAAAAGGAAATAGGTTAAAAAATTACAACAGTCCCAACTCCCTGGCCTTAATCGCTGCGCGGGTGCGGTCCGAGACATCCAGCTTGGTGAGAATGTTGGTGACGTGGTTCTTGACCGTGCCTTCCGCCAGGATGAGCTGATTGGCGATCTCGCGGTTGGTGGCGCCGTTGGCCAACAAGCGCAGAATCTCAACCTCGCGCGGAGATAGCGGCTCGGCCAGACCGGCGGCAGCGGGCGACTGCTCGGACAGACGGGCGAACTCGGCCACCACCCGCGCGGCCACGGAGGGCTGCAGGAAGGATTCCCCGCGCGCGGCGGCACGAATGGCTTCATAGAGCTTATCGGTGGGCGCGTCTTTGAGCAGGTATCCGATGGCCCCGGCACGCAGCCCGTCAAATATGGCGGCATCCTCGTCGAAGGTGGTCAATACCAGCACCCGCACTTCGGGATGAGTAGCTTTGAGGCGGCGGGTGGCGGCGGCGCCATCCAGCACGGGCATGCGCAAATCCATGAGCACTACCTGCGGCTTGAGTGCGTTCACCTTGGCAATGGCGTCTTCCCCGTCCACGGCCTCGCCGACGATCTCAAAATCGGTTTGGGAAGAGAGCAGCAGGCGCATCCCGGCGCGGAACATGTTCTGGTCGTCAACCAGCAGAATGCGGATCTTTTCTTGGGCGGGCATGTTCAAGCCTCCGGAGGCGTGTTGGGTAGGTTGGCTTCCAGGCGGAAACCCTTTCCGGGGGAAGTTTGCACATTGAGCGTGCCGTGCATCAATTCGACCCGCTCGCGCACACCCATCAAGCCAAAGCCGCCTTCGGTTTGCCCGGCGCCCTGGCCGTTATCTTCAAGGGTCAAGCGAACCCCATTGGGTAAATAATCAAGTTGCAGGCTGGCCCGCGTGGCCTGGGCGTGCTTGCGGATGTTGGTGAGGCCCTCTTGAGCCAGCCGGTAGAGGGTGAATTCGATTTGGGGTGCCAGGCGGCTGGCCACGCCACGCACCTGAAAATCGACCTCTAAGCCGGTCGTGCCTGCCTCTTTGAGCAGGCTGTCCAGCGTTTCGGTCAGCGGGCGGCTGGTGGTGGGGTCGGCGCGCAGCGAGGTGATGGAGCGGCGCACATCCGCCAGGGCTTCCTGGGTGAGGGTTTGAGCATCTGCCAGGGCGGTTTTCATGTTTTGGGGGTCCTGTTCGACCAGGGCCTGGGCAGCTTTGATTTGGATGTTGATGGCGGTCAGGTAGTGGCCGAGGCCGTCATGGATTTCGCGGGCCAGGCGGTTGCGCTCCTGGACTACAGCCAGTTCTTCGACCTGGGCGGCGTATTCGCGCAGCTTTTGGTGGGCGGCAGCCAGCTCCAGGCGGGCGTGCTGCTCGTTGACCATCAGTTGGGTAAAGACAGCCACAAAAATGATGGCAGCCAGGAAGGGCATGGCCCAGCCGGCGCTGACCTCTACGCCATAGATATAGAGAAAGGGTAAGACCTGCCCGGCCCAGATACCAAGGATTGCCAGCACTGACCAAAAGCGGGGCAGGTGTTGGACGGCGGTGCTGACCAACGGAAGCAGCACCAGCCACATTCCGCTGCCGCCGCGATAGACCATGTAGGCGCCCAACAAGATCTGGATGATGAAATAGAGAGCCTTGTTGATGGGGCGAGGGTGCCGCAGCAACCAGCTTTCGCCAGCGGTCATATTTAATGTGTATATGAATCCTAATCCCAGCAGGAGCAAGACCGTGTTGGTCTCAAATACAAAGTCGGGGGATAGGAAAACGGTCACATAGGCCGCCAGCATAACCACCGCGGTGGCAATCAAGCCGCTGCGGCGCATGGCGGGGGTCTCGGTAAGATTGTGTATATCGACCGGTTGAGTTGACATTGCTCTGGTAAGTAACTGAAGCCGAGTAGTTACAAATATTGTAACTGATCAGCGGGTGGACAAAATCCCTGGCTGAGTAGTTACCAAACATTGTAGCATACAAGGCTTGCGCAAGAGAAAGAATGTAGGCTGACAGGAACCTACCACGCCAATTCCGGATAAAACGAAATTTAACCCTCATCCAAAGATTTTGTACTTGACTTTCGACTAAAAAAGTATACAATGATTCTTAAGTTTGTTCGTCGAACAAACAAATTTCCCCCCAGGATTTTATGGCCCAACCAAAGACAGCCAATCAAACGCTTGTGCGCGAGATGAATGCGTCCATTGTCATGGACAGCATCCGCTTATATGCGCCCCTGTCGCGCGCCGACCTGGCTGCCCGGACGGGGTTGATGCGCAGTACTATTTCGTTGATTGTGGACGAGTTGATTGGACACAGCTTTGTGCGTGAAATCGACCGCCAAGACTCGAAGATTGGCCGCCCGGGCACCCTCTTGGAGGTGAATCCGAACGCCGGTTTTGCCGTTGGATTGGAGATCGGTGTAGACTTTTTGGCAGCCATCGTGACCAATTTCGTGGGCGAAATTCTTTGGCGCCAAACTCAGCCGACGCCAGAGGACCAACATCAAATCGCCAAGCTGGAACAAGTAGAACAAGTGATTGCCGGGGCCTTGGAAGCGGGCAAGAAGCTTGGGCTGCGCCCGCTGGGCATTGGCGTGGGGGTGCCGGGTTTGGTGGATG
>JAFGLU010000012.1 GCA_016927865.1 Anaerolineaceae bacterium
ACGACTGGATCGACAAAAGCTACACCAACTGATGGATATCATTGTCATCGCCATCTGCGCAGTGATCTGTGGAGCAGAAAACTGGGTAGAAATAGCGAACTTTGGCAACGCGCGAAAGAAATGGTTCAAGAAGCTTCTGGAACTACCCAATGGGATCCCCTCACACGACACCTTTGGGCGGGTATTCAGCCTATTGAACGCGAACGCTTTTGAGGCATGCTTTTTTGACTGGGTGCAAGCGGTGAATCAGATAACGAGCGGACAGGTAATCGCGATCGATGGCAAGGAACTGCGCCATTCATATGGTACGGTTCTGGGACAAAAAGCCATCCATTTGGTAAGCGCCTGGGCCAATGACAACCGCCTGATCCTGGCACAACGGAAAGTAGACAGCAAGACCAACGAGATCACGGCTATTCCAGAGTTGTTGGATGCACTGGAGCTGGCTGGCTGCATCGTCACCATCGATGCTATGGGCTGTCAGACAGCCATCGCGAGGAAGATCATCGAGCGCAAAGCGGATTACATCCTGGCGGTGAAAGAGAACCAAGGATATCTCTATGAGGACATTGAGCGGGCATTTGGAATGGCATTTCAGGATCTGAACCCGCTGCAGTACCTGGATGGGTATGCAAAGACGGTTGATAAGGATCATGGCAGGCTTGAGATCCGCGAGTGCTGGACGCTAGCGGCTGATAGTTCGTACACCCCCATTCGTAACGCCGGTCAATGGGAGCAGCTGACCAGTCTGATCTGTATTCGACGGGAACGACGCTTGCCCCAAAAAACACAGGTCGAAATGCGCTACTATATTGCCAGTCGCCCACCCAATGCCAATGATCTACTACAAGCCATTCGTAGTCACTGGGGCATTGAAAACTCTGTCCATTGGATCCTGGGTGTGGCTTTTCGTGAAGATCAGAGCCGGGTCCGTAAAGATCATGCTCCAGAAAATCTAGCTGTGATGCGACGGATTGCCCTCAATCTGTTGCGAAAGGAGAAAACAGCTAAGGGAGGCATTCAGGCCAAACGTTTGCAATGTGGCTGGGATGAAAACTACTTCTTAAAGGTTCTCTCACTTTAGTGCAATCGCCCTACCGCGGGAACTCACAGTGAGCCTTTATTCATTGACAATTCACTTGTTTCTGGTAAGATAAATATAATATTGATGTGATTTTAGAATAAGTACTTTTACCGAATTAGTAGTAATAATCTTCTATTACCGCAATTAAGAAAACTTAACAGCTTATCTTTTTGAACAGGCGGCAATGATCTGCGAGTTTTCATTTGGTCGCTTTCTCGTTACTACGAGAGGGCTCGCAGGGAGCTAATAGCGAAACCGGCCATCATCCCAGGCCGGTTTTTTGTATCCACTCCACAGGAGCACCTCAATGACTACTCAAGATCCCATCCCTTCCAACGAGAACCAGGTTCCCGGAATCGATTTAGATGAAATCAACACGGCTTCGCGCCAAACCATTTTGGTCGTAGAAGATGAACCGGATACGGTTTTCTTACTCAAACAGATCCTGCGCATGGCTGGTTACAATGTCCTGGGGGCCTACAACGGGTATGAGGCTGTCCAAAAGTGCAATGAAAACCGCCCCGATCTCATCCTGCTAGATTTAATGATGCCGGAAATGGACGGGTGGCAAACCTACCAATTCTTACGTCAGACCACCGACGTCCCGGTAATTATCGTTTCGGCAATTCATAACAAGGATGATGTTGTGCGCGCCCTGCGTCAAGGTGTCGACGACTACCTGACCAAACCCTTTGTCAATGCAGAGGTCATCGCCCGCGTTCAGGCTGTTTTGCGCCGCGCACAGCCGCAAAAGAACACCGAGCGCCTGGTGTTCCCCCGCTCGGGCTTGATTGTTGATTTTTCCTCCCAGGAAGTTATCATCAAGGACCAGCGCATCCAACTTACGGGGAAAGAGTTTGCCATCCTTTCAACTCTGGCCAAAAACGCCCCCGATGTTGTTCACTATCGAGTCATCGCCGAGACTGTTTGGGGAAAGGACACCCCCCAAGTACGCAACCGGATCAAATACCTGGTGTATCTACTCCGTCAGAAAATTGAACAGTCGGCAGGCATCCCAGACTTAATTGAGAACATAGACCGCCTGGGCTATAAATTGCACGTGACCGATTAACAACCATCGGTTCCCTGATACACTGGGTTCTTTGGGAATTGGCATGGGATATCCGCATTTTGGGGATGTGGGCGGTGAAGCTGCCCACATCCCCAAAATGCAGGACCTGCTACGGCAAATTCCAGAGAGACATAAGATTACAGGCTCTCCTTGGTTAGTTTTTTATTACGCCACCTTAAGCGTATTCAAACCGGGTTGCAACGCAACCGTAACCGCCCTTCATTGACATTCATTCCTGGTTTGTTATGATTAAGGCAAGAAGAGCTTACTCTTCTGTGCCTTCAAACAAAATTTAGCCCATCTTTTCGGCGGCATTGATCTGTACACCTTAATTGGTCGCTTGCTCAGCGAATAGGGGAGCGGGTGTACAGGGAGCCAATAGCGAAACCGGCCAGCTTGCATGGCCGGTTTTTTGTTTGCAGGGGATGGCACTCAGGGTATCGTTTTTATGGAGGTAGGTATGTCACGTAAAACTTCGTCTTTCTTCCGCTCACTCAGCCGTTTCTTTTACTCAAGCGGCGTGATGTTGTTAGTTCTAAGCCTGATGTTATCGATGAACGCACGGCCGGCTGCGGCTGCATTGATCATGAAAGAATGGGACGGATCCAGCCTGAGTCTCAGCGCTGCCTGTCTGGATTCTGGTGAAGGCTCCTTTACCGTGACCAATACCAGTAGCGTCAATATGTCCGCGCCTTCGGCATGGCGCTTCAAAGTCAACGGCGTCCAGATCTACGCCGGCACTGTACAACTTGGCTCGAACGAGTCACAGACCTTTGTCTTTGGCCCCTATCCCGGCGACGAGATGCAATTTGACGTCGAACAGCCTGACGGGATCACAGGGGATTCCCTGCTTCGCGAAATCATCACTTGTGGACCTGAAAACTATCCGACCAATACCCCTGTGGGTAAAGTCACAAAAGACCCCACAAAGGAACCCACCGACAAACCGACCAAGACACCGACCAACACGCCTACCGAAAAACCCGCCAATACGCCCACATACACACCAACCAACACGCCTGTCAATACTGCAACTAATACCCCGACCAACACACCCACTAACCTTCCAACCAACACCTCCACGCCTTCTGACACCTGGGATAAGTCCAGCGTGCGCGTCACTGGGCAGTGCCTGGTTACCGGGCAAGCCCAGTTCACCGTCACCAATACCGGCAAGTTTGGCGAAGGTGATATGGACGGCCCTACCAACTGGCGCCTGGTCGTGGATGGCAACCTCGTTGATAGCGGCACGCTGCAGATCAAAGGCGGGGAATCCATTACCATGACTTTTGGCCCCTACAACGGCCTGAAAGTGATCCTCTATGTCGATCAGCGCCCCGGGCACCCCGGCAACAGCCAGCCCCAGGCCGACCTGATCTGCTGGGCGCCGGTCACCCAAACACCGACCGCCACCCCCACTAAAACTCCTACCAATACGCCAACGAACACGCCTACTAACACACCCACTAACACACCGACCAACACCCCCACCCCGACGACCACCTGGGACAAGTCGAGCGTGCGCATTACCGGTCAGTGCCTGGTCACCGGACAGGCCCAGTTCACTGTCGCTAATACCGGTGAGTTTGGCGAAGGCGACATGGACGGCCCCACTGATTGGCGCCTGGTCGTGGATGGCAACCTCGTTGACAGCGGCACGCTGCAACTCAAGGGCGGCGAGTCCATTACCATGACCTTTGGCCCCTATGACGGCCTGAAAGTCACTCTCTACGTCGATCAACGCCCCGGTCACCCTGGCAACAGCCAGCCTCAGGCCGACCTGATCTGCTCTGTGCCGGATGGCGAAACCCCGGTTCCCACCCCGCCTCCTGGCGACGATCCTACCGCGACGCCTACTAATACACCAACCAACACTCCCACCAGTACACCGACGAATACGCCTACCAACACGCCGACGAATACTCCGACCAACACCCCTACTCCGTCTGGCTGGGACAAGTCTAGCGTACTCGTCACAGGGCAGTGCCTGGTCACCGGGCAGGCTCAGTTCACCGTAACCAACACCGGCGACCCGGGCGAAGGCGACATGGACGGCCCTACCAACTGGCGACTGATGGTAAACGGGAACATCGTTGAAAGCGGTACGCTGCAACTCAAAGGCGGCGAGTCCATCACCTTGACCTTTGGACCCTACAACGCCCTGAAAGTCACCCTTTTTGTAGATCAGCGCCCTGGGCATCCTGGCTCCAGCCAGCCCCAGGCCGACCTGACCTGCTCGGTGCCGGACGGCGAGACCCCGGTTCCCACCACGCCTCCTGGACAGGGTCCCACCGCTACCCCCAGCAGCCCCACCAGCACACCGCCTACGACCAGCGGTCAGAACCCGACGGCCACCCCTGGCAGTCCTACCACCTCCGGTGGGGATCCGACCGCAACCCTAGCCAGCCCCTCCGGTGGCAACACCGCCTTGCTCATCCCCGTCACCGGTGGCAGCGACGCCGGCTCGATGACCAATTTGTTACTCAACACCGGCCTCTTGTTGATGGGCTTTGGCCTGGCTTGCACAGCTCTCAGCCGGCGTTGGGAGACAAACTAACCTGAGATATGGTATAAATATCTCCACAAGCTGTTAAGAAGATCGGTCGTTATAGGGTGTGTGCATTTTGCACACACCCTATTGAAACCAACTTCAACACATCTCTGGAGATCTTTTTATGGGTAATCGTGTGAATTCAATTGCAGATTCCTCGGCATTACGCGTGGTAATGGTCTTGGTGGGCGTAGCAATGATGGGATTGGCCCTCTACCGGATGCTCCCGCCTCTGCTCGACCCTCCACCAGACGATGCGGAATTAATCGAACTACTCGGCGACGATTATCAGGCCGCCTATATCATTCCCGTGGCTGAAACTGTCACACCGGCCCCAACCGCGACTATCTCTTCGAACCCCCTCGACACGCCCGCTCCAACCGACGAAACCCCCACAGAGACTGTGGTAAAAGTCACCCCTGAACCGCGCCATTTACCTACCCGGCTGGTCATTCCGCAGATCGAGTTGGACGCTCCGGTCGAAGAGACAGGCTCCCGGCTGATTACGATTCGCGACACGACCTACGAGCAGTGGCTGGTGCCAGATAAATTCGCCGCCGGGTGGAATCCCAACTCCGCTTACCCAGGGGTCATCGGCAACACGGTCCTCTTTGGGCATAACAACGCCCGCGGTAAAGTGTTTGCCAATCTTTACCGCTTGGAAGTTGGCGACGAGATCATCCTTTATGCTGGTTCCGAGACCTTCACTTACCGGGTGACAGACGTCATGAAACTTCAAGAGAAGGATGTTTCTTTTGCACAGATGGTAGAAAACGCCACCTGGATCGGCTCGTTCCCTGATGAGCGGCTGACCCTGGTCACCTGTTGGCCGCCCTATAAGGACACTCATCGCTTAATCGTCGTTGCTCGTCCAGTAGCACCCCCGACCGACAAAGAGCAATAATTCCTGCAGCTGCTCAACCAGTGGGCGAAGTAAGTGCCCTCTGAGCAGTAACGAATTCCTCTATCACCCTTTCGAGTGATTTTCCCTCCAAACATTTGACAAACCTTATATTTATGCTATGATAATCACCATACAGGTATTATTAACCTTAAAACAATGAACTCGCCATATTCTAACAGGCGGCAATGATCTGCAGACCAAAAATTGGTCGCTTGCTTCTCAAACGGGGAGTCAGTCTGCGGGGAGCCAGTAGCGAAACCGGCCACTATTCATAGCAGGCCGGTTTCTTGTTTAAGGCAGTTCGTCCCGTAATCCGTTGATTGTTGGTTGGGAGGCTCATATGTTTAGCTCTTTGTCGCCGCTCTTTCGTTCTCTAAGCCGGTTCTTCTATACTGGCGGAGTCTTACTACTCATCCTCGGGCTATTGTTGTCCGCGCAATACCAGCCGGTACTTGCCGGCGTGTGGGATGGTACCAGCCTGCGCATGAGCATCGTCTGTCTAGAATCCGGTGAATTCCGTGTAACCATCACCAATGAGAACACCGAAGTTGGGATGACCGAGCCGTCGGAGTGGCGCTTAGAGGTAAACGGCGTCCAGGTAGATTCTGGAACAGTCCAATTAGGCCCAGGCGAGTCCGAAGTTCTGACCTTCGGTCCATTCCCTAACCAGTTAATCCAGTTCGAGGTCGAACAACCCGGTGATTACCCTGGCGATTCGCTGCTCCGCGAAGAATTCACCTGCGAGGTCCCCCCAACGCCCACCTTCACTCCTGTGCCGCCGACCAACACACCCACGCCAGTCACACCGACCAATACGCCAACCAACACCCCCACCAGCACGGTGACCAATACTCCTACCAACACACCCACGAACACCCCAACAAATACGCCTACCAACACGCCAACGAACACCCCTACCAACACACCGACCAATACCCCCACCAACACCCCCACCAGCACGGTGACCAATACCCCAACCATCACCCCTACTCACACACCAACCATTACCCCGGGCGGGCCGACGTTGACGAACACGCCTACCAGCACCGTTACCAACACGCCGACGAATACACCGACCAGCACCGTTACCAACACGCCGACAAATACACCGACCAGCACACCGACGAATACTCCAACGAACACACCGACTAGTACGCCGACGAATACGCCCACGGTACCCACGCCTCCTGGTCAGGACCCTACCAACACCCCCACGGCAACCGCCACCCTAGCTACGCCTCCCGGAAACAACCCGACAGCTACCCCCACCCGCTCGGGCACACAGCCGCCGCCCCCCTCTGGAGATGACCCCACCGCCACGCCCGCCAATCAAGGCACGCCCGGCTCACCGGTCCTCATTCCGGTCACCGGCAGCAATATGGCTGGAGCGCTGACAGACATTCTCATCAACTCGGGCCTCTTCTTCCTCGGCCTTGGCCTGCTCTTCACCGGATTGGGCCGCCGCTGGACCGCCCAATAACTGGCGTCCAAGACTCACCCCTTTCAGGCGGATCCAATCAGGGTCCGCCTGTTTTTTTTACCTCTCCAGGGTCTTTGGAAAGTAGTGGTAACAACCGCATTTTAGGGTATGAATGCGACATTTCGCACGCAAATTCCTTAAGCCCCCTCTCCCGTGCGCTCCTTGGGACAACTGATCGTGTATAATCATCCTGCAACGATCTTTTTGACGAAGATTCAATGTTTTTTCCACGAGGTGGTATGAGCGAGAATCCTGTCTCAACTGAAGACATGCAGATTCCTGATATTGACCTGGATGCCCCCGAACTATACATCAACCGCGAGTTGGGTCTGCTCCAATTCCAGTGGCGCGTGCTGGAAGAAGCCCTGGATGAACACAATCCCCTGCTAGAACGGGTGAAATTTTTGGCCATCGTTGGCTCCAACCTGGAAGAGTTTTTCATGGTGCGCGTCGGCGGCCTGCGCATGCAGCGCGATACAGGCGTAACCAGTTTGACCGCCGATGGCATGACCCCTGCCCGGCAGTTGGCCGAAATCCGCCCCAAAGCCCAAGAGTTGATGGAGACCGCCCGGGCTTGCTGGCTCAACTCGTTGATCCCGCAACTGCGCTCCAATGGAATTTTTGTGCTCAATTACAACGAGCTGAGCCCTAAGCAGCGCGAAAATGCCGATAACTACTTCCACGAAGTCATCTACCCGGTGCTCACCCCCCTGGCCGTAGACCCGGGCCACCCGTTCCCTCACATTTCCAACTTGAGTCTGAATTTGGCGGTGCGCGTTCGCGGAAAAGACGGGCAAAAGCGTTTTGCGCGTATCAAGGTGCCCCCCTCCCTCCCCCAAATGGTCCCCATCAAGCGCTCGTCCGGCGGGGTGCGCAGCGACGGCACAGCCCCCAAGCGGCATTATTTCGTTGCGTTGGACCAACTCATTAAAGCCAACCTGGCAGCCATGTTCCCAGGGATGGAAATCCTCGATGCGCACTCCTTCCATATCACCCGCAACTCCGACATGGAAATTCAGGAACTGGAAGCGTTGGACCTGCTCGACACCATCGAAGAAAGCGTACGTAAACGTCGCTTCGGCGCGGTGGTGCGCATGTTGGTGCAACCCGATATGCCCGCCGATATCAAAAAATTCCTCATCGAAAACTTGAAGGTCGACCCAAACGATGTATATGTGCTCCATCCTCCGCTGGTCACCAGCAGCTTAATGGAACTGACCCGCATCGACCGCCCAGACCTGAAGGACAAGCCTTTCTTCCCCGCCATTCCCCAACCGCTCAGAAATCTGGCCGACCTGGAAGATGAGCAGTTGTTCGGCATCCTCCGCCAGAAGAACATCCTGCTCCACCACCCTTACGATTCCTTCGGCCCGGTAGTTGAATTCCTGCGCAGCGCTGCCCGCGACCCCAATGTGCTGGCCATGAAGCAAACCCTTTACCGGGTGGGTAAGAACTCTCCCGTGGTCAAATCTTTGCTGGAGGCCAGCCGTGAATATGGCAAACAGGTGGCCGTGCTGGTGGAACTGAAAGCCCGCTTTGACGAAGAAAGCAACATCATTTGGGCCAAGCTGCTAGAAACCGAAGGCGTCCACGTCACCTATGGTCTGCTTGGCTTAAAGACTCACTCAAAGGTAGCCCTGGTGGTGCGCAAAGAAGGCAACCACATCCACCGCTATGTTCACCTGGGGACGGGCAACTATAACCACATCACGGCCAATCTGTATGAAGACCTGGGCATGTTCACCTGCGACGAGGAAATCGGCGCCGATGCCTCCGACCTGTTCAACTACCTGACCGGCTACTCGACGCGAGAGACCTACCGAAAGCTGCTGGTTGCCCCAGTCAACTTGCGCTCTCGCTTCGTCGAACTCATCAATCAGGAAATCGAACATACCCGGCAAGGACGCGGTGGGCACATCATCTTCAAAATGAACTCCCTGGTCGATCCGCCCATGATTCGCCAGTTATATGAGGCCTCTCAGGCAGGTGTGAAAATCGATCTGGTTGTGCGAGGCATCTGCTGCTTGCGCCCCGGCATGCCCGGCATCAGCGACAACATCCGCGTCACCAGCATTGTCGGGCGCTTCCTCGAGCACAGCCGCATCTACTATTTCCACAACGCCGGGGACGAAAAGATTTACATGGGCAGCGCCGACTTAATGCCCCGAAACCTGAACCAGCGCGTCGAAGTGCTCTTCCCGGTCGAGGATGAGAAGATGATCCGCTATCTGCACGATGAAATCTTGTGCACCTATTTATCTGACAACGTGAAGGCCCGCCAGATGCACGCGGACGGAACCTATACCTACCGCAAGGCCAAATCTGGCGATCCATTGGTGAATGCGCAAGAGGTCTTCATCCAACGCGCACGCGAGCGAATGGGCAACGAGTAACCGGAACGCGCGATGCTCGACACCAAAGACGAGTTCACCCGCTATGTGATCACCCGCCTGGGCCGAACCGCCAATCGCGACGACCTGATCATGGAAGTTTGCCACAAAAAAGGATTGGACTGGGACGATGCCGAAGCCTGGATTAACAGCGTGGCAGAAGAACACAGTCGGGCAATCAGCTGGCGACAGGCTCCTGCATTCATTGCCTTGTGCGCGATCGCAGGGTTGGGCGGTTTATACCTGGCTGCGCGCGCTTTCTATGCCATGATTCTCCCGTTCCTGGCCTACCAACGTGGTCTCGACCAATATAGTTCGCTGACCATTTATGCGGGTGCGCTGTGGTCTTATATACCGATGTTCATTGCCGGAGCCGGTTTGACCGCCGGCGCCGTGATTGGATTGGTCAAGATTTTCATCAGGCTGCGCTACAACGAGACGCTAGACACCTGAGCCAATCCACTCAAGATCATCCACCCCTGCAAAGCGCTTGCGCATGACCGCCAGCGCCTCGGGGTTGTTGTCTACCAAAATAAATTGCCGTCCCAATTTCAGGCAACTCTCCCCCACCGTCCCGCTCCCGGCAAAGAAATCCAGCACCAGGTCACCGGGGTTGGAGGATGCCCGCAGAATGCGGTTGATCACGCCCAGCGGTTTTTGACTGGGGTAGCCGGTCTTCTCGCTGCCGTTGGTACTCACAATGGTATGCCACCACACATCCGTGGGCAGCTTGCCGCGGGCAGCCTTTTCCGGGCCTACCAACCCGGGAGCCATATAAGGCTCCCGATCGATCTCGTCAACGTTGAAGGTGTAGTGTTGGGGGTCCTTGACGTAAAAAAGGATGTTATCGTGCTTGGCAGGCCAGCGCGAGCGCGGTTTTCCGCCGTAATCATAGGCCCAGATGATTTCATTGATGAAGCTTTCCCGCCCAAAGATTTCATCCAGCCAGATCTTGCAGTAATGCACTTCACGGTAATCAATATGAAAATACAAGCTGCCGCGCGGCGCAAGCACACGGTAAGCTTCGTCCAGACGTGGGCGCAGAAAACCCGCGTAATCTTCAAACGTATCCCCGTATTCCTTTGAGCCCACCTCAACCGTCTCATAGGAACGCCCCCCGAATCCGGTGCGGTCGCCGTTGACCGAGCGGTTTGCTTTGATCTCCTTGCGAGCCTGCACCTTGCCGGTGTTGAACGGCGGGTCAATATAGATCAGGTCAACACTCTCGGATGGAAGCGATTGAAGTACGGCCAGATTATCAGCGAAGTAAATAGAGTTGGTCATATATGAGATTGGCACATCAAGACGTTAGATGGACAAAGGGCAAGGCAATTAATCTTCTGGCAATTTTATCAGGTACTGGCGGAAACGGAATGAATCAGTGGTTAGATTTGTCTAGACCTTACAATCGTGTCCTTTTTTATTTCAAGTGGTCTAAACCAGATGTAATTCTATATAATATTCATATTATTCTGTCTGTATTCATTTGCCTCCATCGGCTCAGTACACCCTCCTCGGAGACCGTCATGAACAAACCCCGCCCCTGGATTCTCTGGACCCTCATTATCGTTTTCGTATTCCTCCTGTTGACCGTCGGCATCGGTCTCTTCGCAGAAGAACATGAACTCTACGCCCTCATCACCGGGCTGTTGACCCCACTGATCGCTTTCTTTGCTGCCTTTGCCATGTTTTTGGTCTGGCGCATCGAGAAAGACGCCGTCTCCAAGGGCATGTGGGCCGGATTGGGTTTGGGCTTTTTGGCCTGGGCCCTGGCTGATACCGTCTGGTCTGTTTATGATTTGATCCTCCGCCAGGATATCCCCTACCCTTCCCTGGCAGATCTATTCTGGGCGGTCGGATACTTCTTCTTCTTCATCGCCCTGGCTGCGCGTCTACAAAGTCTCCCCGTCAAGCCTAACAAAACGCAAACTCTGGTGATAGTTGGCATGAGCGTTTTCTGGGTTATGATGACCATCATCTTCGTCCTCCAACCCATCGTAGCAGACTTCGACCCGCAACGTCTTTGGGAAGGCGTCCTAAACATCTTCTTCCCGGTCGCCGATGCAGCCGTTGCAGTGATGTGTACCGTCCTGTTAATCTTGCTCGGGCTGGGGCGTTTCTCTCTGAGCTGGCGCTGGATCTTTGCCGGAATGTTCCTCATGACCGCCAGCGACCTCATCTATTCCTACGCCACCTGGCATGAGTTGTACTTTCCTGAGGGCCAGGTAAATTTTATCTCCGCCTTTATCGATGTAACCTACATCGCTGCTTACCTGGTTGCTGGACTGGGCGCATTTATTTACAAGGACATAGCTACCACTCGAAAAACAGCCTCGGTCAACTTGATGGTTAAATCGGTCTCACGGTATTACGCCATGCTCTTTACCAACCGCAACCACCAAATCATCTCCGCCAGCACCAACCTGCCGGTGTTGCTCAACGCTCAGGGCATGGATGGCATCACTGGGCACTCGCTCAGCCAGGTGCTCCGCCTGAAACCCGAAGTGATCGAGGACCTCTGTGCCCGGCTGGCTCGAGAAAGCATGCTCAAAAATGAACCTCTGACCATATACACCCAGTGGAATGAGCCCCGCGATGTTTGGCTGACAGCTGTCGCCGCCTATGACCTACACAACCAATTCAACGGGGCGAACATCGCCTTACGGGCTAATATCATTGTGCCTGAAGAACAACGATTGCCCGGCCAGAAAGAACTTCAATTCGACCTGCGCCATTTACTCACTCAGGCCGGCCTTTTGGCGCAGGACGAAAACCAATCCATGCGCACCTACTTCGTAAATGGCATTCAGGTGCTTGCCAACCTGATCACCCAATTTGGCGGCGAGCCATTCCAAAAATCGCTATTTAACGACATGCGAGAGGTGGTCGAAGAAAATGACCTGCCGGTCCAAATTGACGGTCTGTCGGTGACCGTGCAAGAAGATTTGGATAACCGCCAGTTGGCCGAAATTCTTCATCTACTGCTCGAGGTGGCAGAGCGTTTCGTGAGCGACATTGTCGGCGAAGAGATCGTCCGCGAAGAGATGGCCGTCATGGAGCGGGAACTCGGTCCGGGTGTGCTCAAAGATGTTAAAGCATACCGCCTATCGGGCGAGTTTATATCTCCTGCCCCTTAAATTGGCTGACGTACAGGTGCTGGTAGAAGCCTTGTTGCTTTAGCAGCGCTTCATGATTCCCGCGTTCAATGATCTCACCGTTGTTGATCACCAGCACCTGGTCGGCGTCGCGAATAGTGCTCAAACGATGCGCGATCACAAAACTAGTGCGCCCCTCCATCAGCCGCATGAGCGCCTCTTGCAGGTGCTTTTCGGTGCGTGTGTCCACGTTGCTGGTGGCCTCGTCTAAAATCAAGATATCAGGATCAGCCAGAATGGCGCGCGCAATAGCCAGCAACTGGCGCTGACCCTGCGAAAGGTTACTCCCGCGCTCGCTCAACACCGTCTGATAGCCGTGGGGCAAACGGTGGATGAATGCGTCTGCGTTGGCCAGCACCGCTGCCGCCTTCACTTCCTCATCCGTGGCTTCCAACCGCCCATAGCGAATGTTCTCCATGACTGTGTCGGCGAACAAGAAGTTATCCTGCAATACCAGTCCCAGCTTGCGCCGCAGATCGTCCTTTTTCACCTGAGAAACGTCCTGCCCATCAATGCGAATCTGACCCTGGTCGATATCATAGAAGCGAGTCAGCAGGTTGGCAATGGTTGTCTTGCCGGCCCCGGTCGGGCCCACCAGAGCAATCAACTGCCCTGGCTCCGCCTCCAGGCTCACGTTCTTTAACACCGGCACGCCCGGCTCATAGCCAAAAGAAACTTTCTCCAGGCTGACGTGCCCCTGGATGCGTTCCAGCGCCACGGCGTCGGGGGCGTCGCTTTCCGGCAAGGAGTCCATCAGGTCAAAGACTCGTTCTGCTCCAGCCAGCGCCGATTGAATGGAGGTGAACAACTGGGCAATCATATTCAAGGGCCGTCCGAGCCGCCCGGCGTAATTAACGAAAGCGGCGATCTCGCCAACCGTCGCCAGCGCCTGCACAGCCAGCCAGCCTCCCGCGCATGCCACCACCGCCAGCCCCAGGTTGTTGACCATGTTCATCACTGGGCCCATGAAGCTGGTGAACACCCGCGCTTTCAAGGCTACTTTTTGCAAATGGCGGTTCACCGTTGAGAATTGTGCCACCGTCGCATCCTCGCGCACAAACGCTTGCACCACGCGCTCGGCCGTGACCGTCTCTTCGATGATCCCATTCAGTTCCCCCAGGGTCTTCTGAGTCTCACGAAAACCTTTGCGAGTGCGCTTGGCAATGGCCCGCGTCAGGAAGAACGTTAGCGGCATAACCACCAGGCTGACAATTGCCAGGGGCACATTCATCACAAACATCACGATAATTACCCCAACCAACCCAACCACGCTGGAAATCAACATGCTGGCATTGGAGGCGATCACATTACTGATATTCTCTACATCGTTGGTCAGGCGGCTCATGATATCGCCGTGGGCATGCTGGTCAAAATAGCGCACCGGCAAAGTCTGTAACTTTCCAAAAAGGTCTGCACGAATATCGCGCACGGCCCGCTGCGCCACCCCCACCATGAGATAGGTTTGTAGCCAGGTACCGCCTGCTGCCACCACATAAGACAGACCCATCCAGCCCAGCAAGCGGGCCAGGCCAGGCAAGTCCGAATTAGAGATATACGTGTCAATGGCTAACCCCATTAGGTATGGTCCAACTAAATCGACCAGTGAAGTGACTAAAACCAGGCCAACCGTGGCGATCAATACCCACCGCTGGCGTTGCAGATAAGTCCACAGGCGCCGCAAAGTGCCTTTGGCATCTTTCGATTTCGGGGTGTCTTGCAAAAACCCCATTCCCGGCCCACCACGGAATCCGATCGTAGGCGGGGCTTGTGTGCTACGTTTTTGCTCAGCCATTGCTCAAACCTCCGGTTCCCAATTGGGAATCGTAAATTTCTCGGTAAATTGGGCTGGAATTCATCAGCTCGCGGTGTGTGCCCTGTGCGGCAATTTGCCCATCATCCAACACCAGGATTTTGTCGGCATTCAGCACCGTGCTGATGCGTTGAGCAATCACAAAGCTGGTGCGGTTGTTCATGATCTCTTCCAGCGCCGCCTGAATTTTGATCTCTGTCTCCACATCCACGGCGCTGGTGCTGTCATCCAAAATCAAAATGGATGGCCGAACCAGCAGCGCCCGTGCAATGGCGATGCGCTGTTTCTGCCCGCCCGAAAGATTGACCCCACGCTGCCCGACTAACGTGTCGTAGCCATCCGGCAGAGAGAGAATAAAGTCATGCGCCTGCGCCGCCCTGGCTGCCGCTTCCACCTCTGCCTCAGAGGCTTCCGGTCGCCCGTAGCGGATATTATCGCGGATGCTGCCGCGGAACAACACCGTTTCCTGTAGAGCAACGCCCACATTGCGCCGCAAGGTCGCCAGGTCCAGGTCCCGAACATCCTGCCCATCGATGGTAATCTTTCCAGAAGTCGCGTCATAAAAACGTGGGATGAGATGCACCAGGCTGGATTTTCCCGCCCCGGTGGTGCCCAATAGCGCCACGGTCTGCCCCGGCTCTGCCTGAAAGCTCACCCCTTTGAGGACCGGGTCACCATCCATGCCCTGATATTTGAAAGTTACATTCTCAAACACCACCCGGCTCTGGGTAGGGAATTTGGTAGCAGCGCTGGTGCGGTTCTGTACTTTCGGCGTACTTTCCAGCACCTCGTTGATGCGCCGGGCCGAAGCTTCTGCGCGTGCCAGTTGAATCACCAGCTGGCTGACCATCATCAAAGACCAAAGCGTCATCATCAAGTAGTTGGTAAAGGCAATGACCTGACCCAACTGCATGGTGCCCACGGTAACCTGCACGCCTCCAAACCAAAGCACAGCAATAATTCCAAAATTCATCGTCAGCATCATGAACGCAGGCATCACCGCCACCGTGCGACCGGCAAGAACGTTCTGATTGGTCAAGTTGTCGTTGGCCACTCCAAAGCGAGCCACCTCGTGCATTCCGCGCACAAAAGCCTTCACCACCCTAACCCCTGCCAGGTTCTCCTGCATCACCTCGTTGAGCCCGTCCAACCTTTCCTGCACCAGGGTGAAAAGCGGCGTGGCTTTACGGACGACCCAAATAACCGCTGCCAGTTCAATGGGCATCAACACTAGCGGCAGGAAGGTCAACTGCGGGCTGGTCACAATGGCCATGACCAGGCTGCCGATCAGCAGCAGCGGCGACCGCACCAGGATGCGCAGCATTAGCAAGATTGCCTCTTGCATTTGGGTCACGTCATTGGTCAGGCGCGTGATGAGCTGGCCCGTTTCCAATTCGTCCAGGTTTTCAAAGGAGAGGCTCTGCACCTTGCGGAACAATGCCTCGCGCAAATCGGCGCCAAAACCTTGAACGGTCATCTCGGCAAATACACCGTTGCTCATGCCGCCAGACGCGCCCACTATCGCCAATACCACCATCAACAAGCCGGTTTGCAGCACAATCTGCAAATCCAACTGCGCGATGCCCACATCCACAATGCGAGCCACCATCCGCGGCTGCATCAAGTCCATAGCTACTTCCAGGAGCATGAGTACCGGCGCGATTGCCGCCCAGCGCCAATAAGGTTTGATAAACCTGGCCAGCTTCAAGCCTTCTTTCATAAATTAATCCTTCCAATATATATCGCTCAGGAAAGTTCGCGAGAGTAGTCGCTCATTTTTCGTTTTTTTCACCGGTCACCGCCTCGAGGTTGGCTCGAATGCGGTTCAGGAACCCACGCAACTCTGCCAGTTCTTGCTCATCAAACCCGGCAAAGTTTTCGCGCTCCAGCCGTTCCCAAACCGCCTGGAGTTCTCCCCGCACGGCTCGCCCATGCTCTGTCAAGTACACCCGCGATACGCGTTGATCCTGCTCATCTGCCTTGCGCAGCAAGAACCCGGCTTTTTCCATGCGCTGGATCATGCGCGTGATGGTCGCCGATGTGATTCCCAGACGCGCAGCCAATTCCGTGTGGGTCAACCCTTCCTGCTCCCACAACACATGGAGCAGCGGCGGTTGGCCACGATAAAGGCCCAATCCTTCCACCAATTCGTGCACACGGTAATGATGCAGGCGCGCAACCGTCGCTAGCAGAAAATCCATCGATTTCGGTTCTTCAGGAGGAGGCATATGTTGAGTACCCTTGTTTATATTTAGCCGGCTAAGTATTAGCCGGCTAAATATAAACCTCAGCCTCACTCCTGTCAAGGGGGGAAAAGAAATCAAGACCTGCCCTGTCTGCCCCCGGCGGGTCTGTCCGGTGAGCAAACAACCCTTGCCCGCCAGAACACTTTCCAAACGTCCGCTCCTGGTCTGACTTAAAGACCCGCCGCTACGAGGAGGGGATAGCCCATCCTGCTTGGTAGGCATCTCACTGGCAAAAACTCACAATATTTGAGTTCGTGGGCGGGACTCCTCGTCAGGACGCCGAAGCGGCGCCCTCGTCAGGACGCCGAAGCGGCGGGGAGAATATCTAAATTCGGTGAAAAGAACCTCAGGCTGAGCAATCTTTATTTTTCCTTTATTTTTAAAACACCTATCTTTACGCTGTATTTATTTCAGTCTGATACGATTATCGCGATTTTGCATTTATCCAATCCTGCCTTTAGCAACAAAATTTCGGAGATTACTCAGCCAGAACCTGGAAGAGATCCGAATTTGAGGGTTTATGAAAACAGAGAATATTGCCGGTACGACGGTCTTGCGCCCCCCGGTCACGGTCACCCCGCGCAAAGATTTGCGCAATTGGCTGATCGGCCGCCCCTTATCGACTGCTGACGCTCCCCACCAGACCATCGGCAAAGCCATAGGTCTGGCTGTGTTTGCCTCCGATGCGCTTTCCTCCACAGCATACGCTACACAGGAAATTATGTTCATTCTGGCAGTTGCTGGGACAGGCGCACTGGGCTATACCTTCCCAATCGCCATGGCTATTGTCGCCTTGATGGCGATTGTATCCATCTCCTATGAGCAAACCATCCACGCTTACCCAGGCGGCGGGGGCGCGTATATCGTCGCCCGCGACAATCTGGGCGAACTGCCTGCTCAAGCTGCCGGGGCCGCCCTACTCACCGATTATGTGCTCACAGTGGCAGTGTCCATCTCCTCCGGCGTCGCTCAGATCGTATCCGCCTTCCCCACTCTCGCAGACTATAAAGTGGAAATCGCCGTCAGTCTGGTGGCCTTCGTCATGTTGATCAACTTGCGCGGTGTCAAAGAATCCGGCGCGGCTTTTGCCATTCCCACGTATTTCTTCGTGGTCGCTATGTTCATTACTGTTGGGGTTGGCCTGTTTCGCCTGGCCAACGGCTCGCTGGGCATAGTCGCAAACCCTCCCGAAATGATGATCGAACAACTCGGCGTTGCCGTCACACCCTTCTTATTGTTGCACGCCTTTTCCAGTGGAACGGCCGCGCTCACCGGCATCGAAGCGATCTCTAACGGTATCACCGCATTCAAAGAACCGCGCAGCAAGAACGCCGGAATCACCTTGATCTGGATGGCCTCCATCCTCGGAACGCTCTTCCTCGGCATCTCCCTCATCGCCGGTAAAATCCATGCGGTGCCCTCCGAACACGAAACAGTCGTCTCCCAAATCGCCCGCACCATTTACGGTGGGCAAGGCTTCGCTTACCTGGCAGTCATCGCAGGCACCGCCGTCATCTTGATCATGGCGGCCAACACGGCCTTCGCCGATTTCCCCCGCCTGGGCGCGCTGCAAGCCAATGACGGCTTCCTCCCTCGCCAACTCACCTTTCGCGGCAGCCGCCTGGTCTACTCCCGTGGCATCGTTGTCCTGGCCGGTTTAGCGTCTCTACTGATTGTCCTTTTCCAGGCCAGCGTCAACCGCCTGATCCCGTTGTACGCAATTGGCGTATTCCTATCCTTCACCCTTTCGCAATCGGGCATGGCCCGCCGCTGGTGGAAATCCGGCCATCTCAAACCCGGTCTGGAAATCACTGAGCCCGGCTCCATCCTCAAGTTCGATAAAAGCTGGAAGTTCAAGATGGTGGTCAACGGCTTCGGCGCTGTGTGTACTTTCATCGTCATGATCGTTTTCGCGATCACCAAATTCCAGGATGGCGCCTGGGTAATCGTATTCCTGATCCCTTCCCTGATCGTCATTTTTATTGCGATCCACCGCCATTATAAGAACCTGGCCAACACACTCTCCTTAAGCAATTACCAATCTTATCAACGTATTCAACGCCATCGCGTCATCGTCCTTCTCGGCGGGGTGCATCGTGGTTCGCTTAAAGCCCTCACCTATGCTCGCTCGCTGTCCTCCGATGTCACAGCCGTCCACGTATCCATCGACCCAGTCGAGTCGGAAAAAATCCGCGATAAATGGTCCACGTTTGGCGAAGGCGTGCGTCTGGTCATCCTCGAGTCACCCTACCGCTTGCTCGTCGAGCCGGTCATGGAATATATCGAAAATATTAGTTCAACTACCCAGGCTCACGAAATGATCACCGTAGTCGTGCCGCAGTTCATTACCAAACAGTGGTGGGGCAACTTCCTGCACAACCAAACGGCTCTATTGCTACGTTTCGGTCTGCTCTTCAAACCCCGCGTGGTCATCGTCGAAGTCCCCTATCAGGTGTAATCTTGGTTGGTGGCAATAGGAACTCCACAGAAAGCGCCCCGTTCATCAATTGGGATTACAATTCACTCGGTAGAATCCCCAATGATTCATGGAGGGCGATGCGCTTCATCTCACCAACCTGGCGGCGTTTCTTTCGGGTGCTCCTCTCTCTCGGCGTGGTAATGCTAAGTACAGCGATCCTGTTTGTGTTCAAGGATTACCTCTCCACCCCGGTAATTGCCATCCTTTACCTGATTCCGGTTGTGTTCAGCGCCACCTTCAGCGGAAAGGCAGGCAGCATCCTTGCTTCCGTGGTGTCTTTCCTTTGCCTGAACTATTTTTTCATCTACCCACACTATACTTTTAACGTCGCTCAATTGCAGGATCTGCTCGTCATGCTGGTCTTGTTGGGGGTGGCGCTCCTGGTCAGCAGCTTGATGAGCAGCGCCCAAAACCGTCTCGAAGCTGTTCAGGCTCGCGAGCGGGAAGCCGTGGCTCTTTACGAGTTGAGCGCCGCCTTCACCGGCCAAACCGACGCGGCTGTGATTGCTGAGACGCTGGCCGACCGGCTGATAGATATTCTGGGGGCAAAAGCCGTTGAAGTCGTCGTCCACCACCCCGACGCAGCCGTTCGGGTGATCAAACCTGCCACCCTACCCACGAGTGAAACCCACCCAGACCGGGTCATCCCCCTGGCTTCCAGAGAAAAGTCGATTGGCGAACTGCGCATTTGGGACGGCCCGCCCAACCTGCGCCGTGAGGACGAGCGTCTCCTGCAAACCATTGCCGGGCAGAGCTCGCTGGCCATGGAACGCACCATCCTGGCAGCCGGAGAGCAACGCGCCCGGGTACTGGAAGAGAGTGATCGCCTAAAGACTGCTATCCTCTCCTCAGTGTCCCACGAACTGCGCACACCCCTGGCAACCATCCAGGCCTCCGCGACTGGCCTGTTCAACCCCAGCGTGGAGCTAGAGCCGGATGCGCGCCGCGAGTTGCAATCCCTTCTCCTCGAAGAAACCGATCATCTCACCCAGTTGGTAGGCAACCTACTCAACATGTCGCGAATCGAAGCCGGAGCGCTCAAACTGCAATTGCAGTGGAACTCCATCGCCGAAATTGCCGAGGTGGCCATTCAGCACCTCAGGCGCCTGGCTGCCCGCCACGAAATCCACGTGGATATTCCCGAGGAACTGCCCCTGGTATTTGTCGATTCTGTGTTAATGGAACAAGTCTTCATCAACCTGCTCAACAACAGCCTGAAGTTCACCCCGCCCGAAAAAATCATCCGGGTGTCGGCAGAGGAAGAAAACGGTACCTTGAAAGTCACCATCCAAAACCAGGGACCTCCCATCCCAGAAGCATCTCTCCAACATATTTTCGAGAAATTTGCCATAGCGCCGGGTTTTGAGAACCCCAAAAGCACGGGGTTGGGGCTATCTATTTGCAAGGGCATCGTCGAAGCCCACAGCGGCCGAATTTGGGCCGCCAACCTGCCCGATGGCGTTGCTTTCTACTTCAGTTTGCCTCTTTCAACTGAGGGAGCCCGGCCAGTGCTGCCGCAAGAGGAATGAGCATGGACTCAAAAATTCACATCCTGGTCATCGACGACGAACAGCAAATTTTACGCGCACTGCGCACCATTCTCGGGCAACAAAATTACCAGGTCAGCACCGCCTCAACCGGCGAAGAAGGCCTGGCGATTGCTGCGGCCGTCCAACCTCAACTGCTGATCCTTGATCTGGGTTTGCCGGACTTGAGCGGCATGGAAATCTGCCAGCGCATCCGCCAGTGGAGCGACATGCCCATTGTGATCCTTTCGGCTCACGACAGCGAGCATGAAAAAGTGGCCGCACTGGATGCCGGGGCAGATGATTACCTGACCAAGCCCTTCGGGATCGAAGAACTGCTGGCCCGCATCCGGGTGGCGTTCCGCCATCGCAGCCGGACATCGTCCGCCAAAACCAGCCTGGTCACGTCGGGCGACACCAACATCGACATGGTCAACCATCTGGTCACACGTGGGGGCATTCCTGTCAAACTGACCGCTATTGAATTCAAAATGCTAGCTTATCTGGCGGCGAATGCCGGGCGCATCCTCACCCACCAGGCCATCTTGAATCACGTATGGGGCTATGCCGACAGCGGTCAAATGGCCTATTTACGTGTGTACATCCGCCAGTTACGCCAAAAATTGGAAGAAGACCCGCATAACCCACAAATGATTCTGACCGAGTCAGGCGTCGGGTACCGCTTTATGCTCTAGTTCAATTAGTAAGCTCATTCGCTCCCGCGACGCAAATCAATAAAAACTTGCTATTGTTATCCTTCACACAGCGCGAATTCTCGTTGTATAATTCTCTTGTGATCGCGCAAATCCCTGTGTGGAGGCATACAATGAAAGTTCTACTAACCGGTGGCACCGGGGCCGTTGGAAAAGCCGTGACCAAACGCCTGGTAGCAAAAGGCTACGCCGTGCGCGTCATCGGCCGCCAGGAAGGGCTGGTGCTGGAAGGCGCCGAATACCACTCCTGCGACGTCAACGACTACCCCCGGCTGCGTGAAATGGCCCTCGGCTGCGACGCCATCATTCATCTGGCCGCCATCCCCAACCCCTCCGCGGGCGCCCCGCAGGACATCTTCAACGTCAACTGCTCAGGCACGTTCAACATCTTTCAAGCCGCCGCCGAAGAGGGCATTCGGCGCGTGGTTCAAGCAAGCTCCATCAACGCCGCCGGGCAGTTTTTTGGCATCAAACCCGCCCCAGTGCACTACCTGCCTTTTGACGAGGATCACCCCACCTACCCCACCGACGCTTATTCCTTCTCCAAGAACGTGGTGGAATACACGGGGCGTTACTTCTGGGAGCGCGAAGGCATCTCCAGCGTGGCTTTGCGCCTGCCGGGCGTGGTTGCCGAAGGCCCCCGCGACCGCTTCATTGCCAATCGTGCCCGAACCCATGCCCTGGTGGAAAAGCTGCTCAAGCTCTCGGTCGAGGAACGCATGGCCTGGTTTGAAACTGCCTGGAAGGAATTCAACGATTTCCGCGCCACTCGCCCCAACGAAAACGGACATTTCGCCTCCCAGGTGATTAATGCCATGGACGAAGAAAAACGTGCCGCCTTTGGCGCCATGGTCAACCGGGTGCACTTCTTCACCGTGGTTGATGAACGCGACTCGGCCCAGGCTATCGAAAAAAGCCTGACAGCCAACTACATCGGCAGCCACGCCCTGTTTATTAACGACAGCCTCAACATCGCCGCCATCGAGTCCAATCTGCTAGCCGAGTTGTTCTACCCGGACGTCAAAACCTTCAAGCGCGAAATGCCCGGCACTACCACGATGATCAGCATCGACCGGGCCAGAGAATTAATCGGTTACGAACCCGAATTTACCTTTGGAGGATAAAGGAACATGGCAAAGAAACAAGCGCAAGAAAACTTTGAGCATACACTCAACCACGTCAACACCCATTCTCGCCCTTCGGATCTGCGCATCACCGATATGCGCTTCTGCGACATCGCCGGGGCGCCCATGCACTGCACCCTGATGAAAATCTACACCAATCAGGGTCTCATCGGTTACGGCGAGGTGCGCGACGCCGCCTCCAAAACCTACGCCCTGATGCTGAAGCGCATCCTGCTGGGCGAAAACCCCTGCAATGTCGACAAGCTTTTCCGCCGCATCAAGCAGTTCGGCGGGCAGTCCCGCCAGGGCGGCGGCGTCAGCGGCGTGGAGGTGGCCTTGTGGGATCTGGCAGGCAAAGCCTTCGGCGTGCCGGTGTACCAGATGCTGGGCGGCAAGTTCCGCGACTCCATCCGTATCTATTGCGACACCGACGTAAGCGGCAAACCCTCGGGCAAAAAAATGGGCGAGGCTCTCAAAGAGCGCATGGAGATGGGCTTCACCTTCCTCAAAATGGACGTCGGCATCGGCTTGATTGCCGACGAACCCGGCGCCCTCAGCTACCCGCTGGGGCTGTGGGAAGAGATGCAGAAAGTGGGCCGCTACTCCTGGTTCTGGAAAGCGAAAACCCAGGAAGAGCGCGAGCTTCGCAGCCGTGCCTATGATCTGTTCAACGTCCCTCACCCCTTCACCGGCATCCACCTGACCGAGAAGGGTATCGACTTACTCGAGCAGTACGTCGCCGAGGTGCGCGACGTGATCGGCTACACCGTGCCCCTGGCAACCGACCACTTCGGCCATATCGCCCTGGAAGACTGCATTCGCCTGGGCAAGCGCTTGGAGAAATACAACTTGGCCTGGGTCGAAGACATGGTGCCCTGGCAGTACACCGACCAGTTTGTGCGCCTTAGCCAGGCCATCGACATCCCTGTTTGTACCGGCGAGGACATCTACCTCAAGGAAGGCTTCAAACCCTTGCTAGAAGCCCGCGGGGTATCCGTCATCCACCCCGATGTGCTCACCTCCGGCGGCATCCTGGAAAACAAGAAGATCGGTGACCTGGCTGCCGAGCATGGCGTGGCGATGGCGGTGCATATGGCCGAAAGCCCCATCGGCTGCCTGGCCGCGGTACACAGCGTGGCTGCAACCGAGAACTTCCTGGCCCTGGAATACCATTCGGTGGATGTGGACTGGTGGGGTGACCTCGTCACCGGCCTGCCCAAACCCATCGTCAACAAGGGTTTCATCCAGGTACCCGACGGCCCCGGCCTGGGCATCGAGTCGCTCAACGAAGAACTCATCGCCCAGCACATTCACCCCGGCATTCCCGGTCAGTGGGAGCCCACGGATGAGTGGAACGACGACTGGAGCCACGACCGGCTGTGGAGCTAACAATCGAATAACAAAGAGGGCGGGCCAGTGCCCGCCCTCTTTGTTATTCTGTCTTTTCTCCGGCCAACTGCCGCAATTTCAGGCTAACTTCCCGCCACTGGATCTTGCTCACGCCCAGCTTCTGGCGGATTTTGTCGGCTTCCATACCAGATTTCCAATCATCCAGCACGCACGTCCAGCGGCACATATCAAAGGACAGGTGCTTCTCAATCCCGGCGGCTTCGCCGATCTCTTCCAACAAGTATTCCAGGCGGCGCGGCGACCAGGGAAAAATCCGGTCGGCGGGCTGGTACTGAGCCAGATATTCCTGGTAAGCGACCACCCAATCATTGGACAGAGGGATTTTTCGCTCTTTATACCGGCTGGAAGGGCTGGCATAGCGCACAAACAGCACCGGCCCACCCTGCGCTTCCAGATCAATATGGTTGCGCGCAATGGTCAAGCATTCGCCTTTCTTAATACCCGTCTCTAACAACAGCGCCAGCAACACGTATGGGCGCGCATCGGGCTTCTTGGCGGTGCGCATGGCCTGAGCCGCTTCAACCACCATGAGCAGTTCGTCCTGGGTGAGAACCACCGGCAGCGGGCTGATCACCGACTGCTGCAAAACCTTCGCAGCCGGATCTATCACCATCACACCTCCGCGCTGCAGCCAGCGGAAGAAGGCCTTAATGGATGTGATTCGCCGGGCCAGACTCTTGGGACTGCACGGCACGCCCCGCCCTTTCTGCAACCACTGCAGAAAATGATTCAATTCAGTTGTCGTAACCGACCCCACTCCCCGATCTGGCGGCAAAAAGGATGCCAGCAGCGAAAGATCTCCAGTGAAAGCCTTGATGGTGTAAGGGGAGCGCCCCTGGTCCTTCAAGTAAATTTCCCAGGCCTGGATCGCCGGAGGGAGTAGAGTTTGGGTCGTCAAATGCGCAATCGCTTGCGATTCTGCCGTCATAGACGTCTCCACCACTTTTTTCGTATAGTTTAGGAGAGTTTACACTTAATTTAAATAGATGTCAAACGATATCGATACGGCAATTTTGGGGTGTGAGACGGCGAAGGCGCTCTCACACCCCAAAATGCGGGACCCTCCTAGAGAACCAATTTTTGGAAATTGGCGCTGTCTAGCGGTAAATCGCTTCGCGGACAATGGCTTGAATGGCATACAGATCAGGCCACAGCACGTACGCCCCCTCAGGGGTCACATACGGCGAGGCCTGCGCCGGGGTGATGGCGTATTGGTACACCCGCCCCGAGTCATTCAGCACCGCTGACGCCACCGGCAGCAGCCCTATAATTTCATCGACCCCCAGGTTAGTTTCTACTGAGCTGCGGAAGTTGTTGTACAGCTCCGGCGCGCGAGCAATGGCATTCAAGCTCATCAACTTCACAAACATGCCCTTCATCACTTCCTGGGCGCGGCGCAGCCGGTCAAAGTCGCTGGACGAGTACCGCGAGCGCACATACCACAGAGCGCTCTCCCCATCCAGATTGAACGAACCCGCCGGCACGTAACAGTACCCCTGCCAATCTCGCCACGAAACATCGCACTTATCATAAAGATCTTGAGAGGCTTGAATGGTGATCCCGCCTAGCGTGTCGATAATGCTCTTGAACCCGTCGAAATTCGTCATCACATAGTATGTAGGGTGCACGCCAAAGTTGTACTCGAACGTGTACGCCATAGTATCAAAGCCCCCCGCCGCAAAGGCTGTGTTCAGCCGGTTGGTCATCCACCCCGGAATAGTCACGTACAGGTCACGCGGGAAAGAAACTACGCTCACCGTCCCATTGTTGCGGTTAATCGATACCAGCATCATCACATCGGTACGGAAACCGCCGCCGGGGCGCGCATCCGATCCTAATACCAGCAAGTTGACAATCCCCTCCCCCGAAGGCTCGTATACCGAAGGCTCATCAGTCGGCTCGGCAGTGGGCTCGGGTAAAGCCGTGGGCGTGGGCGGTGGGGGCAAGGTCGGTGTTGGCGCAATAGGCTGAAAGGGCGTAGGCGTTGCCGCCGCGTTGGGGTCCGCCGTCCTCGCCCCGCTGTCTGCTTGGGCGGCAGGAGCGTTAACCGGCATCGGAATATTTAGCGATACAGGCAGCCCACAAGCCAAACCTGTCAGGGCTAAAACGGTCAAAAGAAGAAGGATTCGGTTCCATTTCATAAAGGCGGCTCGATGCTCTTTGCGTTACGGGATTGGTGTGATTGTCGGAGTCAGCGTAGGCGTCGCGGTAGGCGTCTCCGTGGGTGTGGGTGTGGGTGTGGGCGTGGCAGTGTCCGTGGGGGTCATGGTTGGTGTCGGTGTAGGCGTCTCCGTCGGCGTTGCAGTTGGGGATTGTGTGGCTGACGGAATCACCGGGCTGGGCGTCACCGGCGTTGCACTCGGCGGAATCACTGGAGCTGTTGCCGTGGGGCTGGGGGTGCGCGTGGGCACGTTCGGCACCCATAGAGTATCCCCCACTCGGATCACATCCGGGCTGGCCAGGCAGTTGGCCCATTGCAGTTCCTGCACGCTCACCCCAAAAGCCAGACTCAAACGGTACAGGTTGTCGTTGGGCTGCACCACGTAACGCACCCATCCCGGCGGAGGGCCGCATCTTGGTTGAGTGGGTTGAATCAATGTGGCTGTAGCTGTCGCCGGTTTTTGCTCGGTTGGCTGCAGGGTCGCAGTCGGCAGCGGAGGCAGGTACAGCACCGTGCCCGGCAGCAGGCTGGAACTGAGCAAACAATTCGCCTGAATGATCATCTGCACGCTGGTTCGGCGCTGCGCGGCCAACCACTCTAGCGTATCTCCATTTTCGATATCATAGGGCACCCAACCAGCCGGAGGCGGGCAGTTGGTCGGCGGCGGTTCTGGCGTGGGCGTATCGGTTGGCAAAGGTGTGTTCACGATTTGTCCCGGCGTTTCCACATAAATAGTCGCCGTGGGTTGCGGAGCTTGTGGCACGTTTTCTTTCAAACCTTCAGCAGTCGCCAAGGACAAAGCGCTCAGCACTAATAAACCAGAAACCAGTGCCGCTGTCAAACCTGTTCCTACCTGCCTCAAAAAGTTCATTCGGCCACCGGCTCCTCGGGGCGCACAGGCAGCAAGATGGTAAAGGTACTCGACTCACCCATCTCGCTGTCTACCCAAATTCGGCCGCCGTGCGCTTCGACCAGAGTCTTGGCAATGGAAAGACCCACGCCCGTATCCCCAATGCCTTCCACCAGGGCGTTGTCGGCCCGATAGCGGCGCGCAAACACTCGTGGCAAGTCTTTCAGCGGAATGCCCCCGCCGCTATCGGTGACCTGCAGGGTCAGGAATTCGCTGTTATTCTGAGAAGTCACCCTGGCCTTCAGCGAGACCACACCTTCTTCTGGAGTCGCTCCGCTCGCGTTTTGCAGCAACTGGCTGACGATTTGCTGAAGAGCATCCCGGTCGGCGTGCACCGGGGGCATTTCCTCGGGCAGATCAACGCGCATGGTGATATTCTTTTCCCGCAACTGAGAACTCACATCCACCAGCGCATCGTCAATCACCTCGCCCAGATCGACCGGCTGGTGCACCAATTCGAGCGCACCGCTGCCCAAGGAACTGACCTGGATTAAATCATCCATCAAAACGCGCAGCCGCTCTGTAGAGGCGCGCACCCGCTCGAGGAACTTGCGCTGCAACGCGCCCAAAATGCCAACCGATTCCGCCAGCAGCAAATCGGTGTAGCCCATGATGGATGACATCGGCTGGCGTAGTTCCTGAATGATCGAAGCAATCACCTCGCGGTCTTCGTTAGGCACCACCACCGTAGCGCCTAACTTGCGTTCCAACTCCAACACCTTGATATTGGACGCCGCCAGCAAGTTCTGCAGCCGGGCCGCCTCTTGCAAGCTGGAACGCAGTTCGTTCTCCATGTAGTGCATTTCGTAGCCGTCGCTCGCGGAGTCTGTCGCGCGCTCCAGAGAGCGCAGGCGTTCGTTTTCGGCCTGCAAACCTGAAATCGTCTCTTGATTTTCCTTCTGCAAAGCCATCAGGCCTTCCAGGTCACTAATTCCATTCCCTACGGGCTGTTGGACTCTTTGCGCAAGCTGATCCAGCAATTGCTTATTCTCATGTTCCAAATTCGCAGCAACCGTCTGCATCTCTTCCAACTGAGCCGAAAAACGCTGCAACTCCTGCTGCCGGTCGGCTTGACCTTGCGCGTTCAGCAACAGTTTGGCCAACGAATCGGCTTCCGAAGCCAAATAGTTTTGATCATCTATCGACCAGGGGCGCTGCGAGTACGACGTCAGCAGCAGTAGCCCGCCCCAAGGGGCATTGTTCTTTGCCAGCGGAATGAGCAGCACATTGCCCGAGTCTTTCAGCCCCAACGCTGCGCTCAAGCCCTGCATATCTTCCGGCTTTGTTTCGCCTGAATTCCAGCGCACCGCCTTGCCCCGGCTGAGCGCTCCGGCCAACCCTGGAACGCGAGCACCGTCCAGAATCATCCCCGGAATGTGGTCCTCACGGATCAAGTCGTAGCCGCATTGCAAAATGACCGGCCCGGTATCAGAGGAAGGAGCCGCAACCACAAAGCACAGGTCAGCCACCATCGTTTGCCCCACCGCGCGCGCTACCCCCTGGCAAATCTCATCAGGTTCGCTTTTCAGGCTTAAATCCAACCAGGAATGCACTGTACGCGGGTCAGACGAGCGGCTCTTGCGTTCAGATTGTATTTCTGTTTGCGGCTGTGGTTGCGCCGCACGTGCAGTCGCCGCCGCCGGGGTGAATACAGGCGTTGCTCGTGGGCTGCGTACCAGCAGTGCCGGCAGCAGAGGAAAAGCCGCCAGAAGCAGCAGGCGAATGAAACCCGAAAAATCACCCTCGGCAGGCGCCAGCAGCAGGTGCATCAAAGCACCAGTCAGCGCCAACCAAATCATGCCAAACCCCACACCCCACTCGGGCGGATGCAGCACAACCAGCAGCACCATCGCGATGAAGGCAATGGCTGTTGTACTAATAACCCAGGTCCAATCGATCCAGGAGGCGTTGAAATCCACACCCAGGCCCGAGCGGCTCCATTCGACGAAGGTGAACAAAAACAAACCCACCCCGCCCGCCGAAAGAACCCCAACGGCAATATCGCCAAACTGCGAAGGCGTTGGGAACAGCCATAACCAGGCAATCCAAACGACGCTCAGCAGGATGATAGCCCGATCAAGCACTGGCAAGAACAGATGGCTGTTGAGCACGCCCTGCCAGGCCAGTCCGCTGCTCAGAAAATGCAAAAGCTGCGCCACCAGCAGAACACTCAAACCCAGCAAGATGCGTCCAATGTGCGCCGGCTGGGCATTGCGCCGGTTGATCCAGGAAACTTGCAGGCTGGCGAAAACTGAAAAAGCCAGGGAAAGATGATAAATCAAATTCCCCGGCGGCGCGACCAGCAATCCGAAAACAGTATCGAGCATATTATTCATCTGCCGACAGTCCTCTTAACCGATTATAGCATGGGTAAGAGAAGCCCACGAATAATAAGACTGCAAGGATTGTGCCAGTTGCCACCCCCTGAGCGTGCAATTTATCTCAAACCTGTGGCCAGCAAGCGGCTGTTGCCAGGATCCCCTGCCGCAAGTACCTGCAGCGACCCACCCACCTGGCCCGAGTAGACCCCTAACCCGGTCACAAGGACGAAGTCCCTCTGGGTCAGCCATTCCAGACCCAGGAAGGGCTGCGGAAAAGCGTCCTCAACCGCAAGCCGGTCCGGCTGTTCCCCAAAGGAACTCAGATACAACTGGCGGTCATTCTCAAAAACATAAAGATACCCGCTCGAGTCGGGCAACCAGCCCGCGAACTGAGCTTTCTCCCCGCCCGCCACCCAACTTCGCCCCGATCCATCCAAGGCCACCAGGCTAAGCGCTGCAAACACGGGGGCGTCTTCGCCCTCATACTCGCGGTAGATCAAATATCGCCCATCCGGTGAAAGATACAACTCGCCGCTTTGGACAGAGAAGCCCCCCAAGGCCTGTGCGCGCCCATCCGCCGCGGCTACGAGAAACACGGTGTACTCTTTGGCATATTTTTCCGAAAGCGGCGCTTCCATAGAGATCACAGCCAGGAAAGCCGAACTGTCCGGCAGCCACAACAACGGAGGAGCGTCCAGCTCCCAAACAGCAGGCGGCTGCTCCGCGTAGGTCAGCACCTGCTGCGCCTGGCTGCCATCCGCATTCGCCAGGGTAATGGAGCGCTGCCCGGCTGCCGCAACCCGGCTCCCATCCGGTGACACATGCGGCTGCCCGCCTTGCCCGGCAGACAGAACCTGTGTAATCTCATTGGTGTTCAGCTCGATGCGGAAAAGGTCGTCGGTCACGGCGCTGCCCAGGTCCGAAGTGCGAATGGTGTCAAAGTAGAGAAAACGGCTGTCCGGAGTCCAATCCAGGTAGCGCGGATAATAACGACTGCCTTCAAAAGCTGGGGCCTCTTCCGCAGGGCGGATCTGCCATGTTTCGGCAATCGGATGGAAGCGCGCTTCCGCACAGTTCACCAGCCACAGCGCCTGGTCGGCGGTCAGCGCGGTCAAAATCCCGTCCGGCGAGTAGGCAGCCTGGCGAATCTCAAACTCAAAGGTGTACAGCAGCGTTTCGGCGCCGCCTTGCCCGCACCCCAAGGCGGCATCTTGAGCAAAGTAATAGGTGACTTCCTCAGAAGGAACCACTTCTGGCTGCGGGGTGAC
This sequence comes from Anaerolineaceae bacterium, assembly GCA_016927865.1. Classification (GTDB taxonomy): domain Bacteria; phylum Chloroflexota; class Anaerolineae; order Anaerolineales; family Anaerolineaceae; genus Anaerolinea. The sequence goes on from JAFGLU010000012.1 coordinate 30,605, forward strand.
GGTTAACGCCCCCAGCGTTTGGGTTTGGAGCGGTACGCGGGTGGCCTGCGCTGCTGGGCGGGGCGTTTCTTCCACCACGCTGTCGACTGGCGGACGCGCGGTTGGAATGCCCGGCGTTTCGGCCTGGTTGGCCCGCCCGCCGAAAATCAACCAGCCCATCAGCACCAACAGCAGCAACCCTGCCCCGGCAAAAACCGCCATCCACAAGGCGCGCTTGCTTGCGTTGGTTTCTTCCGTTGGCGACCCGCCCTGCCCGCTTGGTGCTTCCTCTTTTTCTTGCTCCAAAGCCGCCAGGGCCTGCGCCGCTGCAAGGTGGCTTGGGTCTACCACCAACACGCGGCGGTAGCATTCCCGTTTGCGTTCCGGCTCGTCCACCAGGTCCGCCATCACCATCCAGGCATCCGTATTATGCGGCTCGACACGCACCACCCCCACCACGTCTGCCAACGCGCCCAGACGGTCGCCGGCTTGGATTTTTGCGCGGATAGCCTCCAAGTTTGCCATGCGTTCATTGTAGCGCAATCCGTCAAAATTGAATATTGGTATCTACTCACGGGGGTTGGGGAAGTTCATGAATTTGAGGTGTTTATGGGGCGAAGCCCCCATAAACACCTCAAATTCAGGGTTTTTTACCCCATCTGTGAGTAGTTACGAATATTGCTCTAAGCCTGGCTAGCTCGCCTTAAATCCAGTTTGATCAAGATTTGGCACAAGACAAACCGGCCTGCGGCGAAGATTCCAACCAGTGTTCGTTTTGTAACGAAAGTGGAACAATATCCTGAGACAATTTCCTGGATAATTGACCTATAATGATATAAATTAGCGATCATCCAATTCGCTTATTCTGTCGTTTTGCATGGCAGCGGCAGGGGATGTACACGCTCCACTTTTCTTCCACAAGTAGGGACACATGAAACAAAAATATCTATCTACGAAATTGCACGGCTCAGCCTGGGCCGGACCGATCATCGCGCTAATGCTCTTGGTCGCATCCATCACCCCAGCCTCCGCCGTCATCGGCGTGCTCGAGCGGGTGTCAGTGAACGGTGCTGGAGCACAGGCTACCGGCGCATCCACCTACCCCTCCATCTCTGCCGACACCTGCCTGATCGCTTTTGAATCTACGGCTGCCGACCTGGTGGCTGGAGATACAAACGGCGCTGTCAGCGACGTGTTCGTGCGCAACCGCTGCACCGGCTCTACCGATACCATCCTCGTGTCCATCAACGCTGATGGAGATGGCAGCGGCAACGGCGCCTCCGAATCGCCCGTCATTTCCGCCGACGGTAACTTTGTCGCTTTCCGCTCCGCCGCATCCGATCTGGTGGCTGTCGATACGAACGGGGATGCGGATATTTTCATCCGCAATCTGACCACAAACTCCACAACCCTTGTGTCGGTTGATTCCAATGAGGCACAGGCAAACAACGAAGCGTTCGCCCCCTCGATCTCTGCAAATGGGCAATTCGTGACTTTCTTCTCTTATGCAACCAACCTGGCGCCCGATGCTTGTGATTGTTTTGATGTGTTTGTCCGAGATGTTACAGCGGGAACAACCGAATTGGTTTCGGTCGACTCGAATGAGGCACAAGGGAGTCGTATCCCACCGGAGGAAAATCAATCAACGTATTGTTCCATCTCTGGGGATGGGCGGTATGTGGCATTTCAATCCCTGGCAGCCTTGGTAATAGAAGACACTAATGGGCTTCCAGATATTTATGTCCGTGACCGAACAGATGGAACAACCATCCGCGCGTCGGTAAGCACATCTGGAGCACAAGGGGCTGGCGACTCTTATTTGCCCAGCATCTCATCAACCGGTCAGTTTGTGGCCTTCGAATCCAGTGCACATGCGTTCGCTCCTGAAACCGATGATAATTCTTCGGTTGACATTTTTGTTCGTGACATCCTCACTAGTACGACGGTCCGCGCTTCACTCAATAACAGTGGAGCAAATGAAGTTGGACATTCCACCCAAGCCTCGATTTCAGCGAACGGGCGCTATGTTGCCTTTTCATCCTACGCGGATTTGATTAATCCAGACAACCCTGAAATGACCTCCCCTCATATCTATGTGCGCGATCTAACAAGCGGGGTCACCACCCGCATCTCGGTAGATTCCGGATCCAACCTAGGGAACGCCGAATCTTCGCATCCCGCTCTCTCCGCCGAAGGCCGCTACCTGGCCTTCCAATCCGTTGCCACCAACCTGGTCAGCGGTGACACCAACGCCGCCTCAGACATCTTCTACGCCGATTCAATCAACGTTGAGGACGTAACGGCGCCAGGGATCACTTCTTTCACCCGCCAGACGCCATCCAGCGAGGACACGAACGCCACCACCCTCACCTTCCGCGCTACCTTCGACGAACCTGTCCAAAACGTTGACGCTGGGGATTTCACCGCCACCGGGGTCAGCGGGGTCTCAATTGCTGTAGATCCTGCTTCAGGACCTGCTACCGTCTATGATATCACCCTCTCCGGCGGCGACCTGGCAGACTACAACGGTATAGTTGGATTGGATTTTTCCACCACGCCAATCATCACCGACCTGGCATCAAACTCCTTCGTCAATGCCGAACCAACCATGGACCAGACCTATAACGTGGACCATATCGTTCCGGATGTCACCATCAACGACCCCCGTCCTCCTCTGTACACGAGTGTCGATTCGGCCACCTTCTACTTCAGCAGCACAGACCCAACCGCCACGTTTATATGCTCTTTTAACGACCTCACCTATAGCCCCTGCACCAGCGGAACGAACTATCCTGGCCTGGGCGAGAATACGTGGATCTTCTACGTGAAAGCCGTCGACCTGGCTGGAAACATCACCGCCAGCCCCGCCACCTATACCTGGGAAATCGACTGGACCGCCCCCTACGCGCTGTCCTTCGCCCGATCCAGTCCCACCGACAACCCCACCAACGCGGACAGTCTTATCTTCCGAGTGGACTTTGACGACGATGTGACCGGCGTAGGTCCCGAAGACTTTGCGTCCACCGCTTCTGGAGCGACGGTTAGCGATTTTTCCTCCTCCGCCGCATCCATTTATTACGTAACCGTTTCCGGAGGTGATTTAGGAATCTACAATGGGGAAGTGGGACTAACCTACTCAGACACACCTACTATTGATGATCAGGCCGGGAACGACCTTTCAACGACTCTCCCTACTGGCGATGCTTATGAAACTTACCTGATTGATAATTATGCCCCAACGGTGGTCCTTACAGGCTATCCTCCATTACTGTCCAACAGCACGTCTGCTGAGTTCATTTTTTCTAGCCCAGATGGCGGCACGGTTTTCACCTGCTCTCAAAACGGCACACTCTACACGTCTTGCGCCAGCCCGGTGACTCTTGATAGCCTATCCGAGGGGCCACACTCCTTCTATATCCGCGCCACCGACCCGGCGGACAATCTTGGCGCCCCAACCCAACACGATTGGACGGTTGACACCGTAGCACCAGTGGTAAACATCTCCAGCGGCCCTATCGACCCTACCAACGACACCGGTGGAGAGATTGCTTTCACCAACTCGGATGGCACCGCGACGCTCACCTGCTTATTGGATGGTCTAAGTCAAGCAACTTGCCCCACCCCATTCCCACTTTCCGATCTGGATGAAGGAGAACATACCTTCACCGTCACTGCCACTGACGCCGCCAGTAACGCCGGGACCGACAGCCACGTCTGGTTCATCGACACAACCGATCCCAACACTACCATCAACACAAATCCGGCTGATCCCTCCAACGTCACATCGCCTACTTTCGCCTTCTCTGGAACGGATAACCACACGGATTCTGCTAATCTGAT
>JAFGLU010000013.1 GCA_016927865.1 Anaerolineaceae bacterium
AGTCCGCTCGCTCAAAGCTGAATTCCCACTATACTGCTGTCCACGAGGACAACAAGAAATTCAAGTAAACTTAGTTTCCGATGTACTTACCCTATTATTTAATCTTTTTATTATTTTTCTTGGATATAATTACACCTGAAGAGGAACAATGAAGATCAATTTTATGAGAATATCCCCCTTCGTGCTTCTGGCTGCAATGCTGGTTCTGTCAGCTTGCAACCTCCCCACCACCTCCGAACCATCCCCCACTGCCGACTTAGTTGGCACTGAAGTCAGCCGATTACTCACCGAGCAACCTGTGGAACAACTCCCCGGTCCGGGCGACACCCCCGTGCCCATACCCTCTTCCACCACGGCCCCCGACAACACGCCTGAGCCCACACTGCCGCCCACCCCCGAACCCTCTTTCACACCCACCACCAACCCCGGCGACCCCCGCCAGGTCTATGGCGAACCCTCCTGGAACGACAGCCTGAGCAGTGACAATAATTTCTGGAAGGATGAAAACGACCACACCAAAATCGCTTCTGGCGACGGAGTCCTCTTATTGACTGGCAAGACCACGGATGGCTGGCACGGCTGGTCTCTGACTTATGCGCAAAGCCCCACCAACTTCTACCTTGAGGGAAACTTCCGCACCCAAACCTGCGCCGGCAATGACCTCTACGGTCTAGTTTTCCGCGCCGGCAAAGAAAGCTCGGGATATTTCTACGGCTTCACCTGCGATGGGGAATACAGAGTACGCGCCATCGACTTTAACAACGATCTCAATTCTGAGTTAGTTGAACTCAAATCCTCCCCGTCGATTCTATCAGGGTCTAATCAAGCCAACCGTATTGGCGTCCTTGCCCAGGGCAACAAATTCACACTTTACGCCAATGGAGTCTTGCTCGAAGAAATCACCGACGGGACTTTCACCTCTGGCTACATCGGCGCCTTTGTGGCTGCCAACAGCACCCCCAATTTCACCGTCGAACTGGATGAAATAAGTCTTTGGAACCTACCCTAGGAACACATACGATGACCAACACCCCCGCCCAAACCGCGCAACAGCGCGCCGCCGAGATCGCCAGATCGATCATTCAAAAGAGCCCGGTTTACTTGGACACCGAGACGACCGGCTTGAACAGCACAGACGAAATCATCGAAATCTCCATCATCGATTCGGACGGCACACCCCTCGTCGAAACGCTGGTCAAACCCAGCCGCCCCATTCCAGCCGAAGCTACCGCCATTCACGGCATCACCAACGAAGAAGTAGCCACTGCGCGCTCGTGGCCTGTTGTTTGGCCGCAGGTTCGCGGGGCCTTGTTTGGACGCATGGTGGTCATCTACAACTCAGATTACGACCTGCGTTTAATGGCCCAATCTCACGCTCGCTATAACTTACCCTGGAAAGAACGCCTCAACACCTTCGATCTACTCAAACTCTACGCAGAATACCGCGGCGAGTGGGATCCCCGCCGCCGCGCCTATAAATACCAATCACTGGCTGCCGCTGGTCGCCAGTGCAATATTAGCCTGCCTAATGCACACCGTTCCACAGCCGACACGCTTCTCACCCGAGCCTTGCTCCACTACATGGCAGGTTTATAACCGGTCAGTAGATCTGTTTCGTTACGCGAATCTTCTGCCGGCCCTTTTTAGAGGTAATCTTATGCGGTACAAAGTCCCCCCAATCCCTTCCTCGGAAATCACCCCCGAGCACGTCTACCTATCGCGCCGCAAATTCATGCGCGAAGCGCTGGTTCTTGCCGCGGGCTCAGCCCTGGCCGCCTGCGCACCCACCCCCAACGACACTCCTAACAGCACACCCGGTCAAGAACCAACCCTTTTGCCCGATACGCCCAACGATTTCGAGCAAATCACCAACTACAACAACTTCTACGAATTCACCACCGATAAAGATCGCGTTGCCATCCTATCCACCGCATTCGTTACTTCGCCCTGGCAGGTGTCCGTAGAAGGGATGGTCAACAAACCCGGCATCTACGACATTGACGCCATTCGCAGTCAATTCGCCCAAGAGGAGCGTGTTTACCGCATGCGTTGTGTCGAGGGCTGGTCAATGGTCATTCCCTGGAACGGTTTCGCCCTCAACCAGTTACTAAAAGTGGTTGAACCCACCTCCGATGCGAAGTATGTCCGTTTCACCACGCTCTATGACCCCCAGCAAATGCCCGGACAAAAATCCAGCTATTTTGCCTGGCCCTATGTGGAAGGTCTGCGCCTGGACGAAGCCATGCACGATCTGACCCTCATGGCCACCGGCCTCTATGGAAAAGACTTGCTGCCCCAAAACGGCGCCCCCTTGCGCTTGGTGGTTCCTTGGAAATACGGCTTCAAGAGCATCAAGTCCATTGTCAAAATCGAGCTCACCGACCAGATGCCGGTGTCCTTATGGATGGACGCCGCCCCCAATGAGTATGGCTTCTACGCAAACGTAAACCCCGATGTATCACACCCGCGCTGGTCACAGGCCAGTGAGCGCCGCATCGGCGAATCTGGCCGCCGTCCAACTCTCTTTATGAACGGCTACGCCGACGAAGTCGCCGGCTTGTATACCGGCATGGATCTCGCCAAGAATTATTAGAGGCGCTATAGTTACACAGCCAGAAGTGGAAGAAACGCGAATTTGATGTGCTTGAGGGGCACTTCTCGTCCCTCAAGCACATCAAATTCGCGCAGTTGCAAACATTATCCTACTCATATCCCGCCGCATGTGGTAAAATTTTAGCTTGTTGTACCCGTTGTTACTTTCCGCCTCAAGGCGCCCACGGCGACCAAAGAGTGCAATCCCAAGGAAAGGAGGTTTCCACATGCGTAACTACGAGGTTATTTTTATCATCCATCCTGACCAGGATGAAGCTGGCGTTGAAAGCTTAATCGAGAAGGTCAAGGGTTGGATCACCGGCGCCGAAGGCACCGTTGATATCGCCGAGTTGTGGGGCAAGCGCCGTCTGGCCTACCCCATCAACAAGCAGCGCGAAGGCCAGTATGTTTATATGACCGTCGCGTTCCCCGCTTCGTTCAGCACGGAACTCGACCGCAATATGCGGTTGACCGAGCCGATCATGCGCTATATGATTACTGCCAAGTAATATGTTGGCAAGATCGTCAAAGAGAATTAGCGGATCTAAAGGAGCTAGCTCATGAGCCGGGGTTTGAACAAAGTTATGATTATCGGCCATCTTGGCCGCGACCCAGAAATGCGGTACACCCCCTCCGGCAAACCGGTCACAACCTTTACGGTTGCTACCAGTCGCAGTTGGAATTCCGCCGATGGCGAGCGTCACACCGAAACCGAATGGTTCAACATTGTCACCTGGGGCAACCTGGCTGAAATCTGCAAGCAATACCTGGTCAAGGGCCAGCAGGTTTACATCGAAGGCCGCCTTCAAACTCGCCGGTGGGAAGATAGCGAAGGTGTCAAACATATCAGCGTCGAGATCGTCGCCACTGAAATGATGATGCTCAACGACCGCCGCGACTCCACCGCCGCTCAAAATGCCGATCTCGCTCTCTCTGAAGACGAACAACCCGAAGACGATTACCCTTTCTAAAACGTTGGAGAAAGACCGATGAACGATGAACACTCGATGGATAATGAGCAGCCGACCATGCGGCGTTATGTCGCCCGGCCGAAATTCTGCCAGTTCTGTGTCGACAAGAACGCTGAAATCGATTACAAAATGGTAGATATGCTGCGCCGCTATGTAACCGAAGAGGGCAAAATCCGCCCTCGCCGCCAAACAGGCACATGTGCCAAGCACCAACGCCAAATCGCCGCCGCCGTCAAACGCGCCCGGCAATTAGCCCTTCTGCCCTATATCGGCGGAACCGACTGGGATTAATTCCCCGAGAACTCTCAGCGGGGGCAACGGGCGCCCGTTGCCCCCTTATTTTATTATGTCCCGAGGTCGTCCTATGGCAAAAACGCCAACCCCAAAAATCACCACCAAAAAACATATGGCCCGTCTTGAGCGCGAGCGCATCATGCGCCGGCGTGTGCTCTTCGCGGTCATTGGTCTTGTCATGGTGGTCCTCGCCCTCATTGTTTACGGAATCCTTGACCAGACGGTCTTCCGGATGAACAAAACCGTAGCGAAAATTGGCGATCAGAAGGTCTCTCTAGGCGAATACCAGGATGAAGTTCGCTTCACCCGCTTCGTTTACATCGACCAGCTCAAAAGTATGGCTTCCAACTCCTTCTATCTTCAATTCTTTGGAGATTACTATCAACAAATCCAGAACAAACTGCAAAGCCCCACCACGTTGGGAAATGATGTTTTGGATAACCTTATCGACGACGAAATCATCGCGATGGAAGCCAAAGCTCGCGGCCTTACCGTGACTGACGAAGAAGTAGAATTAAAGAAACAGGAATACTTCGCCTTCTATAAGAACGGCACACCCACTCCTGCGCCTACGGTTGCCATCTACGCCACCGCCACCTTAAATCCCACTCAGGAAATCTGGCTGCCTCCCACTGTCACGCCGACAATTACAGCTACGTTAGACCCCAACACACCGACGGTAACACCCACTGCCACCGCCGCCCCCACAGCTACCCCAGACGCGAACGCCACGCCTACCATTACCCCAACCTCCGGTCCCACGATGACGCCTTTCCCCACGGCGACGCCGTACACCGAGGAAGGCTATCAGGGTGTTTTGACGGAGTATCTGTCTGACTTGAAAGGCGTTCAATACAGCGAAGCTCAGTTCACTAGCTACTTCTATCGCCAGATTCTCCGTGAGAAGGTATTAGCTGCTGTGACTGCCGATGTTGCTCGCGATTCCGAGTACGTCTGGGCACGCCACATTCTGGTCGCTTCGGCCGAAGAAGCCCAGGCTGTTTTAGACCGTCTCGCCGATGGTGAAGAATGGCTGAAACTTGCTTCTACATTGTCCACAGATTACTCGAATAAGGATCAGGGCGGCGATTTGGGTTGGTTCACCAAAGGCGCAATGGTTGCGGAGTTCGAGGACGCAGCCTTTGCCCTGGAAATCGGCGAGGTCAGCCAGCCAGTGCAAACATCCTTTGGCTATCACATCATTCAATTGTTGGGCCGCGAAACCCGCCCGGCAACCGATACTGAATACCAAAACAAACAAAACACAGCCTTCAGCGAATGGCTGACCGAAAAGCGCACCGAGTTAAGCGTCGAAACGTTCGATGATGTTTGGATGTCCAACACACCCACCGATCCCGAACTTCCTGCCGAACTCATCATGACGGAATAAATTTCCGGAAGCTAAAAAGAATCAAAAAGGGTCGATGCAAAGCACCGACCCTTTTTGATTTAACTCAGTAGGATTTACTTAACCATATCCTCGCTTAGTTCGTCCAACCGCAGGCTGATCATCTGGCTGGCCGAATCGCGCCCCATGGTAATCCCATAAATCACGTCCGCCGCCTGCACTGTGTTGCGATTGTGCGTCACCAGAATAAATTGCGTCTTTTGGGTCAGTTCCACCAGCAAATCGCGGAAGCGTCCCACGTTAGCCTCGTCCAGCATTGCGTCCACCTCGTCCATGACGCAAAACGGCGTAGGCGAAACGCGCAATAGCGAGAAGATCAGCGCCACTGCGGTCAAGCTGCGCTCGCCGCCCGAGAGCAGCGAAAGCCCCTGGTCGCGCCGCCCCGGCAGACGCGCCTCAATATCGATTCCCAAATCATCAGGATTCTCAGAATCATTCAAGATCAGGCGAGCCGAACCGCCCCCGAATAAACGAGTAAACAAGCCCTTAAATTCATGCGCCACCGCGTCAAAAGTCTTACGGAACTCCCGGCGCATAAGCTCATCCAATTCACTAATCACCTGTCGCAAATCGGAATCTGCTTTCTTCAAATCCGCTACCTGGGTAGTTAGGAATTCAAAGCGTTCTTTCACCGATCGGTACTCGGTCTGCACCTCAGGATTAATTAACCCCATCCGGCGCAGCATTCCTCGCTGGCGTTGAATGCTATCTTCAATCTCAGCCGGCAGCTCCTCCAGGCTCGGAAACTGTTCCACCATTCCTTCCCACGGCAAAGGGGTCTGCCCAACGACATCCGGGTTGTATTCTAGCGCCACCAGGCCAAAATCCTCTTCAATCTTCCGGCGCAGCGAATCCAGACTCTCGCGATGGCGGCTCAGTTCCAACTGCGCCTGAGTAGCGTGCCGTTCTGCCACCGTAACGGCTTGCTGAGCAGCCAACATGTTCTCTTGGGCCTGGTTATTTTGCTCTTCAAGGGCAATCAAACGCGCCTCAGCCGGCTCGATCTTCACCCGCAGCGCCTTGATCTGCTCGTTCAGTTCGCTTTCCTGCGCCAGCGCTTGGCTGCGTTCGCCTTCCAGCCGTCCCAAACCTGCTTCAGCTTCTCTCAAGCGTTCTTGCAGTGCTTCTGTCTGCCGTTTTGCCGCATTCATGCTCTCGGCATGTTCCAACTGCCGCCGGTCGGCTTCCTTAACCGCTCTCCCCGCCACCGCCTGGGTAGTATTCCAGTGCAGCACCTCAGATTGCAGTTCATCCAGCGGCATTCCTGCCATCTGCCGGTTCAACTCGCGAATTTGCTCGTTCAACTCGCTAATCTTCGCGCTGTTCTTTTCCATCTCTTGCCGGGCCAACCCAGATTCCTGTTCTGCTTTCACAATTTGGGCTTCTAAGCTGGCTTTCTGCCTGGATTGGAATTCGTGCTTCTGGCGGGCTTGCTCTACCTCAAGGACAGCCTGCTGGCGGCTTTGATTTGCTCGGGTCACAGCTTGAGCAGCCTGCCGAACAGCGCTCTCCAAATCTTTCTCCGCAGCCTTCAGCCGATCACTTTCCGCTTGCATCTCCCGGCGCTTTTCTTCCGTGGCCTTCAACCTATCAACCGCCAACTGCAACGTTTCTTGCAGTTCCTGGCGCCGGCGCGTGCGCCCCACCAGCCCCGCCTTTTGATCCTGCCCGGCAATCACAATCCCGCTGCCCAGGAAGACTTCACCTTGCAGCGTGACCACCCGCGCCCACATCGGCAGGTCTTTCACCATGCGCCGTGCCGCCTGGCGGTTCTGCGCCACCAGCACCGGTCCCAACAGGAGCTTCACAGCCGCGCTCAATTCCGCGCTGCCTTTCACCAAATCCGCTGCCACCCCCACGCACTCCGGGTCAGCTTGTGCCTTCAGCAGTTCAGCCGGGCGTACCATCTCGGCAGGCAACAGCACCGCCCGGCCCTTATCGCCCTTTGAAAGAACTTCCAGCGCGCTGTCCAGGTCGGTACCCGGGTCCAGCAGCACGCTGTCCGCATATTCGCCCAGTGCCGCCGCCACCGCCGCCTCCAGCTCCGCTGGGACCACCAGCGCGCTGGTAAGAGTGCGGTAGGAACCTTTCAACCGCCCCGAGCGCGCCTCCTGGATCAAGAAGCGGGCCCCCTCGGCCAATCCGCTCATCGAGCGTTCAGCCTGCTCCAACACATCTAACTGTGCCGCAACCCTGGATCGTTCGCCCTCCAAACGGGCGTGATCCTCTTGTAGTTTTCGACGCTGCTCCTCAAGCGCCGCAGCTTTCTGCCGGTGCGCTTGCAGATCCGCCTCGGCTTTCTTGTGCTCCGCTTCAGCCTGCTCGAAGTTCTTTTCCCAGCTCGCCAGCCGCCCTTGTGCTCGCTGCAAATCTTCCCCTTCGCGCTGGATCGCCTGCATCAAACCTTGTTGGTTCGAGCGCAGGTTCTCCAGCCGGTTTGCCAGTTCACTCAAATGCGCTTTCAACTGCACCTGCCGGGTCTCGTCATTGACCAATAATCTGCGCGTTTCCCGCTGTTTATTTTCTAGCTGAATGCGTTCTTTCTGACGCGCCTCCAAAGCGGCCCTCGCCGCAGTCATGCGTTCCTGCGCCTCGTCCAACTCCGCTTGCAGCCGGTCGCGCTCTTCTTCAAGGTCCGCCAGCCGGTCTGCCCGCGCCCTCTGCTCTTCCTCCAGCCGGGCCAGGTCACTGCGCGTGCTGTTTTGCTGGTTTGCCAGTGCGCGTTGTCGCTCTTCCATCACCGCCAGCGCTTTGTTCACCTGCTCGCTGCGCGTATGGATCTCTGCCGATTGCCGGTGCCATTCGTTCAATTCTCCCCGCAGCGCATGTACCTGCCCACGGACGCCGGTTAGTTCTTCCTCCACCCCCGCCTGCCGCTCGCGCGTTTGCAGCAAGCGCTCCTCTTGTGATCGCACAACCTCGCGGGTATGCAGCAAATCTTGCTGCGTCCGGTGCCAGTGATACCCGTACCAATCCCGCAGTAGCACTTTCAGGTCGGCTTTCACCTGCTCATACTCCATAGCCCGTTTGGCTTGCCGCTCCAGACTGTGCAGGCGAGGCTCCAGTTCGGTCAAAATGTCCAGCACTCTTTCCAGGTTGCGCCGGGTGCTGTCCAGGCGGTTAATCGCTTCTTCGCGCCGCGCGCGATACAGGCCAATTCCAGCCGCCTCTTCAAAAAACTTGCGCCGCTCTTCCGGCTTAAGCGACAAAGCCGCGTCCACCAGGCCCTGCCCAATGATCGTGTATGTGCGCTCTGCCAACCCCGATTGGGCCAGCAGCTCACTAATCTCCTTCAAGCGCACCTTCTGCCCATTAAGCAGATACTCGTTCTGTCCATCCCGGTAAGCCCGCCGGGTAATCGTCACTTCGCTAAAGTCAATCGGCAGCCAGCCGTTCTCGTTGTCAAATGTGATCGTCGCTGAAGCCATTCCCGCTCGTGGTCGAAACTCCGATCCCGAGAAGATCATGTCTTCGGTCTTGCGCCCTCGCAGCAGGCTGTAGGATTGCTCTCCCAACACCCAGCGCAGCGCATCGGCCACGTTGGATTTACCCGAGCCATTCGGACCCACAATCGCCGTCACATTGCCAGGGAATTCAAACAATATCTTGCTGGCAAAGGTTTTATAGCCGTGTAATTCAAGTGATTTTAACAGCGGCATAGAATTACACCAACCCCAGTTGCTTCAAAGCTTCCAAAGCCGCCGATTTCGCCGCCGCCTGCTTGCTCGACCCGGTCCCGGTGCCGTATACCTGCCCATTCACCAGCACATCCACTTCGAACACCTTAGAGTGATCCGGTCCAACCGAGCCTCGGGTCACATAGTACGGTGCCTGAAAACCCTGAGATTGTGCCCATTCCTGGAAGCTGCTCTTGGGGTCCTCGGTGGCCTGGTTAGCCAGCACGGTTTCCGATGCTACTTCAAGCAGCGGTGAGATAAAGGTCCTCACGGCATCAATCGAGGAATCCAGATATATTGCCCCTATCAAAGCCTCAAAGGTATCACACAACAACGCCGAGCGATCGCGCCCGCCCGCCTGCGCCTCACCCTTTCCCAGGCGCATGGCAGATCCCAACCCGATGATTCGTCCAAAATGCGCCAGTTGTTCCGTGTATACCAACGCCGAGCGCATTCGAGTCAGATCCCCCTCCGGCATCTCTGGGTACCGATTGTACAACCACGCGCCAACGACAAAGTCCAGAATCGCATCCCCCAAAAACTCCAGACGTTCGTTATCTTCCAGCGCTTCGCTGTGCTCGTTCAGGTAAGAACGATGCGTTAACGCCCGGCTCAACAGCGTCACGTCTTTAAAGCGCAACCCCAAGCGTTTGGCAAAATCCTGGGGGCTTTCGACATTCCCGTTATTTGCTTCCACCATATTCTCCCGGGAACTCAGGGAGCGCAAGCCGCCCGGCTGATTGTACGTTGCCTGCGGGGTTGGTGTCCCGGCGGCTGGCGTTCCATCAGTTCCCTTAAAAAATTTTAAAAAACTAGTCACCCCTTTGTGGGTGATATTTCCCTTCGATCCATGTTTCGCCATCAGGGCCCACCTCTTTCTTCCACACTGGCACAATCTCCTTCAGCCGGTCAATCCCATACCGGGCTGCCTCAAACACCCCCGTGTCGCGGTGCGACGCAGTACACGCAATTAAAACGGTCGGCGTACCCGGCATCAGTCGCCCAATGCGCTGCACAATCGCAATTCCTTCCACCGCCTCCCACCGTTCGCGGATTTCATCCGCCACCTGTCGCATCTTGGCTTCCGCCATCGGCGCATAAGCCTCATATTCCAACAAAGTCGTTTCGTGGGCTTCTCCCCGCGTGGTCTGCCCGCGCACCATCCCGCTGAACACACACGCCGCCCCCGTGGTCGGTAGCGTGATTTGCGCCACAAGGTCATCCAGGTCAATCACCTCTTCCGTGATCCGGCAAATAACCGGTCCGTCCCCGCCTCCGCTCACCGGCGGAAAAATCGCCACTTCCGCCCCATCTGGTACCACATCTTCATTGAACGCAAATGACTGGTCAATCGAAACCACCGCCGCTTCCACTGCCCCGGCCAATCCGGGGTAGGTAGCGATCAGTTGCTTCTTCAATTCACTCACCGCAGATCCCGAAGGCAAGTCGATTTCTGCGCGCCCTTTTCCGGCGCGTTCCTTCAATGACGCGAAAAATAAAACCGTCACACGCATAGTTCGCTCACTCGTTCACAACGTCGCCACTGCGCCCGCCGTGCTTTTCTACCAGGCGTATGTTATCGATCCGGGCAGTTTTTTCCACCGCCTTGACCATATCGCATACAGTCAGCGCTGAGACTGCCACAGCCGATAAAGCTTCCATTTCAACGCCTGTTTTTCCCACAGTTCTTGCCGTCGCTGAAATCAGCACACCCGGCAGCGCGTCAGAGATCTCGAGTTCGACCTGTACCTGGGTCAATGCCAGTGGATGGCACAGCGGGATCAACTCTGCCGTCTTCTTAGCCCCCATGATCCCAGCTACTTGGGCCACGGTCAGCACATCCCCTTTTTTCATCAATCCCTCGCGGATCAACGCCAGCGTTTCGGGGCGCAGATGCACCTCTCCTCGCGCGATCGCGATTCGCTCGCTGTCAGGCTTGGCTCCTACATCGACCATGTGAGCGCGCCCGTTTTCATCCAGATGGGTTAATCGATCTGCCATATTGAGTGCCGAAATTATAACCTAATCGCCATCCTTCTGCTATAATTCGCCCCGTGAGTTTTCAGGTAGCAGCGCACCAGACCGAACATTACCGGGTCAATACCCCCATCTTTGAGGGGCCATTAGACCTGCTCCTCGAGTTAATTGAGCGAGCCGAATTGGATATTACCACTCTGGCTCTGGCACAAGTCACAGATCAATACCTGGCTTACTTGAAAAATCTAACCGAACGGGACGCTGCCGAAGTCTCTGCCTTCCTCATCATCGCCACCCGCCTGGTGCAGATCAAATCGGCGGCTCTCTTGCCGCGCCCTTCCATCGATGCCCCAATCCAGGAAGAAGATCCCGGCGAAGCCCTGGCCCGCCAGCTCATCATCTACAAACGCTTCAAAGAACTGGCCCTAAACCTCCATGAGCGTGAGTTAAACGGTTTACGCACTTACCTCCGCGTGGCTCCTCCACCCGTGAGATACGAAGCTCGCCTCGATCTCAGCGGCGTATCCTTGCCCGACCTGGTCCTCGCTGCCCGAACAGTCTTCTTCAGCCTGCCGGTGCTCCCCGATCTGAACAATGTTGTCAGTCGCCCGCGCATCACCATTCGCGAAAAAATCCACTCCATCCTGGTCACCCTGCGGGAAATTGGCCAAACAACCTTCCGATCACTGTTCCAAACCCGCCCCGACCGCGTGGAAACAATCGTCACCTTCCTGGCTATGTTGGAGTTGGTTAAACGCCGTATCATCTTCGCCCAACAAGACGATCTCTTTGGCGATATCCAGATCCAATCTTCAAGCGATACAGAAGTCGACGAAGCCCAGGTCGAATCCGAATTCATGGAATAAAAAAAATCCCCGCTGAGCGGGGATATTTTTTATTCTTCTTCTACGTCTTCGTCTTCTTCCAGGAACAACTCATAAGGCAGTCGGTTGCCCACCCACACCACCATTAAGCGCATATCATAAGGCTCAAAGGTCTGCTCCGGGAATTTCGCCTGGAAGGCCGCGTCCAGCGCATCATAGGTGTCTTCTTTCGGCCAAACAACCATGAAACCCGGCAGCTTGGTGCGGTCTGCCTCGGGGGGCAGCAATTTCTCCCATTTGCGCTCTTGCAGCAGTTCATAGACCTGCCCGCGCAATTCTGGGTTCAGCTCGCTCCATGCTTGCAGCACTTGAGCGGTAAAATCGGGGCGACGCTCAAAAGGTGTGGCAGCCCCGCGAACCTTTACGCCCACTGGTGCCTGGGCGCTGTTACGGAAACCCGGCACCTGAACGTGCTTCTTGATCCCATTATTGATCGCCGAGCGACGTTCACCCGAGAGTTTATCCATCTGCGTGAACACAGACTGAATCACAGTTTGCCGGTATTCCGGCAACATAAATTCATTGATCGAATGAAAAGGCAAGTAACGGATTTGCTTATCGTCCATAGCCGCAGATTATACCTCAAAGCATCATAAATCTGAGCAAACGCGATCGCTCATCTCGTCCAACTGCATCACGGCTTCATCGCTCAACCGCCAGCCGCTTGCTCCCGCGTTTTGCTCCGCCTGGAGCAGAGTCTTCGCCCCCGGAATAGGCAGCGCCCCTTTGCACATTACCCAATTCAACGCTACCTGCGAAGGCGTTTTGCTACCGTGTTCCGCCCCAATCCTTTTCAACAATGTCAACAGCGGCTGCACCTTTTCCAGGTATTTCCGTCCAAATCGTCCGCTGCGAACACCCTGAGGCAAGTTTTCTGGTGAATATTTCCCGGTCAACACGCCCATCGCCAGAGGGCTATACGCAATTAACGCGGTCTCTTGCTCCTGACATTGTCGCAAAAGCCCATTCTTTTCCACTTTTCGGTTCAACAGATGATACTCAACCTGGTTAGAAGCCAGATGCACCCCTTCCCGTTGCAGCCGGTCTGAGGCCCGCTGCATCTGTCGCCGGTCGTAATTCGACACCCCTACGGCGCGCGTTAAGCCCGCGTTTACTGCCTCTGTTAACCCTTCCATCCAGGTTTCAATGTTCACGGGCGGCAGCGGCTGATGAATTTGATACAGATCCACCTGCTCCAGCCCCAGGCGCTTCAGTGAACTTTTCAATGCGCCCATCAAAGACTGTCGCGATAATCTCCATGGAAAAGGCATGAACTTGGTCGCCACCAGAACCGGCTCTTGCGCCTGCTTTAGGAACTGCCCCAAGATTTGCTCCGATTGCCCCTGACCGTAGATCTCCGCCGTGTCAAACAAGCGAATCCCTGCCGCAATGGATGACTCAAAAGCTCCTCGCAAATCTCCCAAGGAATAATCACGCCCATACCCCCAGATTAAGCGCTCCCCCCACGCCCAAACCCCCACACCCATTTCAATGCCTGCCAGGATGTTTTCCTTGGCTGGTGCCGCTTCGTTCATACCTGCCTCCCAAATTAATACACTCTGAGCAACGAAAGTTTCCAAATTTTAGGTGTTTGTAGGGCGAGGCGCCCCACAAACACCTAAAGTTCAGACTTCTTCCGCATTTGGTTGAGTAGCAACAACTTCGAACGGATGAAATGATTATAGCAAATTTGCAACCTTTCTGTACTTATCCCCGTATACGATCATGTAAACATATTTGAAAGGAACTGCCACAATGACCAAATCTCTTCTTCTCCTCACTGTCTTAGCACTTCTGGTCTTTCCCGCCTGCGGACTGACCTTCAACCTGGCTAATTCAAACCGTGTGAATGGCTCGGGGAACGCCATCTCCGAAACTCGTGATGTGTCTGGATTCACCGAAGTGTCGCTCGAAGTGCCCAGCACCTTGTACATCGAGCAGGGCGACACCGAAAGCCTGACCATCGAAGCTGACGACAATGTCCTCGATCTGATCGAGACCGAAGTGACCGGCACCCGTCTCACGCTGGGCATCAAGCCCTCTATCAACTTGAATTTGGGCACCCGGATCAAATTCTATCTGACCGTCAAGGATCTTAACGCTGTCAGCATCAATGGCTCCGGGCGCGTGGAGATGGGCACGCTAACAAGCACTGACCTTAAACTGAGCATTTCTGGATCGGGTGATTACGTCATCGAACAACTCACCGCCGATCGTTTCGAGACCAACATTGACGGTTCTGGCAAAATCATCGTTGCCGGTCAGGTTCCCGAGCTCGATATCCACATCAGCGGCTCCGGCAACTTCAACTGCCCCGATCTGGCTTCCCAGAACGCCACCGTCCGCATCGACGGCTCTGGTTCTGTCACAATTTGGCCAAGCGACTCGCTGGATATCCGCATCAGCGGCTCAGGCACGGTGCGCTACTATGGCTCGCCCAGCATCACCCAGAGCATCTCTGGCTCCGGTTCCATCAAATCCCAGGGAGACAAATAACCCCTGACTGTCTCCCCCTGCTCAGGCTCTCCCGTTCTCTCGGGAGAGCCTTTTTTGTAACTACCTTGACAATGTCACTTTAAAACGCTATGGCCTTCGAACTCAGGTGTTACCCCCACCCTACCCTCCCCCGGCCACCAGGATTCTCAATCACTTAAGTGTTTTGCCGGGGGAGGGGCGGGGGTGGGGCCACGAGCTCGAAATTTTAAAGTGACATTGTCAAGCTACTCAGGCTTTGGTAGAAAAGTCCCGAATTTGTGGTGTTGGGCGGGGCGAAGCCCCACCCAACACCACAAATTCGGCTTCTTCCCCCAATGGGCTGAGCAGTAACCCTCTTTTATCAACAAAAATCGAAAATATGTTTTATTTTTCTCTCAAAATGGTATAATCCTGTTCATGCCCTCAATTGTCGCTATTGATATCGAAACAACCGGTTTGGACGAATCCCGAGACGCCATTACCGAAATCGGCGCGGTGCGCTTCAACGGCCATCGCATCGAAGCCGAATGGAGCACCCTGGTCAACCCGGGCCGCCCCATTCCCCCCTTCATCACCCAATTAACCGGCATCACCAATGACATGGTGCGCAACGCCCCGCCTATCAAGGCCGTATCCCGCGAACTGGCCGACTTCGTTGGCGACTCGCCCGTCTTAGGGCACAACGTTCGCTTCGATGTGGGCTTTTTACGGCACCAGGGAATTCTACACTTCAACGAAACGCTCGATACCTATGATCTGGCGTCGGTGTTGCTCCCTTCTGCCAGCCGCTATAACCTCGGCGCGCTGGGTCAGGCACTCGGCATCCTTCTTCCCGCCACCCACCGCGCCCTCGACGATGCCCGCGTCACCCATGCGGTCTTCTTGCAACTCTTCGACATGGCCCTCGAGCTACCCATCGATTTGATCGCCGAGTTTGTCCGTCTCAGTGAACCTTTCGAGTGGGGTGCGGGCTGGGTCTTCCAGCAAGCCCTGCGCGCAAAAGCGCGCCAGCCGGTTGGGGCCCGCAAAGCCCAGTCCGATGGCAGCTATGGCCCGCTGTATCCCTTTAAAGCAGAAACATTTCACGCTCCCCTCGAGCGCAACGAAAACCCACTTCCCCTGGATGTTGATGAGATTGCTGCGCTTCTCGAATACGGCGGGCCCTTCGCCCAATATTACGAAACCTACGAGTACCGCCAGCAGCAAGTGGAAATGCTTCGCGCAGTCAGCAATGCGCTCTCCACTGGCCAGCACTTGATGGTGGAGGCAGGTACGGGCACGGGCAAATCTTATGCCTACCTCGTTCCAGCCGCCCTCTTCGCCATCAACAACAACACCCGTGTAATCATTTCCACCAACACCATCAACCTCCAGGATCAGCTCATCAAGAAAGACATCCCCGATCTGCGCGACGCCCTCGGCATCGATTTGCGCGCCACGGTGATGAAAGGTCGCTCCAATTACCTGTGCCCCCGCCGCCTGGATGCCCTCCGTCAGCGCGGACCGACCACGGTTGAAGAAATGCGCGTCCTTGCCAAAGTCCTGGTCTGGCTAACCCAATCGGATTCTGGCGACCGCAATGAAATCAATCTCAACGGTCCCATCGAGCGCGAAACCTGGATGCGCATCTCGGCAGAAGATGAGGGCTGCAAACCCGAGGTCTGTATGAGCCGCACAGGCGGAGCCTGCCCCTTTTATCGTGCCCGCCAGGCCGCCCAAAGCGCTCACCTGCTCATCGTGAACCACGCCCTCCTTTTAGCCGATATCGCCACCGGCAACCGGGTGCTGCCCGAGTTTGACTACCTCATCGTCGACGAAGCTCACCACCTCGAAGCCGCCACCACCTCCGCTCTCAGCTTCAAGGTAACCCAAAACGACCTGGCTCGCCTGTTGCGTGAGATGGGCGGCTCGGCCACAGGCATTCTTGGCCGCCTGCTGCGCATGCTCCAGGGCCTGCTGCGCCCTTCAGACCTGGCCGCCACCGAACAATCCATCAAGCGCTGCACCGATCTGCTCTTCCGCCTCGAACAAACCATCCAGGCTTTCTTCCGCAGCATCGAAGACTTCCTCGGCGAAGTCCGTGAAGGCCGCCCCGTCGGCGCCTACGGCCAACAAGAGCGCATCCTCGAATCCACCCGCACACTGCCTGTGTGGACAGACGTCGAAGTCACTTGGGACGCCGCCCACGAGTCCATCAAACTCCTACTAAACCTCCTCTCTGACCTATATAAAACCTGCGGAGAGCTGACTGACTCGGCCGACGAGGACTTTGAAGACACGGTAGCCAACCTGGCCAACGCCTACCGCCGTCTGTCCGAAGCCGACGCCAACCTGAACGGCCTGGTAGCCGAGGCGCAAAGCGGATTGATCTATTGGGCCGAAATTCAGGCCAACAGCAACATGCTCTCACTTCAGGTTGCCCCGCTGCAAATCGGGTCGCTCATGGAACAATTCATCTGGCATGAGAAAGCCAGTGTCATCCTCACTTCCGCCACCCTCACCGCCAACGAAGGTTTCGACTACATCCGCAGCCGTCTCAACGCCGATGAAGCTGACGAGTTACAGCTCGGTTCTCCCTTCGACTATGAAAGCTCAGCTATGCTGTACCTGGTCAATGACATCCCCGAACCGCAAGATGCCAACGGCTATCAACGCGCTGTCGAATCGGGTCTGGTACGGCTGGCCAAGGCCACCAACGGCCGCATGCTGGCCCTGTTCACCTCCTACGCCCAACTCAAGCGCACTTCGCAAAACATCAGCGGCCCCTTGACCGAAGCGGGCGTCACCGTCTACGAACAAGGTGAGGGCGCCTCTGCCAACACCCTCCTCGAAAATTTCCGCGACGCCGACAAAGCCGTCTTGCTCGGCACGCGCGCCTTCTGGGAAGGCGTCGATATCCCCGGTGAGGCCCTGTCTGTGCTGGTCATCGTCAAGCTTCCTTTTGACGTTCCCTCCGACCCCATCATCGCTGCCCGCTCCGAAACCTTCGAAGACGCTTTCAACGAATACCATCTGCCCGAAGCCATCCTGCGCTTCCGCCAGGGCTTTGGCCGCTTGATCCGCACCCAATCCGATCGTGGTATCGTTGCCATCTTCGACCGCCGCATCCTCACCAAGCGCTACGGGCGTATGTTCATCGAGTCGCTGCCCACCTGCAAGGTCAAAGCCGGAACGCTCAATGACCTTCCAGCCGTGGCTGCCCGCTGGCTGAACATGTAATTACCGTTGGAAATACTTTTTTGAGTCATATTGCCCGGCTTCGCCGGGCAATATGACTCAAAAAAAACTTGTCCCGAACTCAAATAATTACCCAAAAACCTCGCACATCCGCTGGCAGTAGTACTGCACGTTCTCCCACTTTGCGTCCGGCGGAATGCGGTGATCAACGCACGGGATGAATCCACCCAGTTCCACCAGTGGTTTCAATCGCTCCACCTCCGTGTTTATCGCCGCCTTGTCCTGGGCAAACACCACCTTATTCATCCCACCCACGCCCCGCAGCTCCCGCCCAAATGCTGCCCGCCAGGGCGCAATATTGGCGTTCCAGGTGCCCACTTCAATCGGGAACATCGTATTCACCCCGTTCTCAATCCAGATCGGCGCCAGCTTATCAATTTTGCCGTCACAATCCAGAGAAACAATACTAATCCCATGCTCCCGCAGCAAATCGGTAATACGCCTGTAGTGCGGTCCAATCTTCTCGGCGAAAAACCGCGGGCTCACCAGCGGGCCGTTCTTGAAGCAAATATCTTCCCACATATGCCCATAATCAAAGCGGTCATAGCGCTCAAGGATCGCCTTCAAGCCCGTATAGCACAGATCCGCGGTAGTTCGAACCATCTCGTCCACTAATTCGGGATCATCGCTCATTAGATAGCTCAATCCCACCACTCCGGCAATGTCACGGATGCGTCCCCACAAGCTGCCGCACCACAAGCACAAGGGCCGGTCACGCTGTTCCGGCTCCGGCAAATTAGCCAGCCAGTCCCAATCCACCCGGCTTTCTTCCCATTGCAATCGCGGCAGGTAGTGCTCTTCCCACGACTTTCGATCTTTCAGTAGATGCTCCACCTCGCTGGGGATCGATCCAGCATCGTCTTTCTCCACAACCACCACGCCATCCTCGTTTAAGATCTCACGCCCGCCGCCGGGATGCGCCCGCACCAGCTTACGCTCAAAACCCGGCCGCAAGCTGCTAGACCAATAGAATCCGCCCGACCAGTTGAAATCAAACCCCAACCGGCCGCCAATGGCATCATCCACCGCGTTCCCATCAGCCCAATCCCGAGCTTCTTCACGGGAAATGTGGCCTTGCGCGGCCCAATCGTCCAGTGTTTCATGCCAAAAGCCAAAATGCACCAGCGGCAGCCGGTCATAGTGCTGGTAGTTCAGAACGGCCAAAGCCCGCTCTCGATTATTCATCTATTCGACCTTGGTTACAGAGGTAGACGTCCACCAGAAGCTGTCATCAACGGTCTCGCGCGGCTGCAGGATTTCAAGCCCGCCTTCTTCAAGCCATAACACAGCGGGGCGAGGCGCCAAATTGTAATTGGACGCCATGCTCAACTGGTATGCCCCAGACACAGGCATCGCCAGCACATCTCCGCGCTGCACAGCCGGAAGCATCACCGCCGGGATCAACTCGTCGCCTGTTTCACAGAACTTTCCCACAATGCGGACCGCTTTATCTGCCGGTTCGTCTGGCTGGTCAACCAGGCAAGCTGTGTACAGCGCATGATACAGCGCTGGGCGCGGGTTGTCCGCCATGCCCCCATCCACCGCTGCCACAAAGCCCCCATCAGCAGTCGTCTTGGTTGTACCCACCGAGTATAAGGCCATCCCTGCCCGTGCAGCGATCCAGCGCCCCGGCTCCATAATCAACTTCGGCAGCGGCCACCCGCGCCGCCCATATTCATCCACCACAGTCTCTGCCACCGCCGCAATCCACGGCTCGGGGTCAGATGATTCTCCATCCGGGGTATAAGGCACGCCCCACCCGCCCCCTGGGCTGATCTCTGCCGGCACGCATCCCCTGCTCTCCGCCAGCTCCAGCAGCTTCGAAATTGCTCTCCGATAAGGCTCGTCCTCGAAAATTTGCGACCCAAGGTGCATGTGCAGCCCTCGCAACTCAAGCGACTGGCTGGCGAGAACCCGATCAATGCCCTCCGCCGCCTGCCCGTCTTGCAGTGGCAGCCCAAACTTACTCGAAGCGTGCGCCGTCTGCCGGTAAGGATGCGTGTCCACCGTCAACCCTGGTGTAACCCGCAGCCACACCCGCGCACGTTTTCCTGCCTGTTTGGCAATCTGTTCAAGAAACGCCAATTCCTCCAGGCTGTCCACCACAATCGCCTGCACATCCATCGCTACTGCCGCAGCCAGTTCTTCTTCCGATTTGTTATTGCCGTGAAGGTGGATCTTCTCAGAAGCAAACCCAGCCCGCCTGGCAATGTTCAACTCTCCCAGGCTGACCACATCCACCCCAATACCCAAATCTGCCAGCTTTCGAGCAAACCCTAACGAGAAATACGCCTTCGCCGCATACGTGATCTCTACTGTCTCCGGATAGGCCACCTGCAGGTTCTGGCGCAACCGCTCAACTTGCCTCCGAACGGTCTCACCGTCGTAAACATATAAAGGAGTGCCATACCGGCGGGCCAGGTCACCAAGTGCATGTCCAGCAACAGTCAACCGGCCGAAAGAATCGCGGCCGGTTGTCATTGGATAAATTCGTGAGGTTCCGCTCATCTACACATCCAGGTCGGTCTGGGACAAAGTGCTCAATTCTTCCTCGTCTTCATCTCCACTATTGCTGCTGGCCACAATGTGATACTCGCTCGGCCGCTCGTCATCGTCAAACGCACTGATGACAATCACGGCATTCACAACCGACAAACCAGCATTTCGCCAACGATGAGACAGATGAGACGAAAAGAGCAAGCTGTCGCCTGCTTCAAGGCGGTAACGCGCGCCATCTACATCATAATCCAGTTGTCCACGCAAACAAAAAACCATTTCATGCCCGGAGTGAATCAGTGGAGACGGACCGCTGCTGCCACCGCTTTCCAGCGTCAGCATGAACGCTTCTACGCGCCCGGCAAACATCTCGCCGCCAAGTCCCTCAATCATCCCACGCATGAACGGAACACGCAGCCGCTCCGATGCTTTCACGAATACCACATTTTCACGAGCGGGCTCCATCCGAAAGAAAGCGGTTATCGGTACTTGCAAAGCTGTCGCCAGCTTGGACAAGGTACTCACCGATGGCGAGGTCATACCCCGTTCAATCATGCTCAATGCATTTGCTGACAAACCGCTGTCACGAGCCAATGCGCGCATCGATATCTGACGTTCAGCCCGTAGGCTGCGCAATCGCTGCCCCACATCCACCGACTCGGCCTCTTTTCCCAACTGTTCCATTGCTACCTCCGACCTAGATGATTTAGTGCCTGGCGCAGTCGTTACATTGCCTTCCCGCCCTTCCGGGCCTTTCCAACCCGGAAGCGGTTCTCTTCAACCTGATCCAAAACGAATACAGGCGCATTGCCTTTACCCCAAGGAGCTAGGCCCGTGCGCCGCATCCAACGCCCCACTGCCTGGCAAGACAGTTCCTTGCCCGCTTCGCTCCAGAACGCTTCAACAGGAATGGTTACCTCAACAGGTTCGGCTTCGCCGTCAATTTCAACCAGGATTTTGTCCCATTCCTTCTTAAAATACTCGTCACGATCAGCCGGATGGACCCGGAATCCATAACCGCTCCCATTTCGGCTGTGCGCGCCATTATTCCATGCATTTACGATCATTGTTTCCTCCTTGAAGGGAAGGTTATCCTTGAATAAAGATTTTTCTGTTGCTCAGCCAGAGATAGAAAAGGCCCAAATCATATCCACCAACTGAGCAGTTACTAGATTGTAACTTAAATTGAACGAGTTTGCCAAAACCGCCCAACAGATTTACCGCTGAACTCAGCAAACTCGCTCAAAGCCTTTGGCTAAGATAATCCGATAATCTTTTCTGTCACCGGATCGATATCGATCTCATAATATCCGGGACGTGTCGGCAGCCCCGGCATGGTGCTCATCTTCCCAATCAATGGATAGAGGAAACCAGCCCCCACCGAAGCGCGCACTTCCCGCACCGGCAAGCGGAACCCGGTCGGCACGCCCTTGAGCGTCGGGTCGTGGCTCAAACTCAAATGCGTCTTTGCCATGCATATCGGCAGCCGGTCAAAGCCCAGGCGGGTATAATCCGCGATTTGCTCCTCTGCCTCGGATGAATAGTCCACGCCGTCCGCGCCGTACACCTCGCGCGCGATGGTTTCGATCTTCTCTTTGATCGAAAGCTCCAACGGGTAAAGGAAGCGGAAATCGCGCGGTTTCTCAGCCGCTTTCACCACAGCCTGCGCCAGGGCCAGCGCGCCTTCTCCACCCAACGCCCAATGATCCGCCACCACGGCGTCTTCTGCGCCGCCCTCTTCGGTCGAAGCCTTGCGGATCATCTCCAATTCTGCCGGCGTGTCAGTCGAGAAACGGTTCACTGCCACCACCACCGGAATCCCAAACTTTCGCGCAATCTTGATATGATGGATCAGGTTCCCCAGTCCGTCGCGTAGCAAATCCAGGTTCTCATCGGTATAGGCCGCATCCAACGGTCGCCCAGCCACCACCTTTGGCCCGCGCCCCGAGTGCATCTTCAATGCCCGCACGGTCGCCACCAGCACCACCACGCTGGGAGTCAGCCCCGAGGTCCGGCACTTGATGTCAAAGAACTTTTCCATGCCAATGTCCGCGCCAAAGCCCGATTCTGTCACTACAAAATCAGCCAGTTTGAGCGCAATCCGATCGGCGATAATTGAACTGTTTCCGTGAGCAATGTTGGCAAACGGCCCGGCGTGCACGAATACCGGCGTGCCCTCCAATGTTTGCATCAAATTCGGCTTGATCGTGTCCTTCATCAGCACCGTCAAAGCACCCGCCACGCCCAAATCCTCGGCGGTCACAGCCTCTCCCTGCTTGCTCAGCCCAATCACCATTCGCCCAATTCGCCGCCTCATATCCGCCAGGTCGGTGGTAAGCGCCAGGATCGCCATCAACTCGCTCGCCACGGCAATATCAAAACCCGTCTCGCGCTCAAACCCGGCTTCCTCCGCGCCCTTGCCCACCGTCACCCCGCGCAGGAAACGGTCGCTGGTATCCAGCACCCGCCGCCATGTGATGGTCTCAGGATCAATATCCAGGCGGCACAGCCGGGCCTGTTCCTCGACTGTCAGCTCGTCGGGATCGCTCTTTTGAATACCCAACTTCTCCAGCCTGCCCAGCAACCCGGGGCCAAAGCGGCGCTTGCCTTTCTTGTCTGGCGGGCACAACCGTTTAAACATCTGCTCGTCGGTCGCCCCGGCTTCATGTAACATCCGCGCATCAATCGCCGCTGCCAGCAAATTATTGGCTGCGGTAATGGCGTGAATATCACCCGTCAGGTGCAGGTTGAAATCCTCCATCGGAATCACCTGGCTGTACCCGCCGCCCGCCGCCCCGCCTTTGATGCCAAACGTCGGCCCCTGGCTAGGTTGGCGGATGCAGGTCATCACCCGGTAGCCCAGGTGTGCGCCTAAAGCCTGGCTCAAGCCCACGGTCGTGGTCGTTTTGCCCTCACCCAACGGTGTCGGCGTGATAGCGGTCACGTCGATGTAATGTCCATCCGGCGCATCCTTCAACCGCTCCAGCACGGATAGCTTAACCTTAGCCTTATAAGGCCCGTACATCTCCAGTTCTTCGGGCAGAAGCTCCAATTCATCCGCCACCTCAACAATCGGTTTGAGAGCCGCAGCCTGGGCAATCTCAAGGTCGCTTGGCACAGGAGTCAGGCGCTTCAACGGTGTCGGCTTGAAGGCTCGTTTCGGTTTGGGATTCATATAGGTTGGCTCCTTTTTCCGTCATAAAAAACAAATCTTGCTAATCTGGTTGTTTCGCAGACGCTTTGCAACGGTAAATAATCCGGATACGGGTCTTTTTGCTCGTGTTATTATGAATATTATCCTTCCAAAACCGCCGGAAGGCAAGTTGAATCACCGAATGTCTGACAACTCACCTAGTTCATCCGGCAACGAACGCCCCTCAATCCAGGCTGCCACCGTCTTTGCAAACACCTCCGGCGCGGTCATGGCCCAATTATGTTCGCTCGCCAGCGTCGATTTTGATCCCAGTGAGACCACCGCGCCCCGACTGTTGGGCAGCACGCCCAGCAAATCCCGTGCCGAATCCTGCATCTCCCGGTACTCCTTGTCCCCCACCACGACCAAACACGGCGCTTGCGCCCGTTCCAATCCCGCCGGCATCCGGTAATTCACCGCCGAGAGAATATTCACGAAACCACTTTCCGTCGTCTGCTGAAAGCTGCGCTTAAAATCCGCGAAATATTTATCCGGAATTCCCGCCGAATAGCGCATGTTCAGCCGGATCCAGCCATCCCAGTTCTTAAACGGCGCAATTGCCAGCCGGTAGCTCCAGCGAGCCGCCCCCGGTGATGACATCATCCCGGCCCCTTTGATCGGGCGCAAGATCGCCGAGCTAATCACGGCATGATCCACCACCTCCGACTGTCGTGAAAGCAGTTCCACCACCACCTGTGCCCCCTCCGACAACCCCACAACGTGCGCTTTTCCACCTGCTTGTTCCCGGATCAAATCCGCAGTCAGGTCAGCCGCCAGCTCATGGCTGAAGGGGCCGGTTCGCGTGCTATTGCCCTGCTCCGGCAAATCGACCAACAGGCAGCGGTACTGCCCTTGCAGAATCGCCGCCACCTTCCGCCACATCCATCCGGCGGCCCCGCCGCCGTGCAGAAATACGATAACAGGAGTCGTCTCCGCTCCAACCGCTTCAAAATATAGTCCACGTGTTGTTTCCATAACTCGTATTATATTCCAGTTCCAAAATAGCCCTTGACAATGACGCCGTAATTTGATATTCTATAATCAGGATGTTCTAATATTAGAATATAGAAAGGAGAATTATCCCACCTTGTCAAACCCACCCTCAACCATCACCAACACCGAACTGGCCATCCTGGGTTTACTGGCCGAAATGCCCAAACACGGCTACCAGATCGAACAAGATATCCAATCCCGCGGAATGCGTGGCTGGGCGGATATCGGCTTCTCGTCCATCTACCACATTCTAAACAAACTAGAAGCCGCCGGCTGCCTCGAAAGCACGCAGCAGGACACCCCCGACCGTCCCACGCGAAAGGTTTACAGCCTATCCCCCCTGGGTTGGCAGACCTATTTTGCCGCTGTCCTGGCGCGACTGAAGGAACCACGACCATTTACCACCGACTTCCCCCTGGCCCTGGCCAACCTGGGTGCGCTCCCCATCCCTGAAATTGTCATCGCGCTGCGCTCACACCATTCCGCTCTCATCGACCAAATCACCCAACTGCAACAGAAGCAACAAGCCGATCACCAGGCCGCCCAACTCCCCTGGTTCGTCGATACCCTCTTCGAATACTCAGAGTCACAAATGCGCGCCAGCGCCGATTTCATCGGCTCGCTAATTCATAAGCTGGATAGAACGTAACTACTCAGAGGGTGGGGAAGTTCCCTGAATTTGAGGTGTATGTGGGGTGCTTCGCACCCCACATACACCTCAAATTCAGACTTTATTCACCTCTGGCTGAGTAGTAACGATAGAACTACCCAAAAAGGAACAACTGTATGTCTGAGCAAATAGATCTAACCAAAGAACACAAACACCTCTACGGCCCTTCCACAAAAGAACCGGGCATCGTAGATGTGCCCCTCTTCAACTTCTTGATGTTAGATGGGCACGGCAACCCCAACACCAGTCGCGAATATGTCGAGGTGCTCGAGGCCCTCTACAGCCTGGCCTATACCCTGAAATTCGCCATAAAGAAATCCTCTGGTATCGATTTTAAGGTTATGCCCCTGGAAGGCCTGTGGTGGATTAAAGGGGCGCAATCCGATCAGGCTGAATTCGTCAAACAAGACAAAGATTCCTGGGACTGGACCATGATGATCCTTCAGCCTCCGGTCGTCACTGCCGAATGGGTCGAGACAGCTCGCCAACAAGCTCAGGCCAAGAAGGACGCCCCCGTTCGCATTGCCCAGATCCGCCTCGAGGAATATCACGAAGGCCTCTCTGTTCAATTGATGCACCTTGGTCCTTACAGCGAAGAAGGGCCCAACATTGCTCGCATGCACGCGTTTGCCCTTGGGCAGGGCTATCACCTGGAAGGAAAGCACCACGAAATCTACCTGGGCGACCCGCGTCGCACCGCCCCCGAAAAGCTGCGTACTGTCATCCGACAACCAATAGCCAAATAATTCTCCATATCCCCATACATTTCCCATAATCCTTGCGCGAATCCCACGATTCAGCGAGGATCCTCTCTTTAAAAACTAGAAACAGGTTTTCTTCTCCGCTCATCCACCAGGAGATTGTTAACAATTTTAAATCCGGCCTGTTTTTATCCGATTACCACACATTAAATTAGCAATCTTGCACTTCATGATATATAATATTATTGAAATACATGTTATAGTGTTTATAAATTAGCGTCTCTGACACAGAACTCGGCCACGCCATCCCGGCATTTATCAACCGCAAAGAGGCAAACGATGCTCGCTGACCTGGACGAAACGCTCCGTAACATGCTCATCGCCGAGATACCCGTGAAAAACGGAGAGGTGGAGATTAGCTTCCACCAACCTCGCCGGGAATGGAGCACACGCCTGACCCGGCCAACACTCAATCTTTTCCTATACAAGGTCGCTCAGAACGCTGCCCTCAGCCGGCACGAATGGGAAGAACTCCCCGGTTCGCGCCAAAACGGGCAGTCGCAACGCAAGCGGTCGCCGTTGCGCGTCGATTGCTCTTACCTGCTCACCGCCTGGGCCGCCGACCCCCAGGACGAGCACCGCCTGCTCACCCGCGCCATGATGGCCCTCTTCCGCGCCCCCATCATCCCCGAAGAACGTCTGGTCAACACCCTCAAGAACCAGCCCTACCCCATTCAAGCCATTCTGGCCGATCATCAACCTGAGAATCCTGCCGAAATTTGGTCCGCACTAGACAATGAAATCCGCCCGGCAGTCTCCTATCGCCTGACCATCGCCCTCGACCCCTGGCAGGTCTTCACCGGCCCATTGGTTCGCACTTTCACCTTGCGCACAGGCCAATCCGAGCAACTTCCATTACATCCCGATTTCAAAATCGATGGAATTTCTGCGGAATCTTTATTCTTTGGCGGCACCATCCGCCAGAAAGGAGGTGATCGCGCGCCTAGGCCCGCTGTGCAAGTGGCCATCAAAGGCACCGGGCTATTCACCATTACCGATAAAGACGGGCGTTTTACGTTGGGCGGCCTGCCGGCCGGCCAGTACACCCTGATCGCCTGGCCGCCAGAAGGGCGACCGGTCGAGAAGGCCATTACGGTGCCGTCCGACAAGGGCGACTACGATCTTGAGTTCTGACGACATCTCGAACCATCCGATTCTGTCCATCTAATCGATTTCAGGAAGGAGTACAGCACATGGCAACCTCTTATGCTTCCCCCGGAGTCTATGTTGAAGAAGTAGACCGCGGGACGCGCCCCATCCAGGCCGTCGGCACCTCCATGGCGGCTTTTGTCGGCATCACTGCCGAAGCCAGCCTCAAGGCCGTCGACCCGGCCACAGGCCAGCGACAGGCAGTCGAATCCCGCCTCAACAAAGCCACGCTCGTTACCAGCTGGACCCAATTTGTAGAGGTATTCGGCCCACTCACCCCCGGCACTTACCTCCCAGACGCGGTCTACGGCTACTTCGCCAACGGTGGCGGACCTTGCTATGTAGTCAGCCTGCGCGCGTTGACCGAAGGCCAGGCGGCTGCCGCCCAGGCTGCCATTCCCGGCAAAGGCAAAGGCACCAGCTTCAACGTTGTAGCCAAGAGCGCTGGTGAAGGGCTAACTGTGGAAGTGCGCAGCGGCGAAAACGAAACCTTCTCCCTCACCATCGGCGGCGAGACAAAGACCGGACTGTCGATGAAAAAAGGCGAAGGATATGTTGGCGACGCAGCCTTCTCCGGCGTCAAGATCACCGGCGTGGGCACCGTCCTTCCCGAAGACGGTCGTTATACCCTCAGCGGAGCTGGGTCCCAGCCCCTCGCCGTGGCTGATATCGTCGGCGACCCCTCCGACCGCACCGGCCTGGGCGGGCTGGAAGCCATCGAGGAAATTCGCCTCGTGGCTGTCCCCGATCTTATGGTCGGCTATGACGGCTCCCAACAAGCCAAGGAACGCATCAAGATGGTGCAAGAGGCCGTCATCGCTCACTGCGAGCGCCTCAAATACCGCTTCGCCATCCTCGACACGCCCCCCGGATTGAATGCCCAGGCTGCCAAAGAGTGGCGCGAGTACATCAACTTCGACTCCTCCTACGCGGCCCTGTATTACCCCTGGCTGCGCGTGGCCGATTTGAGCGGCAGCGGCGCCACCACCAAGCTCGTCCCACCCAGCGGCTACATGGCCGGCGTCTTCAACCGCTCTGATGCTAACCGCGGCGTGCACAAAGCCCCCGCCAACGAAACCGTTCTTGGCGCGGTTGGCCTGGAACTGAACATCTCTCGCGGCGAGCAGGACGTCCTCAACCCCCTCAGCGTGAACTGCATCCGCTCGTTCCCCGGCCGCGGCATCGTGGTTTGGGGTGCCCGCACCCTCAGCAGCAACGGCTCCTGGCGCTATGTCAACGTCCGCCGCTTGTTCATCATGGTAGAAGCCTCCATGGACGCCGGGCTGCAATGGGTGGTCTTTGAACCCAATGACACCGCCCTGTGGGCTAAGGTTCGGCGTGATGTCACCTCCTTCCTGAGGGTCATCTGGCGCACCGGCGCGTTGTTCGGCACCACGCCCGAGCAGGCTTTCTATGTCAAATGCGATGAAGAGCTCAACCCGCTTGAAATCCGTGACCTGGGCCAGCTCATCATCGAAGTCGGCCTGGCCCCCGTCAAGCCCGCCGAGTTCGTCATCTTCCGCATCACCCAATGGGCCGGCGCCAACGCCGCCTCCTAACCCTGAAGAAAGGAGCAAACCATGGCTGACTCTGCAAATCCCCTGGTTGGATTTCACTTCGGCATTGACATCGGCAACGGTGTAATCACCGGCTATTTCACCGAATGCGCGGGCCTGGGCTCGGAGCACGAAATCATCGAGCACAAAGTGGTCGACAATGCCGGCCACGAGGTCACAATGAAGATCCCCGGCCGTCTCAAATGGGAAAATATCGTTCTCAAGCGCGGTATCACCAAGAGCATGGACCTGTGGGACTGGCGCAAGAAAGTCGAGGACGGCAAGGTTGAAGATGCCCGCCGCGACGGATCGGTGATTATGTACGACAATGCCCTCAAAGAGGTTGCCCGCTGGGACTTTGAACGCGCCTGGCCGGTAAAAATCACCGGCCCGCAGCCCAAAGCCGATAGCAACGAGATTGGTATCGAAGAGATCACCATCACGCACGAGTACATCCGCCGGGTGAAGTAGCCCAGGGGATCATCGCTTCATGCAAACCGAAATTGAATTCACGCTCCCGCGCGGATACGTGGACGCCGCCGGCCAGGTGCATCGTCAGGGCGCTATGCGCCTGGCGACAGCTTTGGACGAAATCAGCGTTCAAGCAGATGCGCGGGCGCGTGCCAACGAAGCCTATATTCCGCTGCTGCTGCTCAGCCGGGTCGTAATCCGGCTGGGCGGCATGACAGCCATCACACCGGGCGTTCTGGAAGGAATGTTTGCCTCCGACTTCGCCTATCTTCAAGACGTGTACCTGCGTCTGAACAGCCCCGCTCCGGTCACCGTCACAGCGGCTTGCCCGCACTGCGGCGGGCAGTTCCAACTGCAGGTCGCTCCGCTGGAAGGGTAAACATGCCTGTAGAGAACACCGACATCCCCGGACCACGGACTCGCCCTGCGCCGGTCGATCGCGATTCAATTGCGCCTTTCCCATCTGCCCCTGAAACCCAGCCCGCGCAGGAAGGACAGATCACCCCCGCCCTGGTCGCCGAGGTCACCGAAAAAGTTTACCGCCTGTTGCTGGCCGATTTAAGGATCGGCCGTGAACGTCGCCGCCGCTAAAGGAATGAGGAAAGCGCTATGCCCAAGAAATCACAACTTCTCGCCCAATCTCATCCCGCTTTTCGCTTCACGGTGGATGTGGATGGCGAGCGCCAGGCTGCCTTCACCGATTGCACCCTGCCGGGTATCGAATGGGAAGCTGAGGAGGTGAAGGAAGGTGGTCTGAACACCTTTGTTCATCTCTTGCCGGGAATGCGCAAGGCTGCCCGCTTCACCCTGAAGAACGGCGTAGGCAAAAGCGCTCTCCTGGATTGGTACATCCAATCCCTGGGCAAAACCGTCTCGCGCAAAGCCCTCACCATCACCTTGCTAGATTCGGAAGGCGAAGCGGTCATCACCTGGCAAGTGGAGCAATCTTATCCCATCAAATGGGTCGGGCCCGAGTTGCAAACCGCCAGCACCTCGGTTGCCATTCAATCTCTGGAATTCATCTGCGGAGAGGTCACCGTTACCACCGAATGAACCGCCCGCCCGGACTGCCCATCCTGCGTCGTTTGCACCGAGAAAGCTCTCCACAGCCTTTCTCGTCGATGAACGCTGCCCCCCTGCCGGCGGTCCCAGCCCGCTTACTTCCACCCGAAACCGACCTGCCCGCCGCGACGATCATTGCCTCCGTTCCCATCCAGCCCATGCTGGAACCTCAACCGGCACCGGTGATAATCCCGCCCACCCCTGCCCCGTCTCTTCCTGAGCCGATTATCTCCCAACCACCAGAGGCGCCAGACTTGCCCAAGTCGACCGAACCCGAAGAATCCTCGGGCTTCGACGAGGACACCTGGGCTCGCCTGCAAGCCATCTATTCTCGCCACGAGCAGGTCGCAGTCCAAAGGACTCCCGAGCCTGCCTCCGCCCCCACCCCGCCAGTTCCTTTACCTGATCGTGAGTCTCCCGCCAAAAGCGCACATCCTACTCAGGTAGAAGCAGCCGACGAACTGCCGACCCAACCCCTGCCCCTCGAAAGCGTCTGGCCCGTCCAGCGCGCCCAAGAGCCCAACGAGCTCGCCGTCTCACCTCAGCCCAAGCCCACCTCCCCCGTCCAGTCTCCCACTCCCGGCGCTGAAGTAACCCGCGCCCGTGACATCCTCCAAACCATCTCCCCCGCCCAGCCAACCGATTCCCACATTGAGATCATTCACCCGCGCACGCCTCGCCCCGCACCCTCTGCCCGGCCTTCTCCTCCTCCGCCAGCCCTGCAACCTGCAGTTCAACGGGAGGCTGAAGAAAGCCCCTCTTTAGTAGATACCCCCGCCGGTCCATTGCCTGCCGACCTGTGGGGCCTGATCGGCGAGGCGCCCCCGGTTCAGCGTTCTACCCAGGTTGGTCAAACGGCCCAACCCACAGAGACCCGCCGCCGACCTGAAACCGCCCAGGCATCTGCCCGGCGAAGTTCAGCCGCTCAAGCCCCAACCAAACCACCCACGCCTGCCCCGACAGAGCCAGCCCAGCAGCAAGAAACGACCGCCACCGCCCAAACTCTACCACCTCATGAAGTTGTATCTCAAGAAACAACTCCCGCTACCGAAAGCGCTGCTTCGCCTGCACCCGCCGCGGCGCAAGAATTGACACCTGCTGCCAGCACTCACAAACCCGTCGAGCGGCCGGCCAGCCGACAAAATCCGCAACCCGCCACCCAAAACGTCGCTCCGCCGAGCCAGGCAGAACAACAAGAGGCGCCAGCTTCAACCACGGCTAAACCCTCTCCACTTCAGAGCCATGAAACTCAACACACCGCAGCGCCCGTAGAACAACAAGCCGCGCCTGCTCCACAATCGGCCGCGGCAAACACAACCCAGGCGGGTGAGACAAACACGAACACACTGTCTGTTCCGACCGACCAGACTCGTGTTACCCAGGCACAACCCACTCCCCCCGCAGCCGAACAAACCCAACCGCAGGAAGCCACGCCGCAGGAACCTGCTGCCCAACCTTCGCCCACTTCCCAAGGCCAGGCCGAGCAGCAGGCGACAACCCAAACCACCGCCACGCCGCCCAAGCCCCGCCCATTTTCCGAGATGTCGCTGCCCGACTCGCCTGCGCCCATCGAGCAGCAGGAAACAACTGCTACCCCAACCCAGACTCAGGAACAACCAGCGCAGGCAAGACCGGCTCCTTCCTCATCATCCTCCTCCAGCACCACCACGCCACCCGCTGCCGAGCAGCAAGAAACCACCGCCGCCACTCCCTCTAGTGCCGAGTCACAGCCCAGCGCTGCCTCAAGCCAGGCCCAAGGCGAATCCCCGGCTCAGCCTAGCGAAGCCCCCGCCCCGCCCTCCGGCGAACAACAATCTCCCGCGGGGCGCATCGACACCGATGAATTGGCCCGCCGCGTATACGCCCAACTCCGCCGCCGCCTGGCGGTGGAATGGGAACGCCTGCGCGGGCGCTTTTAGTCCTCTTCCAGGAGATCAGGCATGTCACCCACTCGCGGAAATCTGGTTCCCGCTCGAATATACGAAGTCGACAGCTCCGGCGCCGAAAAGAGCGGCGGCGTTTCGGTGGAGTGCATGTTCAACCCCTTCGAGTACACCGTCACCAAGCAGAATCAATTTGAACAGAAAGCCAAGAACAACTCCAAAGTCCCCACCATCGAATTCAAGCAGTCCGGCCCCCAAACCCTTAAGATCAACCTGGTCTTCGATACCTACGAATCTGGCGAGGACGTGTCCCTGACTACCAATCTGTTGTGGAAGCTGATGGAACCTCCTGCCGGCAGCAGCAGCAAGAAAACGCCCCCACCCGAGGCCGCCTTTGAGTGGGGTGTCTTCCGCTTCGTAGCCCTCATCACGCAAATGTCACACAAGTTCACCCTCTTCCTGCAGGACGGCACCCCCGTACGCGCCAAGGTAGAAGTGACCTTCAGCCAGCACAAAGATCTCAACGACTACCCCAACCAGAACCCCACCTCCGGGGCAGGCCCCGATGAACGCATCTGGCAGGTTATCTCCGGTGACCGCCTGGACACCATCGCTTATTCGGTGTATGGCGATGCCACCCGCTGGCGCACCATCGCCCAGCGCAACGGCCTCACCAACCCGCTAGACCTGCAACCCGGGCAGGTGTTGATGATCCCCGAAGAATAGGACTGCCATGCCAGAAAACAACGCTCTTGCCAGTCAAATCTCCATCAAGGTCGCCGGACAGCCCGTTCAGGATGATGTCCTATCCCGAATATTGGCTGTAACCGTTGACCAGCACGCTCACCTCCCCGGCATGTTCGTCATCCGCTTGACCGACTCTGATCTTAAGCTGCTCGATGAAGGACCGTTCAATCTAGCCAAAGAAATAGAAATCGCTGCCGAAAACGAAGGCGGCCAGAAAACCGTCCTCATGAAAGGCGAAATCACTGCCCTCGAGCCTGAGTTCGCCGAAGGCATGATTGCCGAACTGGTTGTGCGCGGCTATGATCGCTCTCACCGCATGTTCCGCCAAACGCACAGCAAGGGTTTCATTAACACGAAAGACAGCGACCTCGCCCAACAAATCGCCCAAGACAACGGCTTGCAAGCCGAGGTCGAGACCACCCAAACCGTATATGAACACATCTTTCAGGACAACCAGACCGATCTCTCCTTCTTGATGGCCCGAGCCTGGCGAATTGGTTACGAATGCTTCGTCGATGACGGCAAACTCTACTTCCGCAAGCCGCCTGGTAGCAGCGCCGAATCCATCACCCTCACCTGGGGCCAGGATTTGCAGTCCTTCTACCCGCGCATGTCACTTGGCGAGCAAGTAGATGAAGTAATCGTCCGCGGCTGGGACCCGTCCTCCCAGCAAGCCATCGTCGGGCGCGCCTCTCGCGGCAACCTTTACCCGCAGGTAGGCGAGCAAAAAGACGGCGCTGGTTGGGCTCAGGAATTCGGTACGGGCAAGCGCGCCATCGTCAACATGGCGGTCATCAGCCAGGCCGAAGCCGACGCCCTCGCCGCCGCCCGCCTGGACGAGCTCAGCGGCGCCTTCCTCGAAGCCGAAGGCAGCGTCTTGCGCCGCCCTGAGATTAAAGCCGGGCGCGCCATCAAACTGGAGGCCCTCGGACAGCGTTTCAGCGGCACTTACTACATCACCAGCGTCACCCATCGCTACACGTCCTCCGGGCTGGTCTCCAACTTCAACGTCCGCGGCACCCGCACCGGGCTGCTCACCGAAAACCTCGTCCCGCCTCAGGAACGAGAACAACGCTGGTTCGGCGTGGTCATTGGCGTAGTCACCAACACCGACGACCCCGAAGACATGGGCCGAGTCAAGGTCAAGTTCCCCTGGCTGTCTGAAGACGTGGAAAGCAACTGGTGCCGCGTGCTGGGAATTGGCGCGGGCAACAAAGCCGGTTTCTACGTCATGCCAGAGGTCGGCGATGAAGTCGTGGTCTCCTTCGAGCACGGCAGCATCAGCTTTCCGGTGGTACTGGGCGGCTTGTGGAACGGCAATAACCAGATTCCGCCCGAGGCATCCGGCACCCGCTCGGGCGAGCGCCCCAAAGCTCGCACCTGGCGCTCACTCACCGGTCACCGCATCACCATCCTCGACACCAGTGATAACAAAATTGAGGTCGAATCCGCTGCCGGAATGCAAATCATTCTGGACGATGCCAACAAGAGTATCACCCTAAAAAACGAGCAATCCACCATCAAAATGGAAAACAGCAAGATTGAAATCAAAACCGCTCAGGATGTCACCGTCGAGTCCAACGGAAACCTCAAGATCAAAGCCGGCGGAAACATCGACATCCAGGCCGGTGGACAGGTGACCGTCAAGGGCGCGCTGATCAACCTGAACTAGGAGAATTATGGGCCAACCCGCAGCGAAACAAGGTGACCAGGTCATAGCCATAGATATGCACATCGTGATGGTTCCCAGCCCAGGCGGCCCGGTGCCCACTCCCCTACCGCATCCTTTCAGCGGGATGTTGGACGGCAGCCTCAGCACCGATGTGAAAATCATGGGCGTTGCCGCTGCCACAATGGGCAGCACAGCACGCAATCTTCCGCCCCACATGCCCACGCCGCCCGGAACCACTTTTCAAATCCCGCCCCAAAACCAGGCCACCATTCTGCGCGGCAGTTCCACTGTCCTGATTAACGGCAAATCCGCGGCCCGTGCTGGCGACATGGTTCAGACCTGCGCCGACCCGGTACCCAACACCGCCGGACAAATCATCGCCGCAAGCACCGTCATGATCGGAGGCTAACCCCATGTCTCAAGATTTCACCGGACGCGGGTGGGCCTTTCCACCCAAAATTGATGCTCAGGGCGGCCTGGCCCTCACCGATGAGCGCAGCGAAATCGAACAGGCCATCCGCATCATCCTCACCACAACCCCGGGTCAGCGCGTCATGCGCCCCACCTTCGGCTGCCGCCTGCGCGAACTTGTCTTTGCCCCCAACAACAGCGCCACCGCCGCCCAGGCTCGCCGTTTTGTCGAAGAGGCCCTCGGCATGTGGGAGCCGCGCATCATCGTCAAAAGCGTTGAAGCCCGCCCCGATGAAGCCAACCCTCACTGCATGGTGATCGAAATCACCTACCAGGTCAAGGCCACGCACGACCGCCGCAGCCTGGTGCATCCTTTCTATCTGATCCCTGAAGAGTAAGCCAAGGAGAAGCGCATGTCACTGCCCGTCCCCAAGCTCGATGATCGTCACTTCCAGGACCTCGTTGACGAAGCCAAGAAGCGCATCCCTCACTACACGAAGGAATGGACCGACCACAACGTCAGCGACCCCGGCGTCACGCTGGTGGAACTGTTCGCCTTCATGACCGACGTGCTCCTCTACCGCCTCAACCAGGTGCCGGATTTGCACTACGTCCGCTTCCTCGAAATGCTCGGCGTACGCCTCAAACCGCCCCAGCCCGCTCGCGTTCCGGTCACCTTCTGGTTATCCGCCCCTCAACCCGCCCCCATCGTCATCCCCGGTGGCACGGAGGTTGCCAGCACCCAGACCGAGACCCAACCTGCCATCATCTTCACCACCGACCAGGACTTCACCGTCCACCCGCCGCAACTGGCTGGATTATTCTCGCGCGTGCAGTCCCGCGAAAGCGACAAAAAATCACTCCGCGAGCACAACTTGCGCCGTCTCGAAGCTGGATTCGAGGGGGTAGAGGTTTTCTCCTCCGTCCCTCAGGTCGATGATGCCCTTTATCTGGGCTTTAACAACGACCTCAGCCACCACGTCCTGCGCCTGGAAGCAGACTTCGACCCCGCCGGCGGCGCCGGCGTAGACCCCACCCAACCGCCCTACCTGGTGGAAGCCTCCACCGGCAAGGAAACGGGGCACTGGCAGCCCTGCGCCATCGAGGAGGACACCACCCGTGGCATGAATGTCGCCGGCAGGCTTCAAATCCACCTTCCAGCCATGGGCAAGTATGCAGTCGGCGAACAGACCCTCTACTGGGTACGCGTGCGCGTCAAAGACATCACCCCCGCCGAAACCCGCGAAGGTATGCAACCATACAACAAATCGCCGCGCGTCAAGAAGCTGACCGTCACTGCCATAGGCGGCACCATTCCCGCCACCCACGCCCGCACCATCCGCAGCGAGTTCCTCGGCCAGTCCGACGGCTCACCGGGCCAGCGCTTTCACCTTCAGCAGCACCCCATTCTGAGTCGCCGCAGCGGCGAAACCCTCATCGTCCAGGTTGAAAATCAGGCGCCTCAAGAGTGGATCGAGGTCGAGCATTTTGCCTACTCGCTGTCCGACGACCCCTGCTTCACACTCGATAGCGTCTCCGGCGAGCTGCGCCTGGGGCCTGCCGTGCGCCAGCCCGATGGCGCCATGAAGTTGTACGGAGCAGTGCCCCCGCGTGGAACCAACCTGGTCTTCAGCGCCTATCGCACCGGCGGTGGACAGGAGGGCAACGTGCAAACCGGCATCATCAACACCCTCAAAACCGCCATCCCCTTCATTTCCCGTGTCGCCAACCGTCAAACGGCCTGGGGCGGGCTGGACGCCGAAAGCCTCGAATCCGCCATGACCCGCGCGCCCGCCCTGCTGCACTCTCGCGAGCGGGCCGTCACAGAAGATGATTTCGAATTCCTGGCCCGCCAGGCTCTCCCCGTCGCCATCGGTCGAGTCAAATGCCTGCAACCCAGCCCCGACCAGGCCGGCCGGGTCATCCCTGGCCAGGTTTACCTGCTGGTCATCCCCCGCCTACCCAATCCCCAGGCCTATCTCGACCCCAACAGCCTGAACCTGGCCGAAGCCGACATGGACGCCCTGCGCGCCTACATGGACGAGCGCCGCCTGCTCACCTGCCGCCTCGATATTCGCCCGCCCGCCTATCTGTGGACCTCCGTCCGTGCCCAGTTGCACCCCTCTCCCGATATAGAGAAATCCGTCGTTGAAGGCGAGGTGCTGGCGCGCCTATACCGCTTCCTCAACCCGCTCACGGGTGGCCCAGATGGCAAAGGCTGGCCCTTTGGCCGCACACTCTACATCTCCGACGTGTACCAGTCCCTGCAGGGGCTTCCCGGCGTGCAATTCGTCCGTTCGGTGGAAATGTACGCCACCCGCCCCGGCGGCGGTCCCGAAGGCTCCCCTGTGGAAAGCATAGAAGTCATCGCCCACGGCGTGATCGCCTCGGGCAAACACGAAGTAAAGTTCATATAGGTTGGAGGCTGTAATGAACGAACCCTCAAGCAGCAAACAGACTGTCTCGAAATCTACGGCGAAAACACCAGTTTTGCGACCGGAAGTCATTCAAACCAACCCGCAAAATGACAGCTCACAATTTCCCGAGGGGATGCAAGCCGAAAACCTGATCAATTTGCCCAGTCAATCTGCCACAACCGCCCTTCGCAGAGCCGCTGTTCAAAAGTTACAACAATCACACGGAAATCAGGCAGTCCAGCGGCTCATGGATGAAGACGACAAAGATAAACAAGATGCTTCACCGACGATTGCCCTAAAAATAAAAAACAGTCTCGGTCAAGGAAAACCTCTCGATCAGAACGTTCAGAGTCAACTTGAGGAGCATCTACAAAGCGACCTTTCTTCCGTCCGCGTCCACACCGATCCAGACGCCCATCAAATGGCCAAAGAACTGCGCGCAAAGGCCTTTACAACCGGGCAGGATATCTATTTCCGCAGCGGCACGTATGCCCCCGAATCGCCCGAAGGGGCACGGCTTTTGGCCCATGAGGCCGCGCACACCATGCAACAGAAACGCGGCCCTGTTTCCGGAACATTAACAGACGATGGGCTGCTATTAAGTCAACCCGGTGACGCGTATGAGCAACAAGCCGACCAAATCGCCAATCAATGGATAGATTCTTCAAGGGCAATGCCCGCACCCAAGGGGCTGGTTCAACGCGAAACAGAATCAGCCTCCGCCAAAGCACTGGAAGAAGCCGCGGATGAAGCACAACTCATCGATGCAGTAAAAATCGACCAAAAAATGGCAGGCATCGATAACGTCGATGATATCAACCAGGCGAAATCCCTGCTCAACCAGGTCATCGCTGCAACGGCCACTCTGGACCCTCACATGGGAGAAAAAGGTTGGGGCGGCTACTTAACCAACCAACACAAGGTAGATAACCAAAATGCGGCTCAAAACCTGGAACTCTATCTGACGTATGCAGGCGAAGAATCGCGCACTTCCGGGGATTTCAAAACTCGCTACACAATGGTCAAAACCCGCTTTAGCCGCCTGGATGCTATGGCAAACGAGTGGATGGCCATGTACGACACCGACATGCGCACCCCGGAAGACTTCATCAAAACCGAGACCGGCATGGACGCCCAGGGAGCCGGAAAACAGGCCAAACAATTAGCCAATCGCAGTAAAGATGAGCCCACCGAAGCCGTGGAAGCTCGCGCTGCTCGTGATCGCATCAAGGACCTCCGCAACACAGCCGGCACGCAAATGACATTACTCAACAGCTTCGACGATCAGGCCCGCGACGCCAACTTGCGGGTGATTGGCGCAGCTAACCGTATCGAATCCACAGCTCAAGCATCAAAGGCCAAGCCCGAAGAGCCTGATTCGCCTCAAGTAGCGGATGTCAAGAAGAAAATGGCCGATGTAAAAGCCAAAATGAGCGCTGGTGTTAGCGTGGCAAAAATGATCCCTGGAGCAGGCAAGTATGTCGAAGGGGTTGAATCAGCCGCCTCGGCAACCTCCACAGCCGCCGAAGCCACCGGATTGGACATCGATCTAACCAAAGTGCCCGACATGATCCTCACAGACATCTACCGGACAGACCTGGAAAATGCGCTCTCGGCTCAGAATACAGCCCGTGCCGCTGCCGCCACGGCTGGAAGCAGTGCCAACACGGCGGAATTGGAAGCCGCTCTGGGCGCAAAGGTTTCCGCCGCCCAGAGCCGCAAGGAAATTGCCGACCAACTGAACACTACACTGACCAGCATCCGCGAAGCCATCAACACCTTGGGCCAGATGCTGGACGAAACCTACAAAACAAAGAAGGGCGGCGGCCAGGTGGGTGGCGGCTATGAACTGATCGCGAAATTCCTGGCCGAAGCTGATACGTGTATGTACGAAGCCGACATGGCCTTGCACTCGGGCAAGCTTCAAAAGGACAGCGCCACGCAAACCGAGGGCAAGCGGAAAATCACCCTGGAAGAAAAGAACAGTCAATACCATCGCGTCGAGCCGGTGGCCGACCGCTTTGAAATCATCACCAAGCACATCGCCATCATTAGCACCGGCGAAGGCTCTTCCGGTGGTGAGGGCGGGATGAGCGAAATGGTAGAAAAAATGATCGCTGAAATCGAAGCCGGAAAGAAGATCATTGAAGCGTATAAAACCAAATTCAACCAGGCGTTAGGCCTCTAGGTACACCATGGACACCTACACCCACCGCCTCACCCTTCAAGGCCCCACCGGCCAGCGCGACATCGACCTCACCATCGGTTCACTGATCATTGGTCGTCAGGTAGGCTGTGATCTCGTCCTCGAAGACACGCTCATCTCCCGCCGACACGCCCGCCTCGATTGCTCCGCCATGGATTGCACCATCACCGACCTGAACAGTTCCAACGGCACGCGCGTCAGTGGCGAACGTCTCGTTCCCGATTTACCTCGCCTGCTGGCTCCAGGCGAAGTCATTCAAATTGGCGCCTTCTCGCTCGCCTATCAGCAAATCCCTCTCACAGAACCCGCGCCCGAGCCGCCTCCGCCCGCGGTGGAAGATAAGCCCAAAGTAGAACCAAAACCTCAACCCGCCCCGGAACCGCCCGTCAAGCAGCCCAAGAAGACCGCCCCCGCTCGAGAGGAGCCGCCCGCCCAACCTCCGCCACCCACTAAGAAGGTCCGCCCTCAAGCCCCTCCACCTGCGCCCGGCCCCGTCCCGCCAGGCATGGAGATGCGCTCCACCCGCCTGATCCAATACCTGCCCGACATCTACCATACCGACTTCATGGCGCGCTTCTTGGGCATCTTTGAGTCCACCTCCACGCCCATTGAATGGACTATTGACAACTTCGATCTGTTCCTCTCCCCTGCCTCGGCTCCGCCCGGCTTTTTGCCCTGGCTGGCCAATTGGTTCAACATCCCCCTGGATGCCTCCTGGACAGAAGAAAAGCGCCGCATATTGTTAGCGGAAGCCCATGAGATTTACGCTCGGCTGGGCACTCGCTGGTCATTGTGCCGCATTCTCGAAATCTACACGGGAGTCACCCCAGAAATCGACGACACCTCCAAAGACCTGGAGCCTCATTCATTTCGGATTCGCCTGCCGATCAAACCCGGCCAGGTGAACCAAACTTTGGTCGAACGGTTGATTAACACCCATAAGCCGGCATATACTACATATACGCTAGAATTTGCGTAACAACTTAGTCAGAGGTTGAAGAGACTCGATTTACTTTTATAGAACCGGTAGAGCAATAAGGGAGCAGCAGCATGGCAGACATGGTCGGTAGGACAATTGGACGGTACCAACTTAATAAACTCCTTGGCGAAGGCGGCATGGGCTCGGTCTACAAAGGCCGCGATATCACCCTTCAGCGTGACGTCGCCGTGAAAATCATGCACTCCCAGTTCGTTCGCCAGGCCGATTTCCGCGAGCGCTTTCTGCAGGAAGCTCGCACCGCTGCCCGCTTCAACCACCCCTCGGTAGTGCAGGTTTTTGATTTCGGTCAAACCCAGGATGCGCTCTACATTGTCATGGAGTTCATCCCCGGCGACAACCTCGGCAAGCTGCTCACCGATCTTCGCGCCCAAAAGAAATGGATCCGCCTGGATGAGGCTCTGGAACTGCTCCGCCAGGTCGCCCTCGCCCTCGA
Source organism: Anaerolineaceae bacterium (assembly GCA_016927865.1). Lineage (GTDB taxonomy): Bacteria > Chloroflexota > Anaerolineae > Anaerolineales > Anaerolineaceae > Anaerolinea. The sequence continues at coordinate 40,636 of JAFGLU010000013.1, forward strand.
CTATGCGCATAAACACGGCGTCCTGCACCGCGACATCAAACCCGCCAACATCATGCTGCGCCCCGAACCCAGCGGCTCCCTCCCCTACCGCCCCGTTATCACCGACCTCGGCCTGGCCAAGCTGGTTGGACAAGCTGGCATCACCCAGGACGGCACTAGCATGGGCACCCCCGCCTACATGTCCCCCGAACAGGCCATGGGTGAAGACCTCGACGCTCGTTCCGACGTGTATTCGCTTGGCGTCTTGCTCTACGAACTGGCCACCGCCCAATTGCCCTTCCCTGCTCGGACCATTTCTGAGGCCATTCGTTACCACACCAAAGAACAGCCCCCTACGCCCTCCTCCATTCGCCCCGATCTGCCCCCTGCGCTGGAACAGTTCATCCTCAGCACCCTCTCCAAAGATCCCACCCAGCGCCCTGCCAGCGCCGCCGATCTGGCCAAAGGCCTGGAAAACCTCATCCCCAGCGCCACGCCTGTCGGCAGCGCTCCCACCGCCATCGGCCCCGCCGAGTCACTGGCTACCCAATATCAGCAATCCATGATCGACCGCGGCCCCTCGCTGATGGGCGACCTGGGCGCACCCGAGACAGCCAACATAGATCGGGTCCAGGTCATTTTAAAAGACCAAACCTCCCGCCACGTGCCCCTGCAACCCGGCCAAACTGTTGTTGGGCGCGACCGTGCTGCAACCATCTACCTCGACGACTCCAAAGCATCCCGCCAACACGTATCTATTGAGGGCAGCAACGGCCAGTACAAGGTTACCGATCTCAACTCGACCAACGGCACCTTCTTGGGCACCGCCCGCCTGCTGCCTGGCGTACCCGAAGCCTGGACACCCAACAAGCTGCTCCTCATCGGCGACACTTACCTGCGCCTCATTCCTGCCGTAGCATCCTCCTCAGTGCAGCGCTCATCCATCCTCCGTCGCGATGGCACCCAGGTGGAAACAGGCGACGTCCATGCGTCCAACGGCGAAGGCCGCCTGGCGGTTTTCGTCGAAAACCCCGCCATCTCGGTCGAACCGGGCAGTTCTGTCACCCTTTCCTTCACTTTGCTCAACCAGGGCCCTCTGGTCGATCACTTCGGCGTCACCCTGGCCGGGTTGCCCCCCACCTGGGTTCAACTCCCGGCGCCCATCCAACTGCTTCCCGGCGAACAGCGCACAGCTCAAATCACCGTGCGCCCGCCCCGTTCCTCTCAAAGCCCCAGTGGGTCCTACATCCCCAGGCTGTTGGTAACCTCCCAGGAAAACCCCGGACAACTTGTCGAAGTCACCATCAACCTGACGGTGGGCAGTTACCAGCATTTCCGCGCCGAGCTTCGCCCACAGCGGGTAAAGTCAAAGTCGGTAGCGAAATTACGAATCGAAAACTCCGGAAATCGCCCCGAGACTTTTGCGCTCATCTTTTCTGATCGCGCCGATGAACTCACCTTCACGCCTGCCACACGGCAGGCAAAAGTGGCCGCCGGGCAAGCCGTAGAAGTCGGCTTCACTGCACGCCCCCGCCATCGCAAATTGCTGGGCGGCGAGCAAATCCACCCCTTCACCATTCAGGTGGATCCTCCCACGGGTGACCCACAAAGTTTATCTGGCGAATTGGTCAGCCGGGCCATCTTCCCGTTGTGGCTGCTGCCCATCCTAATGACCCTTTGCGTTTTTGCCATCGGCGCAGTTATCCTTTTGTTCACCGCCCAAAACCAGGTCAAAGCGGACCAAACCGCCACCGCTCTTGCAATGGTATCCACCGTTGAAGCCCAGGTTCGCGAGCAAGCCGCCCTGGCCACGGTTGCCGCCGCCACACTAGCCGCCCTCAACGATGACGACGGGGACGGCCTGACCAATAGCCAGGAAGCCGCCTTAGGCACCGACCCCAACAACCCCGACACCGATTTGGATGGTCTCAAAGATGGCGAAGAAGTCAATGTCTTCGGCACCCTCCCAAAGAGCAATGACAGCGACACAGATACCCTGCCCGATGGACTGGAAGTGCACGAACTCGGAACCAGCCCCACCAACAAGGACACCGACGGTGACGGGCTCAACGACAATGTCGACGCCGACCCCGGCCAACCACCCACCGTCACGCCTTCGCCCACCCCCACACCTGGCATTCCGGGCGACGGCATCGTCATGAACTGCGCCTACCCCACAACATATCACCGCTTCCGCCTGGAGGATCGCGGCTCTCAAGGACGATCGGTGTACGTCGACTTGTGGAAAGCAGGCGAGTGGATCACCGTCTGGTCACTTGAGGGCGGCGACCCCATGATGCGTCAAATCGAGCTGGAAGGGCTGGGCCTACATAAATTCGGCGAGTGTCACCAGTTAGTCGTGGTTCCCCTGCGCTCCTCCGGCTCCGGCGCTTACCTCGACCTCCAGGTCTTTATGTGGAATGGGACAACTATCCAGCAAGTGCTGGCTATTGGGTTGACGCAGGGAACGTGGGAGATAGCCGGCAATTCCATCAGAACCGATCAATCCGTCTATCTCTACGGTGAACCCAATTGTTGCCCGTGCAACCGGGAAGAAAAATATTTCGACTGGAATGGCACCCAGTTTGTCGAGGGAGCCGTATCACTGAACCCCACTTATGTTGGCGATCCCCCGGATGAATGCAAGCCAAAATTCTTCCCGCTGCTGCCCACCATGATCTTCATCCTCCCACAACCGTAAACACACCTTTTAAAAACCCTAAGGGTCTTCTGAGACCCTTAGGGTTTTCCTTGGATAGTGGGGCGAGTGGGACTTGAACCCACAAGACCTCTCGGCCGGCGGATTTTAAGTCCGCTGCGTCTGCCAATTCCGCCATCGCCCCGTGCGTAAACCTATTTTAACCCAAGCCTCCCACCCGTCAAGGGAACTTGCATATTTGGCGCAAAACCAATTTAGCGGGTAGAATAATATTCTACCTTTGCGCTGTATGTACCTTCCAAAACGAAACCTAAAAAGCACAACAACCCAGCATCCGAGTACCACATGAATAACAGAGAAATACCTCTCATCCACATCCACGGTTCTCATCGCCAGATGGGCCAGCAAATCGGTGAGGCCTGCCGCGATCAAATTCACCACAGTATAGGCAATGCCAATCAGCTCCTCGCCGATGCCTTCGAACGCCTCCAACTGACCTGGGAAGGCGCCCAAACCCAATCCCGCAAATACATCCCCTTTGCCGAAGAGCGCTTCCCCGATTTTATCGAAGAAATGCAAGGCGTCGCCGAAGGCGCTAATGCTTCGTTCGATGATATCGCCGTAGTCAACGCAATGGAAGCTGTGACCATGGACGCGCTACACCTTACCAAGTGCACCAGCATGGCGGTCGCCCCCGAGCGCAGCGCCAACGGTCACGTCTATCTGGCCCACAACGAAGATTGGCTGCCCGAAGACGAGCCAGACTTGGTCATCCTACATGCCACGCCTGATGATGGTCCACCTTTCCTGGCGATGACATACGGCGCGCTCCTACCTAACATCGGTTTCAATGCCGAAGGGATCGCTCAGGCTTGCGATTCCGTTTACCCCATCGACTCGCGCATCGGCACCCCGCGCGTAATCGTCTCGCGCGCCACGTTGGCAGCCCGCAGCCCCGACGAGGCCATTCGCGCCGCGCTCGCCCCGCAACGTGCTGCCGGCTACAACCACCTGATCGCCCACGATAGTGGCGAACTTTACAACGTAGAAGTCTCGGCGCGCCGCTTCGCAGTGCTTGGTTCCGAAGATGGCGCAGTGACCCACACCAACAACTATCTTTCGCCGAACATGGTTGAAATAGAAAGCGACCCAGACGAGTTGATCGCCACGCGCGTGCGTTACTTCCGCGCCAAACGACTTCTTGGCCTCACCCGATTGCACACGATCGAATCCTTGCAGGCCATCCAGCGCGATCACATTAACTTTCAGGACTCAATCTGCAATCACGCCATCGACAGCCAGCAGCCCTTTGACCGGGAAAAAACCATCACCGCGCTGATCATGGACCTCACCGAGCGGGTCATGTATGCAACCTGGGGCAGCCCCTGCCAAAACGAGTATCACGCCTATCGGCTATAAGAAATTATCGGGCAGATCCTCGTAGTAAGCTAACCATCTTTCCCTTGGTCTGCCATCCGCTTTCTATAGCCGTCGCACCCAACACCGGGGCCATACTCGCATCTGAAAGCACCTCTTCCACGCCTCGATTCACAACCTCACCAAAGATTCGCTGATAGCTCGCACAGAAGGGATCCCGTGTCTGCCCTGCCGCCAGCGCATCATAGGGACAACCTCCCCGGCAGATATCCAAAAAGGCGCACGCCCCGCACTCCACCTCCATGCGCTCCTGTCGCTGGGCAAGAACCTGCCACGCCAGAGAATCTTCAAGTCGGCTTTCTCCCAACACACTGCCCAGCTTGAAACCCCTCTGTCCCACAAACCGCTGGCAGGGGTAGATGCTTCCGTCTGGAGCAATCGCCAGGTATTTTCCCAGGCAGTCCCCAAATGTGCAGATTCCACCTTTTCCCGCCGCAACACTCCTGCAAATTGCGTCCAGAGTCGGAATACGCATAGTGGCAAGATTTTCCAAGTAATACACAAGCAAGTCCACCATCAACGCCCCGTATGCATCCGCAGATACGGCCCACTGAGGCTTTCCGCTTGCCACGTCAGCATCACTTAAACCAGGAGCAGCCGCATGAATCGCGAAATTCAACCCCTCGCGCCGAAAAAACTCAGCCACCTCGCGCCAGCGCGGCAAGGATTGCGCTGTGAAGGTCACAATACAACCCACCTCCAGCCCGTGTTTTCGCGCCATCTCAATTCCTGCCATCGTTCTACGGAAATAACCCTCTCCGCGTTGTGCATCGTTGATCGCTTCCGGCCCGTCCAGGCTGGTGCCCAGCCCCACGCGATAGTCTTTGAACAACTCGCAATAGGCATCATCCAACCTCCACAGGTTTGACTGCGCTGCAAAGCCCACCGGTTTCGACCAAGCCCTCGAGATTCGCGGCATCGCCTCTTGAAAGAATTCGAACCCGGCCAGAAGCGGCTCGCCACCATGAAAGGTGACCTGCAAACAATCCTCTTGCTTCAACCCTCCCATCCATGCCGCCGTTTCCTCAACCACTTGCTTGCTCATAGACGGTTGAGGATAACGCGGGCCAAAACAATAAGAGCAGCTCGCCTGGCAAGCGGTGGTCGGAATGAGCAATAGATGGCGGGGCATGATATGATTATAGTAGATATACAATCACACGGCTCTTTCAAAATCGACAGAAGAAGCCCAGGTTTACTCCACCCACTCAGGATTGAATTTTTGGGAACTTATCTCTGGATTGTGCGTTATAAAGAGTGATCAATACAGCAAGGAGAAAGCAAGAATGAAACGAACTATCTTAAATATGATTTTTTCCGGCTTAGCTGCTCTCATATTGGTAGGTTGCAATATGCCCACCAAGAGCACCTCTACCGCCGAACCAAACGCTGCCGGCACCCAGGCCGCTCAAACCCTGCAGGTCCTCATGACTCAGGTCGCCGGGGCCGCCACGGTCACCCCCGGAGCCGGTGCGCCCACCAGCACACCGCAGCCACAAGCCCCCACCGCAACCATTGTGCCACCCACCGCAACGCAAGCCCTCACCAGCACCCCCGTGCCGGTGGCTTGTGACGCAGCTCGTTTCGTGACCGATGTCACCATTCCCGACGGCACCTCCATTGTTGCTGGAGCCAAGTTCACCAAAATTTGGCGGCTAAAGAACGTCGGCACCTGCACCTGGACCACCTCCTATTCCCTGGTCTTCACCAGTGGCAACGCAATGGGCTCACCGGCCTCAGTCGCTATGCCCACCAACGTGGCCCCCAACCAAACCATCGATGTTTCTATTGAGTTAGTCGCCCCCAACACAACCGGTGATTATCGCGGAAACTGGCTGCTGCGAAACGCCTCAGGGCAAAGCTTTGGCCTGGGAGGAAACAACGAGACGTTCTACGCCGACATCAAGGTCGTTTCTGCTCCTCCCAACTCCGGCTCTTACGATTTCGCCGCCAATTACTGCGCCGCAGAATGGTCAACCGGCGCCGGTGTCATCTCCTGCACTACACCCGATAAGGACGCCAAGGGCTTTGTCGTCTATGTTGCCAAACCCTACCTCGAATCCGGGACTCAGGACAATGAACCGGGTCTTGTGCTTGGACCGCAAAACATCAACGATAGCATTATTCGTGGCAAGTACACACCCTTCACCGTCAAAGATGGAGATCACTTCAAGGCCGTCATCGGCTGCGAGTACAACGCCAAGGACTGCAACGTAAAACTCCAACTCGATTACCAGATCGATAACGGCACAATCACCACCCTGGCCACCTGGAGCGAAACTTACGATGGCGACTTCCACCAGGTGGACGTCGACTTGAGCAGCCTGGCTGGGAAATCGGTCAAATTCATCCTAACCGTTATGGCTAACGGCTCTGCTTCCGGCGACCGTGCCCTGTGGCTCTCACCACGCATCCAAAACGTCCCCGCCACGCCCTAATCTTCACCCTTCTCGGGGAGATATTTCGAAAAACAGATCGATGCGGCGCGAACGCGCCGCATCGATCTGTTTTTCGAAGAATCTGTTCCCGCCTTCTATTCCGCTTTCCCTACCAACTCAGGGAACTGCTGCGGACCAAACGAAACGTTTACTGAACCGCGCACAATCAATTCGCTGTCCGAAAAATCACATAACAGGGTGTACACAAAAGGCGTCTCATAGTGGCGGATAGTTACCTCCAACTGGCTGTACGATCGCCATGCGCAACTGGCAGCCACCTTCTCCTGCCGGTCGCTGAACAATCCCGAAACGCCCTTCTTCCAGCTCTCCCATCCGCAATCGACAACTTCGGCCTTCGCCCCCTGCTGAACGATCATCTTACAGCCTTCGGCGAGCATTTCGAACGTTATTGCCTTGAGCTTGAAATGATTCTCGTCTAACACATACTTCTTCCCCGAGAACTTCGTAACGTTTGCTTTGATTTTCCCGTATTCTGGAGCTTCAACCTGTAAAGCCGGCAACTTATCCATTAAAGCTCGCTCCGCCACCGGGTCTTCTGGCAAAGCCTCGCGTCCCATTGCCGGGAGCAGCATCTCCCATACCAGGTTCAGCACCGCCTGCATATCGCCCACCCCGCTGTTGATAGCCAACACCGCATCCTTTTCGGGCATCACAATACAGTACTGTCCAAAAGCGCCGTCGCCGCGATAGTTGTTATGCTTACAGCGCCAAAACTGGTAGCCGTATCCCTGCGCCCAATCACTTTGCTCGTCAGTGCCGTTCGATACTTGTTTGGAGCTAGCCTCCGCCACCCAGCTTTCCGGCAGAATCCGCTTTCCGTTCCATAATCCTTTTTGCAGATACATCTGTCCAAAGCGGGCGATGTCCTCGGTGCGCACATGCAGCCCCCACCCACCAATTTCAACCCCGCGCGGGCAGCGATCCCAACGGGGAGTCTTGATCCCCAACGGCTCGAACAACCGAGGTTTGAGATAGGCTTTCATGCCCATCCCGGTCACCTTTTTCAGAATCGCGCCCAACATGTAGGATGCGCCGCTGTTATACACAAAATGCGTACCCGGTTCGTGCTCAACCGGCAGCGCCAGGAACCCCTTCACCCAATTACCCTTCGAGCGCGTGATCATCCGCTCCGTGCTATCCTCGTGATGACCCGTGGACATTGACAGCAGGTGCCGCACCTCCATCTTTGCCAGGTTTTCATCCACCACCGCCGGCAAATCATCAGGGAAGAAAGAGATCACTTTGTCATCGACTGACAGCCGCCCCTCAGCCACAGCCAGTCCTACCGCTGTTGAAGTGAAACTCTTCGTCAGCGAGTACAAGGTGTGCGGTAAATCTGCCGCGTAGGGCCCCCACCAACCTTCCGCCACCACTCGCCCGTGGCGAAGAAGCATGAAGCCGTGCAATTCTTGAATCGTCTCTTCTGCTTTTGAAACAAAAGAAAGAATTGCTTGTGATGCAATACCCTGCTTCTCAGGGGTACTCCGAATCAACTCTCGTTTCTTCATAATGCGGCTCCTTAGATGACCGTAAACAAACGTTTGTGACGATAGACCTGCTTTCCGTAGTCGTCCAAATCATCCATCAAATAGAACATCCCCCCGGCTCGCCAGATTTTCCCCGCCAGCAGGTAATCCAAAAACGCTCGCTGAACCGAGGTTTTACGCGGCGCCGTGGTTAAGTCAATTTTATCCTGATAGAATACAAACCCCAATCCATCTTGCGGGTCCGAGGCGTAAGGGAACAGGTACACCTCACGTATGTTCTTCACCAGGTTACTTTCCTCCGGCAGGATCTTGTCCAGCACAGGACTAAAAATCCATGACCAACACACGAATCCCACCGCCGGCTTGTCGGGAAAATATTTCTTAAAGAACTCTCTGGCAGTCATCAGCGACTCCCGAACCGCCTCCGGAGACATCTTCCCGCCCGCCGGAATATGCATATCCAGCACCCAACACCCCGGCTCCAGAACCCGTTCCCACTCACCTAAGTTCAGCCGCAACAGCGTGTTCACCGCTCGCCCTGTGGGCAAGATTGGATTGCCGGTGACCTGACCGGGCGTTTCGTTGTACACAGAAACCCAATCTCCCTCGGCAGGCGGGACGCTCTCCACCGGCATGAACCCCTGTGCATCAAAGCGTTCTCCCTCGGCAGCCAGCGCAATCACTTCGCCGCCTTCTGGCCGCCGGAAAACCCGAATACTCTCGCCAAACGGCTTCAACCAAAATTCCAGTCGCCCCAACCGAAAGTATGGTTCACGGGTGTAATTCCGCAGCCAGAAGAGCGTCGAGCGTGCAATTCCAATCCTGCCTACAAACATCTGGGTATGGTTGTAGCAAAAAGCGTTCGGCTCCTGGCACGTCTCGCGAGTTACAGCTTCAGGGATGCCCCAGGCAGCGTGCAGCGCCCTCACCCGTGGAACCATAGCAATTCCCACCAGAAGGTAGAACACCCCGCACTCTTGCCCCAGGGCAGTCTCAAAATCTGGCCAGCCGTCAAAGGCTATTTCACCTTCCCCTTCGTACAACCGCCACCAGCAGTGCCATGCCAGCCGTACCAGCGCCGGGTGCTCGCTTATAACTGCCGCGACTCGCGTCAGAACAGCTTCCACATCTTCATCGAATCCGCACCACATCCGGTTCTCGTGGATAGATACCGGTTTCAAGAAATCTGGACCACCCACCGGGAACGTCGCCTGAGATTCCTCCCAGAAAGGCGCTACCGCCGGCAATTTCTCAACCTCGCCAATGATTTGCAACGCTGCTTCAGCCGTAAGAAAAACACCCATTTATCCTCCTACCGCTCTGTGAGAAAAGCCTTCACTTCCTCGATCGTTGGGCAACCTGCTTGCGCCCCTCTGCGCGTGCATTTGATTGCCGCCGCTGCCGAAGCGAATCGCCCTGCTTCCTGCAAGGATTTCCCCTCCATCCAGGCCAGCAGAAACGCCCCATGAAACACATCCCCCGCTCCGGTCGTGTCAACAGCCCGAACTGCAAAGGCAGGATTTTGGAAGACAGATTCGCCCGAAAAAGTCCACGAGCCCTTCTCTCCCAGCGTTTCCACATAAACCGCCGGCCCCTGTGACAGAATGAACTTTCCCGCATCCAGCAGATCCTTTTCTCCACTATAAGCAGCGCCAAACCCTGCCCCGCCGAACAGAATGCTGCTCAGGGGGATCAACGATCGCATTCCCAGGTCATCACCATTTTCGGGTCTGCCTGCGTCCAAGAACACCGGTTTGCCTGCCTCTCGCATCCATTCCGCAGCCGCAATCGCCGCCTGTGGGTGAAAGCCATCCAGGTACAATCCGTCAGCGTTAATGATCGCTTCTCGATCCAACGCCTCCACAGCCAGCGGACGGTTCCGCATCCTGCCTGTTGAAGCAAATGTGCGCTCCCCACTGGTGGAATGCACAAAGACCAGTGTCACCGCCGGTTCATCTTCCGCCAACCGCACCATCTCAGAAGTGTCCACCCCCGCTTTTGCCAGCAGCCCCACCTTCAGATCGGCAAGCGCATCATTTCCATACACCCCGATGAAATCTGCCCGGCCTCCCAATTTAGAAAAAGCCGCCAGCGTGTTCGCCGCCATCCCCCCGCCGTCCAGGCATAAATGGTCCAGGGGCGCACAGCCCTCCCAGCGGGGCAGCGCTTCGGTCGACGCCAAAACATCGATCGTGCTCATTCCCAATCCAACCAAGCGCGCTTCCCCTGACATGTTCTATCCTTCAAGCAATCTAGGCTGCTCAGCCTTCGCTGCCCAATGCGCCGCCTGCCACACCA
>JAFGLU010000014.1 GCA_016927865.1 Anaerolineaceae bacterium
AAAATGCGGGGTTCACCACGCCAATTCCCAATGACCCCCTTTCTTTTCTTATCTTACCCCCTCTCGCAAAACTTTGAAACACACTCAAGGTCATCTGCCTGAGTGACAATGCTGACCAGAATGGTTATAATTGTACTGACGAACCCGAATTCACACCCTGTTAAAAATCAGCCACCTCAGACATTCAGGCCACAGGACCCAAACAGGAGGCCCGATGCCCGAAATTGACCTGACCCCGCTGTACCCCGCGCTGGACGAACTGGCGCCCCAAGGCCGCGCCGGGCTCTTACCCGCGCTGCATGCCACCCAGGAATTGTACGGCTACATCCCCGAGGCCGCTGCCGTCGAGATTGGCGCAAAACTGGGCGTGCCACTGGCCGATATCTACGGTGTCATCGACTTCTATACCCTCTTCTTCCGCCAGCCCGTCGCCAAAACCGTCGTCCATGTGTGCAACGACCCCGCCTGCGCCATGGCCGGGTCGGAAGGCTTCATGAAGCGGCTTTCCCGGCAGCTTGAAATGCGCCAGGCCCAGGGCCAGCCCGTTGGCGTCCTGAGCATCGAATACGCGCCTTGCCTGGGACTTTGCGAGCACGCACCTGCCCTCAACATCCAGGGCGCCCAGGTGGCTCGCGCCGACCGCCACACCTACGACGATCTGGTGATGGGCAAGCTGCGCCATCCCAAAAGCATCGTCACTTCCGAGATTTCCATCCTCACCGCCAACTGCGGGAAGAAAGCACCCACCCCGCTGGAGCAATACACAACCGGCGGGGGCTACCAGGGGTTGCGCAAAGCCCTTGACTGTTCTCCCGCTGAGGTCATTGCCGAGATCAAAGCCGCAGGATTGGTGGGGCGCGGCGGAGCGGCCTTCCCCACCGGCGTCAAGTGGGAGTCGGCGGCCCAGGCCCCTGATGCGGTGAAATACGTGGTCTGCAACGCCGACGAGGCCGAGCCTGGCACCTTCAAGGACCGCGTCCTGCTCGAAGACGACCCTCACCGCGTGCTGGAAGGCCTGATCATCGCCGCTTATGCCATTGGCGCAGCCAAAGGCTACATGTACATCCGCGGCGAGTACCTCTACCAATACCAGGTCATGCAAAAAGCAGTCAAGGAAGCCCGCGCCGCCAACCTGCTCGGCAAGCACATCCTTGACTCGGGCTTCTCTTTCGATGTTGAGATGCGCCGCGGGGCGGGGGCTTACATCTGTGGCGAAGAGACGGCCCTGTTCGAGTCCATCGAGGGCAAGCGCGGCTTCCCCCGCATCAAACCGCCCTTCCCCACCACCGCCGGGTTGTTCGGCAAGCCCACCGTCATCAATAACGTCGAGACCCTGGCCAACGTGCCCTATATCCTCACCGCCGGAGCGCAGGAATACCGCCGCATCGGCACCGAAAAGTCGCCCGGGCCAAAACTCTTCTGCCTTTCCGGCGACGTGACTCGCCCCGGCCTCTATGAAGTACCCTTTGGCGTCACCCTGCGCCACGTCATTGAAGACCTGGCGGGCGGTGTGCGCGGCAACAAGAAGTTGCAGGGCATCCTCATCGGCGGGGCGGCGGGCGCATTCGCCGGACCCCAGCACCTGGACGTGCGCCTGACCTTCGAGGATCTGCGTGCCGCTGGGCTGCCCCTCGGCTCGGGGGTCATCACCGTGTTCGATGAAACCCGCGACCTGCGCGACATCTGCCTGCGCCTGGCGCGCTTCTTCGCCGAAGAATCCTGCGGCAAGTGCTACCCCTGCCAGATGGGCACGCAGCGTCAACTGGAGATCGTCGAACGGTGGATGGAAAACCGCTCGCTGCCCGGCGACCTGGAGCGCTTGCGCGACCTTGCCCAAACCATGACCGACTCCTCGCTGTGCGGCCTGGGCCAAACCGCCTCCTCAGCCCTGAGCAGCGCGGTCCGCCTGTGGCCCGAATTAACCCAGCCGCTTCAAGGAGGCCGCCATGACTGACTTGATTGACTTGACCATCGACGGCCAGGCTGTTTCAGCCCCGCCCGGCGCCACCATCCTGCAGGCCGCCGCCCAACTCGGCATCGACATCCCCACCATTTGCTACCACGAAGCCTGCACCGCTAACGCCCTTTGCCGTCTGTGCGTGGTGGAGGTGCAGGGCTCGCGCACCCTGGTGCCCGCCTGTGTGGCCCAGGTCAGCCCCGGCATGGTCGTCACTACCCGTTCCGAGCGCATCGACCGCTCCCGCCGCACCATTCTGGAAATGCTCGCCTCCAGTGTCGACCTATCGGACTCGCCTGAGATTCTAGCTCGCTTGCAAGAATACGGCGGCGACCCGCAGCGCTTTGATGAAAGCGAACGCCGCGCAATGCCCGTTATCGACGACAATCCCTTCTTCGTGCGCGATTACGAAAAGTGCGTCCTGTGCTGGCGCTGCGTGCAGGTCTGCGCAGAAGATGCCCAATATGCCTTCGCTATTAACTTCTCGGGGCGTGGCTACCACACCCAGATCAACACCTTCTTCGAGAAACCCCTGCAGGAAACCACCTGCGTGTTCTGCGGGCAGTGCGTGGGGGTCTGCCCAACCGGCGCGCTCAAGCCCAAACGCCAGTACCTGCTGGAGCAGGGCGTCCCCGCCGATGAAATCCGCGCTCAAACGCGCTTCGAGCGCCGCCGCAGGCGTTGAGAGGAGACCGCCATGTTCCACCCCGACCAGATCACCCGCACCACCTGCCCTTTCTGCGGCGTCGGCTGCACCCTGGACCTGCACATCCGCGACAACACTATCTACCGGGTCACCTCGCCCTTCGACTCGGTGGTCAACCACGGCAACCTGTGCGTCAAGGGCCGCTTCGGCTACGATTTTATCGACAGCCCCAAACGCGTCACCGTGCCCTTGGTGCGCAAAACACACCAGGCCCCCGGCGCGCGCCACCCGGCCTTTGACCTGGACGAATGGCGCGAAGTGAGCTGGGAGTACGCCCTGGATTACGCGACCGAGCGCATGACCGGCATTTACCAGGCGCACGGCTCCGGCGCAATCGCCGCCTATAGCTGCGCTAAGGCCACCAACGAAGACAACTACCTCCTGCAAAAGCTCTTCCGTGCCCTGTTCCGCACCAACCACATCGATCACTGCACGCGCCTGTGCCACGCCGCTTCGGTGGTGGCCTTACAAATGGCGGTCGGCTCGGCTGCCATGAGCAACACCGCCGCCGAGGTCATTTACAACGATGTCTTCATCCTCACCGGCTCCAACGTCACCGAAAACCACCCCATCATCGCCAACCAGATGAAAGCCGCCATCGAAAAACACGGCGCCAGGCTGATCGTGGTGGATCCCCGCCGCATCGAGATGGTCAACTACGCCACCTTGTGGCTGCCCGAAAAGCCCGGCGCCGACGTGGCGGTGTTTTCCGCGATGGCCCACGTCATCCTGGAAGAAAAGCTCTATAACCAGGAGTTCATCGACGCTCGCACCGAAAACTTCGCCGCATTCGCCGAGTCGATGCGCGTCTTCACCCCCGAATACGCCGAGGCCCTCTCCGGCGTGGACCGCCAGTTGATCGTCGCTGCCGCCCGCCTGTACGCCGAGGCCCGCAACGCGGCCATCTATTGGGCCCTGGGCATCCCCGAAAGCACGCACGGCACCGCCAACGCCCTCAGCCTGATCAACCTGGCCCTGCTCACCGGGCACATCGGGCGGCAGGGCACCGGCCTCAACCCCCTGCGCGGGCAGAACAACGTCCAGGGCGCTTCGGATGCCGGGGCCATGCCCTGGCATTATCCCGGCTACCAGCGCGTGGATTCCGAGCCCGCCGCCCAAAAGTTCGAGGCCCTGTGGAACATCGAGCCGGGCGGTCTCAACCGCCGGCCCGGCCTGACCACCACCGAAATCCTCTCCTCGGTCGGCTCGCCCGGCGGGGTGCGCTCGCTGTTCGTCATGGGTGAAAACCCCATGATGTCCGAGCCCAATCTCAACGTCACCCGCGAGCACATCGAGCAGCTTGAGTTTTTGGCTGCCCAGGACCTGTTCATCAACGAGACCGGTGCCTATGCCGATGTGTTCCTGCCCGCGGCCTCGTGGGCCGAAAAGGACGGCACCTTTACCAACACCGACCGCCGCGTCCAGCGCGTGCGCCAGGCCCTGCCCGCCCGCGGACAGGCCCGCCCCGATTGGGTCATCCTCTGCGAACTGGCCCAGCGCATCGAAGAACGCCTGGGGCGCACCTCCAGCGCAGGCTGGCGGTATACGCATCCTTCCGAAGTTCTGGGTGAAATGGGCCGCGGTGTGCCCGAATACGCCGGGGTGCGCTACGAGCGCATCGAGCGCGAAGGGTTGCAAACCCCGGTGTGGGACGAGCACCATCCCGGCACGCCGTTTTTATTCACCGACACCTTCCCCCGCGGGCGTGGCAAGTTCCACCCCCTCGAATACTCACCCAACGCAGAAATGCCCGACGAAGAGTACCCCTTCTACCTGTCTACCGGGCGGGTGCTGGAGCACTGGCATGGCGGCAGCCTGACCCGCCACGCCTCGCTCAACGAGGTCTACCCCGAAGCGCTCATGGAAATCAATCCCGCCGATGCCGCCCGCCTGGGCATTCCCGATGGCGGTCCCGCGCGGGTCACCTCGCGGCGCGGATCGCTTGTGCTGCGCGCCCGCGTCACCCCCAAAGCCAACCCCGGCGTGGTGTTCATCCCCTTCCACTTCACCGAAGCCGCCGCCAACCTGCTCACCATCGACGCCCTCGACCCCCAGGCCAAAATTCCTGAGTACAAAGCCTGCGCCGTGCGCGTGGTTCCGGCGGGCGAGGAAGACCTGCCCGACCCGCAGGCCCGCCTCAAACGCGGCCGATATTAGCCACCCACCCCCGAATCCGGTAGGGGCGAGGCGAGATTCGGCAACCACATCTTCCAACCAACCATTCGCCTCGCCCATCTCCGCTCAGGGCGAGGCTTTCAGGCACGGCCTCAAACTTCAACCGTGATTCCGCCTCGCCCCTACGCCCACCTACAAACACCTATCACCTCACCCCAATCTCGCCTTATTTCTACCGGTTAGAGTAGAATCACCTCAAATCCAACCCGAGGTGATGCCCATGCCCGTCCAACGTTCTGAGCATAATCCCATCCTGCGCCCGCAGGATGTCAAACCCTCTCGCCCCGATTTCGAGGTCACCTGCGTGCTCAACGCCGCCGTGACCCGCCTGGGCGATGAGATCATCCTCCTCTTGCGCGTGGCCGAGCGCCCCATCGTCGATGACCCCCAAACCAGCCGCGTGCCTATCTTCGACCCGGCCAAAGGCGAACTGGTTTTGCGCGAATTTTCTCATGCCGATCCGCACTACAACTTCTCCGACCCGCGCGGCATCAGCGGCCCCGAAGGACACTACCTCACCACCCTCTCCTACCTGCGCCTGGCTCGCAGCAAGGACGGCATCCACTTCACCGTCGAAGACCAGCCCGCCCTCTTCCCCGCCACCGAATACGAAACTTTTGGCATCGAAGACCCGCGCATCAGCAAAATCGGCGACACGTACTACATTGACTATGTAGCCGTCTCGCCCAACGGCATCGTCACCGCCCTGGCCTCCACCCAGGATTTCGTCACCTACGAGCGCCTGGGTATCATCTTTGCCCCCGACAACAAAGACTGCATGTTGTTCCCCGAAAAAATCAACGGCAAGTACTACGCCCTGCACCGCCCGTGCATCTCCGGCCTGGGCAAGCCCCAAATCTGGCTGGCCGAATCGCCCGATCTGCTCAACTGGGGCCGGCACCGCATGATCGCCGGGCTGCGCCTCAACGGCTGGGAAGACCTGCGCATCGGCGGCTCCGCGCCGCCCTTCCGCGTGCCCCAGGGCTGGCTGGAAATCTATCACGGCGCGGGCCCCGGCAATCGCTACTGCCTGGGCGCCTTGCTGCTGGACACCGACCAGCCCTGGAAGGTGTTGGCGCGCTCGGCCCAGCCTTTCATGCAGCCCGAAGCCAAATACGAACTCAAAGGCTTCTTCGGCAACGTCGTCTTCACCTGCGGCGTACTCTGCGAGGATGGCATCGTGAAGATTTACTACGGCGCCGCCGACGAATACATGGCCTACGCCGAGGCGCCTTTGCAAGAAATCCTGGATGGGCTGGAACTGGTTGAAAACCGTTAAGCCCAGCTTCAATCGTTATCGTAAAACCTACCCATTATGCTAGCATCCATCCGTACCCTATTCCGCCAACCGGTCCCCATCCCCATCGAGCACCGCCGCAATATCCGGCTGCTGTATTGGGACATCGCCTTTTGGGGCATCCTCAACGGCAGCATCATCGTCTTCCTGGCGGTCTATGCCTCGCGCCTGGGCGCAACGCCGCTGCAAACCGGGCTGCTCACCGCCACTCCGGCGTTGATGAATCTCATCTTCACCTTCCCCGCCAGCAACTTCTCGCGCGGCCGCCCCAGCCACAAGGTCACCCGCTGGTCGGCGTTGATCACGCGCGCTTTCTACGGCTTGCTGGTACCCCTGCCCTTCTTGATGGAGGCTCAAGCCCAAATCTGGACCATCATTGCCCTCAGCCTGGTCATGAACGTGACCGGCACCGTCGCGGCGGTCATTGGCAACGTCTTCTTTGCCGAAACCGTCCCCGATGAGGTGCGCGGACAGGTGGTGGGCAACCGCAACGCCTTGCTGGCCCTCACTACCATGCTCACCACCTTCACAGTTGGGCAGATTCTCAAGTTAATGTCCTTTGAGCAAGGCTACCAGGTCATTTTCCTGCTCGGTTTCCTCGGCGCAATGGCCTCCGTGGCCATGCTGTTCCTCGTCCGCCCCGTAGAAACCGGCGCGCCGCCTGCGCCGCTGCCTAAAACCGGGCTGCGCCTCGATATCCTCAAAACGCGCTACAACCGCGTCTTGCTGGCCATGTTCGCCTATCACCTGGCCGTCTTCCTGCCCAACCCCATCTTCCCGCTCTACCAGGTCAACGAGCTGCTCATGACCGATCAGGTCATCAGCTATGGCGGCAGTATCTTCTGGATTTTTTACTTCATCGGCTCCACCCAGGGCGGCAACATTTCTCGCCGCCTGGGCTACAAGCGCATGACCGGCGTGGGCGTGGTCATGGTCGCCGCCGCCACGCTGCTGTTCACCTTCAGTTATGAACCCTGGCTATATTACTCCATGCAAACCTTCAACGGCATCGGCTGGGCCATCGTCGGCAGCGGCTTGATCAATTACGTCCTGGAGTTTGCCCCGCCCGACGACCGCCCCGCTCACCTGGCCTGGTTCAACCTGGTAGCCAACCTGGCGGTGCTCATCTGCGGCTTAATCGCCGCGCCCGTCGGCAACTCCCTGGGCCTGTTTGGGGCCATGCTGCTGGCCGTTGCCGTGCGCTTCTTGGCCGGCTTCGCCATCCTCAAGTGGGGATAGGCGCGGAAATCGCTTTCCACGCTCCAAGGCCCAGGGCAATTGCATCTTTTACATTTGTTTGATGATGCCCCACCCCTGCCCCTCCCCGCGATCAATGCTATCTTCTCAAACAGGAGTTCGCGCGGGGAGGGGGGCAAGATTAGGAAGAGTGAGGGGCGTTCCGCCCCTCACTCTTCCTAAATTCTTCTCCTCCCCCGGCTCAACTTCTATGGGTTCAAAGTTATGTTCAGCCGGGGGAGGTTGGGTGGGGGTATATCATGCTGAGCGTATCTCTTTCCATGTTGCGACAGATGATATCCATACAAACCCATTTAGACGCTATCGTCTTGAGGTATGGTCTTCTCAAAGTCGCTTGACAATTTGGCATCCCTCATCACCGGCTCTTCTCCCGAAGGGATAAGGCACAGATTCTTCTCCCTCTCCCTCCGGGATCGCGAAGCATGCTTTAGCAGAGGGTAGGGTGAGGGCCTTTTCCGACTTTGAGAAAGCCATAAGCCCTGAGGCCAGGGTGATTGCAGATTTGCCCTCTTTCGGGTAAGATAGTTTTATCCATCTCGCAAAGGAGCTCCCCTCACCCACCTATGCTGCCAGTGATTGACCGGTTATTGGTCGACCGAGCAGATACCAGCACAAACATGGGGGACAACCAATCCGTTCTGGAACAATATCTGAAAAACTTGGAAGCCGCCCGCGGCGGACCTCCCGCGCAGTTGGCTTCCCAGCATCTTCAAATTGCCCAATTGCTCTCGCGCCTGGGTCAATGGGAGGATGCCACCCTTCATGCCCAAGAAGCCATCCGTCTCGATGGCGCCTCGCCCACTGCCGGCGACGCCCTGCTACTCCTGGGCATTGGCGCCATAGAGTCGAATGACCTGGACGCTGCCGAAGAACGCCTCCATCAAGCCGCGGACCACTGCCGCCGCAGCGGGCACAAGAGCGGCCTGGCCTGCGCCTTGCACAACCTGGCCGTGGGCGTACTGGTCGTTCGTGGAAAGTTCAACCTGGCGCTCTCCACAATGGAAGAAGCCCAGCTTCTTTACAATGAACAAGGCATCAAGCACTGGGGACTGCCCTGGCTGCGCAGTTACGTTTTTCTATTACGCGGCGAGTTGCGCCGGGCTCGTCAGGCTCTGGACGAACTCGTCCAACAGATCGAACCCGCCACCCGCCTGGCCGGTGGGTATTACTACCTGTGGGCACGGCTGGAAATCGATGAAGAACAATACGACAAAGCCCGCGAATACCTGCGCTTGTGCCTGCGAATCGCCACCCAGACGGGTGTACCCGAACTCAACGTTTGGGCCAGAATTGAGCTCAGCCGCCTGTACCGCCGCAGTGGGCAAATCCCAGCCGGGCTAGAATGGATTGAAGAAGGCCTCAAGCATGCCCGGCGCGCCAATTTGCTCTACTCTTCCGCCTTATCCCTGATTCAACTGGCCAAAACCCAATGGGCCCTGGAAGAAAAGACCCCCGCCATGGCCTCGCTGGAACAGGCCCTGGCTATTTTTGAACAACTCCAGGCCGCCTTTGACCTGGCTTATGCTTTATATCTCAAAGCTGTTTGGACAGCCCAGATGGATACTCCCCAGTCAGGCCCGGCCTGGCAGGCAGCTATTGCTGCCATCAACCGCGGCGGCTATGCCTTCATCCTCGAGCGCGAACAAGAATCTGCCTTCCCGCTCCTCGCAGCCCACCTGCGCAGCCCCGATTTCGCCATCCGACAGGCCGCCGAAAGTATTCTCCCCAGCCTGGTAAAAGTATCTCCGCCTCCACTGAGAATTTTGACCCTGGGGCAGTTCACCGTCTGGAAAGGCTCGCGCCTCATCCCCGACCGGGCCTGGCAGCGGCGCAAAGCCGGAGATTTGTTCCGCTACCTGCTTCTGCAACCCGGCCGGTCTGCGGGCAAAGATGCTATCCTCGATGCCCTGTGGCCCGAAGCCGGCTTTGAGGCTGGAGCAGCACAGCTCCACCAGGCCACCTCCACCCTCCGGCACATCCTTGAGCCCGACCTGCCCGACAAATTTCCCTCCCGCTACCTGGCGTATGAAGGCGAGCAAATTTTGCTCATCCTCCCCCCTCGCTCAGTGGTCGATTTCGAACAGTTTGAACAAAACCTGCATACTGCGGTTAATTCATCCCGGTTGGATGAACTCCAGGCTGCTCTGCGCCTCTACCCCGACGACCTGCTTCCCGCCGATCTTTACGCAGATTGGACGGCCGAAGTTCGCACTCGGCTGACTGAATTATATGAACAGGGGCTACTCAAACTGGCCCGGCAATATTTTAACGCCCAACAATATGCTGATGGGTTAGATTGCTGTCGAAAAATTTTACGCCGCGACCCCTGGAGCGAAGACGCTACCCTAATCGCCATGCAAATTTATATCCAACTAGACGCAGCGCCCCACGCCCTGCGCAAGTATCGAATGCTCGAGCAAACTCTCAAGAGTGAATTAAACATCCGCCCGCGGTCCGACCTGCGTGCCCTGGCAGAATCGATTCAGAACCGTTAGAAATTCAGGAATTGCAGTCTCTTTCCCTTGAATAGTTGAAATTTCATTGCAAAACACCCAACATGACCGTCAGTGTTCTGTCAGTCATGTTTGTTAATATTAAATCAAGGAATAAGAAATGCGCAAACGGCAATCGTTTTTACTCACACTAATACCCGCCGAAGATGATCAATCTTCGATCCACGGCAAAATAACGACGATCACCAATGGGCGCACCAGCAACTTTGCAAATCTCGATGAGCTTTACGAGTTGCTGAAAGATGAGCTCAAGGACAGCCCAACAATTAGCAATGAAATTCATTCGATTTTTCCTTTGATGTCCGCCTCATCTGTCTCTCAATTCCCCGAATAATTGTTTTACCTACATCGCTCGGTGCGGGAGGTCAGGGGACCGCATCGAAAACACAAAAAGGGACCTGCCTCGCGGCCAGGTCCCTTTTGTTTAAATCCTGTGGTCTTTCCCCACCCATTGAAAAGTGGGCTTCTCTCTATTTCAACAGGCTTGCAACCAGTTCCATCACCTCAGTCCATTCCTCTTCAAAGAAATGCAGGGTCACGTTGTTCAACTCGAGGTGATAGGTCGTTTCGCCATCAGGCTCCTCTGCCTTCCAGGCCAGGTAGTTCTCGGTTTCGGCCATCGTCTCAGTCTTAGGTTCAGTCGGTTTAGCCATAGGGTCTCCTTATCAGGTCTTGATACGATTTTGAATCCACGCCACAAGCTTGCGCAACCCCGTCAGCGCCCGCTCGGGCAGCGAGCCAAGAATGGCCCGCAGCGGTTTGACCTCCGCCGGTGAAGGCGAGCGGATGTAATCCCACGGGTTGCGGTCGAGCAGCTTGTTAAACACATAACCAAAGAATAACCTCACTGTGGCAGCCACGGGTGCTGCCAGCACCACGCCGGCCAGCCCCAACAGGCTGGCTCCTGCTAGCGCAGCGATTAAAATGATGGCCGGATGCAGCTTGAGGGCAGTGCCCATCAGGCGGGTCGACACAAAATTGTCCAGGAACAGGTCCACCAGCCAGGCCGCAGCCACCACTAGGATGACATAACCAATCGGCGACAGACCAAAAATGTTCGATTCTTGAAAAAAAGCAACCAGCCCATACACCGTCCAGGCCACCGTCGTGCCCAGGTAAGGGACAAAGCGCGCCATGCCCGCCAGCACAGCCAGGCCCAAAGCATACCGGGTTCCCAGGATACCCAGCATGACGATATATACGATGATCGTAATCAAAATGATGGTCAACTGGCCGCGCAGGAACGAATTCCAAATATCGCCCAGGTAACGTCCCAATCGCTGGATATCTTCGTTATAACCGGGCAAGTTGAGGTTCAGAATCCGGTTCTGAAAACCTCCACTCTCCGCCAGGATGAAATACCCAACCAGGACGATGAAGAAGAACATTCCCACGAAGTTCACCGCGCCCGAGGCAATGGCCCCCAACAGTGTTCCTGTCCGCGACAACACCGGTTGGATCATTCCCAGCAGGTCTTCGCTCAACGTGTCCAGGTTCAGCATTTCGGTCAGGTTCAACTGAAACGTGTAGGGGCCAAAAACGATTACCCGTTCGCTCCAGCGTTCCAACAGGTCTGGCAGATCTGTCAACGCGCGCTGCAAGAATTTGACCAGACTTTGCGCTTGGTCTACCACCGCAATGCCGCCCAGGGTCGTCAACCCCAGCGCCACGATCACGGTCAGTAAAAATAAAATGGTTACGGTTAGCCGCCAGGACATGCGCGACCATTTGCGCACCCAGGTCGCCGCCGGGTACATCAGGTAAGCCAGCAGCAAAGCCAGGATGATCGGTCCAATCACATTCTGGAATCGCGACAACAGCCAGGCAACCAGCGCAACCGCTGTCAGGCTGAAAACCAGCTTGGTGGTGCCGTTCCAACGCGGCGAAGTAGAAGTCCCGTCAGGAGTGGGGGCGTCCATAAGCTCCATATGCTAAGAATGAGGGGCTCCGGCTGTCAACCGAAGCCCCAATCGATTTAGATCAGGGGCAAGCACCTTCCGGCCATACGGGCAAGAGGCACCACAGTTCTTTCGGCGCAAAGTACAGCCCAATGGCTAAGCAGATGCAGAACAGAAGCAGCAAAACAATCGCTACAATAATTAACACCTTACTCGACTTTGGTTTCTCCACCGGCTCACTGTATGGCACTTGGTTGGCATACACCGGTTCCGCGTCAAACGGGGTTTGTTGAACGTAAGCAGGGGGAACCTGCGGCTGTTGCTGCACAGGCGGGGGCGGCGGAGGCATAAACTGCTGGTCCATCTGCCGTGCAGTCGTTGAAACTTGCGTGGCATCCGCATCCACCATCGCCACCTCGAAAGCCGCCGTGATGCGCTCGCCAAAGGTGATAACCTCACCCGGGCGGAGCATGTGCGGGCCGCTCAGGCGTTGATTGTTAACAAAAGAGCCGTTTGTCGAGCCCAAATCTTCCAACACATAGGTATTCCCCTGCAGAAACAGGCGAGCATGGCGCCGCGAAATTTCCGGATCGTTAATCACGATCTCTGTGTTTAAATCGCGTCCCACGGTCATTTCCGGCTTATCCAGGTTGTGGACTTTGCCGGCTGTCGGACCGGTTCGGATCACCAGGCGAAAGGTGGGTGGCATAATTTCTCCTCCAATGCGGAAAATCAGGGCGCCTGCCTTCATCGGACTGCACCCCTGGCAGATTACTGTCTCTACTCACCGAAGTTGAAGAATGCTTCCGAATTTGAGGTATTTGTGGGTGCTTCGCACCCACAAATACCTCAAATTCGGACTCCTCACCTTCACAGGTAGTTTCAGATAACCTAAGTGTAATGAAATATGCCTGGGTTGTCAATTTTCTAGAGGCTTTGTTTTACGAACCGCCTTGGAATTTCCGAACTTGAGGTGTGTTTCACCTTGGCATGAGTAGTACCCGTTCTTGCCAAAATCGTGCAACTCTTTTAGAAAACTCGCGTATATGGTTATAGAATAAGACAGTTGCTTGTGGAGAGGAACAATCCTCTGAGCAACTGCACCACACCTAGAATTGGAGAATGCACAATGACCGCTGAACCTATTTTATCTGAACCCCGCCTGGTCACGACTTCAGAAGAGCGCACCTGGGCAATGTTTGCCCACTTGAGCGTGTTGATTAACCTCGTTACCGGCATTCTTGGCCCGGTCGTCGCGGCCATCATCTACTTTGCTTATCGCGATCGCTCCCGCTACGTGGCTTACCACGCCATGCAATCCCTCATCCTCCAGCTCATCGTCTGGGTGGGCGGCGGCATTATCATTGGCGGCGCGTGGATCATCACCGGCCTGCTCTCCCTGGTTCTCGTCGGGCTGTGCCTGATCCCCTTCGCCATCGCCATCTCCTTCCTGCCCGTTGTGGCCCCCATTTACGGCATTGTTGGCGCTGTCCAAACCAGCCAGGGCGACGACTTCCGCTATTGGTTGATCGGCGACTGGGTGCGCGGGACCCTCGAAGGAAATTAATTAGCCGGCTCTTGTTAGCATAAAGACCATCCCAGCGGTGCGTTCGCGCTGCTGGGATGGTCTTTTAAGCAAACAAATCTCGCTCCGCCTTTTCCCCCGGCTGCACCGGCGGGTAGGCGCGCATATATAACTCTTTTGACATGAACAACTTCCGCGCCCTGCCCATCAAGCCCCCGCCTGTCAGCGAGGCGCCCCCCTGGCTGGCATGGCAAGCCGAAGCCTCGTCCCGAATATCCGCCACGCTGCGGTAATCGATCACCGCGGTGGTGGGAAAATCCACCTCTACAATCGATTGGATGTCGATATCCCCATTCTTGCCAAACTTGCGCGGGGCCTTGCCTATCAGTTTCATGATGCGTACCGCCCAACGCAGCAAGGTGCGCGGGATTGTGTGAAAATATAGCTTTTGCGGCGCTTCGCCCGCCTCCACCAATGCTTCGAAAGCCGCCAAAGTAGCCTTATGAATGGCGATGTGATCGGGGTGCCGGTACCCGCCGATTGGGTCAAATGTAATCACCACTTGCGGCTGCAGGCGGCGGATATACCCGCCGATCTCTTCCGCCACCCGTTCCACCGGCTGGGCCGCCAGCGCCTGGGGGTGTTCGTTGTCCGGCGTGCCGGGCATGCCCGAATCGCGGTAATCCAGAAAATAGACTCCGGCCAGTCCCAGCTTTTCAGCCGCGCAGCGCAGCTCTGCTTCGCGCCGCTCGGCAATGCTGTTGAACCCGCGCATATACTTCTCATCCATCTCGCCCACCTCGCCGCGGGTGGCGCACACCAGATGCACTGCCACGCCCTGGTGGGCATACAGCGCCAGGGTCCCGCCTGTGCCAAAGGTCTCGTCATCCGGATGGGCCAGCACTGCCAGTAATACTTTCTGCTCGTTCCTCATACAACTCCTTCAACAGATAATGGGAAAAATTCGCATTCTTGGGTATTTCACCCAAAAATACGACAGCAATCATTCAATAAACCTCAGTATTTGCGTATTTCCGGGTCCACCTGCTCTGCCCAGGCATTGATTCCCCCGCGCAAATTACTCGCCCGGAACCCAGCGGCTTGCAACGCTGCCACCGCTCGCGCCGAACGCACCCCACTGCGGCAATAGACGATCCACTCCCGCGATTTATCCAACTCCTCCATTCGCTGTTGAATCTGCCCCACCGGGATCAACACAGCCTCCGCCAGGGTAGAAATCTGCTGCTCCACCGGCTCGCGCACGTCCAGCAGCCCGACCGGCGCGCCTTGGGCCAGCCGTCGGGCAGCCTCCCGCGGCTCAATCTCGGCAATCCCGCTCACCGGGTGGGCGCCGCGGGCCGGCACGCCGCAAAACTGCTCATAATCAATTAATTCGGTGACGGAAGGTGTCTCGCCGCACACCCGGCAGCGCGGATTCTTCCGCAGCGTCACCGTCTGAAAGGTCATATCCAGGGCATCGTACAGCAGCAACTTACCGATCAGCGGCTCGCCAATGCCCAAAATCAACTTGATCACCTCGGTGCCCTGGATGGTGCCCACGGTGCCCGGCAGCACCCCAAACACGCCCCCCTCGGCGCAGGACGGCACGCTGTCGGGCGGAGGCGGCTCGGGGAACAAGCAGCGATAACACGGCCCGCGCCGCGCGTCAAACACGCTCACCTGCCCCTCAAAGCGGAAGATAGATCCGTAAACAAACGGCCGCCCGGTCAGCACCGCCAGGTCATTGATCAAATAGCGGGTCGGGAAGTTGTCCGTCCCATCCACCAGCAGATCATACCCAGACGCGATATCGCGCGCGTTCTCCGCGCTAAAAACTTCGTTGTACGCTTCCACGCGGATATATGGGTTTAATTCCAGCATCCGCCTGCGGGCCGATTCAACCTTCAGTTCTCCCAGCCGGTCGGTCCCGTGAATCACCTGCCGCTGCAAATTCGAATCTTCCACCACATCGTAATCTACCAGTCCAATGCGCCCAATCCCGGCGGCAGCCAGGTAAAGGGCCAGCGGAGAGCCCAGCCCGCCCGTGCCCACTAACAGCACCGATGCGTTTTTTAGCTTGCGCTGGCCCTCCAGCCCCACCTCGGGCAGAATCAGGTGGCGAGAATAGCGCAGCAATTCCGCCTGGGTCAAATCATTCATAAAACCTCACATTTGCGCACCAAGGTTGAAAAAGTTCAGTACATCGGAAACTAAGTTTACTTGAATTTCTTGTTGTCCTCGTGGACAGCAGTATAGTGGGAATTCAGCTTTGAGCGAGCGGACT
>JAFGLU010000015.1 GCA_016927865.1 Anaerolineaceae bacterium
AGTCCGCTCGCTCAAAGCTGAATTCCCACTATACTGCTGTCCACGAGGACAACAAGAAATTCAAGTAAACTTAGTTTCCGATGTACTAAGTTAGGCCCAATTCCAGGCATACCAGATGGTTATCCCATTGAAAACCATGCTGACCACCAGCAGGAATTTATCGTACAGCGAAGGATACGTTGGCAGGCCGATCAGGTTGAACAGTATGAAAAAAACCGCCACGATAAGGTTGGCCCAGCGGCTGATCGGTTGGGGTAATACCAATGTCAGAAAAATCATCAGAATAGGGATCAGCATCAGGATAGCCATCGCCAGGTACATCCACTGGTTGAGGTTTTGCCCGGCCAGGCCGCGCGCTGTATCGCCGCTGATGATGCGCAGGATGTCGCCCAGGAAGTAAATCGTCATGAGCACAACCCAGGTAGCGGAGAGAATGATTTTGGTGTCCATTTGTAAATTCTTATGAAATCGTGATGACCACTTTGCCGCGCGCATGCTCTTTTTCCAGGTAGCGGAAAGCGGCGGGGGTATCGGCCAGCGGGAAGGTTTTGTCTATCACCAGCGTGAGCTTGCCCGCTTCGCATAGTTCTTTCAACACGAGCAGGTCTTTGATGTTGGGCGACGTCAGGTACATCCCCCCATGTTGGTGCGAAACCAGTGAGAGTAAAAAGGATTTGAATACATAACTCATACCGCCATGGCCGCTGTTGGGGATAATCCTACCCTGTGGGGTGAGGGCGCGGCGCAAGTCGGCAAACGAACGACTGGCGACATTATCGAGAATCAAGTCGTAGCGATGGCCGTTTTTCGTAAAGTCATCGCGAGAGTAGTCCACCACATGGTCCGCGCCAAGGGAGCGCACCATCTTCACATTCCGCGTGCTGCACACACCGGTCACTTCAGCGCCCATGGATTTGGCAATTTGCACGGCAAACGTTCCTACGCCGCCTGACGCGCCGTTAATCAGCACCTTTTGCCCGGGTTGCAGCTTCCCGGCGTCGCGCAGGCCAATCAAGGCTGTGATAGCGGCAGTCGGCAAAGCCGCGGCCTGCTCGAAGGTAAGATTGACCGGTTTCGGGGCCAGTTTGTCCTCGGCCACGCAGACATATTCCGCCAGCGCGCTGCTGCACGAGGCAAACACTTCGTCGCCCGGCTTGAACTGAGTCACACTGGCGCCGACTGTCTCGACCACTCCGGCCATATCCCAGCCGAGGATGTGGTTTTTAGGTTTGGGAAAGCCGACCATCAGTCGCGTTAGCCAGGGATTGCCGCGCATGGTGAACACATCTCCGGCGTTGAGGGAAGCGGCTTTGACGCGCACCAGTACTTCGTTTTCTTTTACCGCTGGTTGGGGAACTTCGGCCAGCCTGAGAACATCCGCTGAACCGTAGTCAGTTTGAACAATGGCTTTCATGAGTTTACTCCTTCGAAGAATTAGAAATCGGATTAACCGAAAGCAAAGACAGTCCCAAATCGCGCACTTTTTTGAGCAGGCCATAGAGGGCAGCCTGGTCGGTCACCGGGCCGGTGAGCAGTGTTTCACCGTTTTCGTGGGTGATGATCAGCCCATCGAACCAATCAGCCCATTGCTCCGGCAGGCAGCCTTCAACCCGGATTTCGTAATGGATGGGATACTTTTGCTCAGGTTGCATGTACGCAACTATACTGGCAGCAAGAGATGCCGGGTAGCAACTTAAGTACTGATTTGGAGTATTGTTTGGGGGATTAGAGCAGACCTAACTCGCGGGCGCGGGCTACCGCTTCGGTGCGATTTTGGGCTTGTAATTTGGCAAAAATACGCAGGTTGTGCCCTTTGACGGTGCTTAACGCCAGATAGAGCCGTTGGCTGATTTCGGTGTTGGATAGCCCCTGGGCAACGAGTTGCAGGATTTCGAGTTCACGGGGAGAAAGGATTTCGGATTTCTGATTTTCGATTTCGGGCTGCGGGAAGGTAGACAAGAGCTTATCGATGTAAGCAAGAAGTGGGTGGGATTGTCTTTCAATCGCAACTTGATAATCAGCAATCATCAATCGCACTTTTTCGCCCTCGTCCACAAAGATTCGCAAGTAGCCTTGCGGCGCGGCCAGGCTCAGGGCGCGTTCGAGGGTGGTGAGGGCCTGGGCCTGGCAGGCTTGTGACTGGTGGGCGAGCGTCTGGGTAAGCAGGATGTCGAGAACGCTGCCCTGGCGGTTTTGCGCTTTGGCCAGGGTCAGCAGGCGTTCCAGTAAGGGGTGGACGCCGGGATCGTCGAGGCGGAGCCGGGCCAGGGTAAGCAGTTCGTACTCGGCCAGGTAACTGGCCTCATCAGAGAACGAAATCCCCCGTTCTCGCACCCATGCCTCGGCTTTGTCCCGCCGCCCCTGTTTGAGATGAATGCGCGCCTGCATGGCCTCGACCGGGCGAGCGATGGGAACCGGATTTTTGACGTAACCCCGCCGGGCTCCATCGAGCAGTTCCAGGGCGGCATCCCATTGCCCGGCAGATTCTTTCAATCGGGCTTGTCCCACATTCCAGCGGTACGGCCAGTCTACCAGGGGGGTGCGCTGGCCGAGGTCGGCTGCAGTTTCTAGATGGGCTGCGGCAGATTCAACATCACCCATCTCGTGATAAATCAACGCCAAACCCAGGTGGTGGTGGGCGGTGATGGCCTGCGCTTCTGGGCCGTTTTCGTCAGCCAATTGGATCGCCTGCCGATAAGTGTGGATGGCATCGCGCAGCCGTCCAAACTCGACCAGCAGATCGGCTTCGGCAAAGGCGCTGGCAATGGCAAAGACAGAATTGTCCAGCGTGCGCATGTCAGCGATCCAGTTGCGAATGGCGCGCAGGGAGGCTTCCAGGTCGCCGCTGGCCCAGTGGGTGAATTCGAGCATGATGACAGCCTGGGCGCGACGGAGAACATCTTTGGCGGGGATCAGCCGCAGGGCTTGTTCCGCAAATCGGATTGTGCGAGCCACGTCTCCCTGCACCTGGGCATTGTAGGCGCGGGTCAGGGCAATATCCCCCGGCATGGATGTAAACTCGGCTCGCTCAGGCACTTCGGTCAGGGCGCGTTCGGTGTTTTGTAGGTAAATCTCGCTGGTGTCTGGCTCGCCCAGGTCGGAGAACGCCCGTCCAAGCTGAAGGCATAGCACGGGCCGGGCATAGACGACGGGTTCAGGTAGCTTTTTGGCCCAGCCAACCCAGGCGGCAGATTGGAAGGAGCCTTGCATGCCAGGCCAGGCGGCCTCGGCCAGGCGTGCGGCGCGCTCGAAATCCCTGGCGGCATGGGCGTGGTGGAAGGCTTCGGCCAGGTCGCCGTTGTCCTCGTGCCATTGGCTGGCGCGCAGGTGGAGGTCCCCTGCGGCCTTCTCCCGTCTGCGTTCTCCAGACGGGGGGAGTGTATCGAGGCGCTGGCGTAGAAGATCGCTAAACAGGTGGTGATAGCGATACCAGCGGCGTTGGTTGTCGAGCGGGACGAGGAACAGGTTGGCATGTTCGAGGGCTTCGAGGGTGGCCTGCCCGGATACAGGCGGGGCTTCCAGTATGGCGTCGCATAGCGGGCCGCAGAGACGGTTGAGGATAGATGTGCGCAGCAGAAAAGCCTGGATTTCGGGCGGTTGTTGGTTCAGCACTTCCTCCAACAGGTAATCGAGCACAAAGCGGTGGCTGCCGGTGAAGGATTGGATGAAGCTGGCGGTATCCTTTTGCCCCTGCAGAGAAAGAGGCGCTTGCATTGCAAGCGCGGCCAGTTGCAGGCCAGCAATCCAGCCTTCGGTGCGAGCTTCGAGTGCGGCCACATCTGTCTCGGACAGCTTCAGGCCCATGACATGGTTGAGGAACTCCGCGGCTTCGGCGGGGGTGAAGCGCAGGTCGGCGGTGCGCAGTTCGGTCAGTTGGCCGCGGGCGCGCAGGCGGGAAAGGGCCAAGTTGGGGTCTTCGCGGCTGGCGATAACGAGATGCAGTTGCGAGGGCAGGTGGTCGAGCAGGAAGGCCAGGGTGGAATCGACTGCCGGAGAATCGAGGAGGTGGTAGTCGTCGAGGATGAGGATGTATCTGCCCGACAGGGTAGCGATTTCGTTTAGTAAGCCGGTCAGCAGGGCTTCGGCGGGCGGCGGCTGGGGTGTTTGCAGGGCGGCCAAAAGCCCTTCGCCCAGGTTGGGAGCCACCGTCTGCAAGGAAGAAACGAGATAAAGCAGGCAGCGCGTTGGGTCACTGTCGGCTTCATCGAGGGAGAGCCAAGAAACCTTCACCCCTAATGGGAAGGCAGAAATCCACTCGCTGAGCAGGGTGGTCTTTCCAAATCCGGCTGAAGCAGAGATGAGCGTCAGCTTGCACCCGGCGGCCGGACCCTCGTTCAGGCGCGCCAGTAGGTGCGGGCGGGGCACCATTTGCGGGCGCGGCGCGGGGATGTGGAGTTTGGTAGCAAGCAGGGGCGCAAGCATGAGACAATTATATATCTTTCGTGGCAACCAGGTTCCGATCTTGTCGCTTCGCTTTGTACTCTCCTTTGCCACATGGATCATCTGATGAAGGGTGACGCTCCCCACGCGCTAGAAGCGCGGAGGCTTCTTGAGAAACGCATGACGCAACCGCCTACGTTGGCTCTCAATGGGCGCGTCCCGCCCAAAATTGTTGCACCCACTATGCGGTTTTTGCCCGCACAACACCCAATGTGTTTTACGCTGTGCAGGATTTCGGCACAGCAACCAGCAACACAAGCTCTGTTAAGGTGCGGCCCTGTCGGGCGGTAGCGCGGCCCGCAAGCCCGCTACCAAAGTATTATAGCACAAATGTTCGTTTGCGGCGGGCTAAAGCCATCGAGAAACCCGCCTTTTCCCTGCCGTTCAAAACGGCGAGACTTGCGGCGGGTTTCAACCGGTCAGCCAATTTTGCAAAGCCAGCAGTTGGACGGTCATCGTTTCAAATGAACGGGTTTCATTTATTGGCTGCCGGTTTTCGTTGGAAACGAGAATGGCGGAAACCACAAGCTTTTTGTTCGCATCTAACCTGGCACAATGGGTAGGGAGGATTTCCATTTCCTGCTCCTTTGGTGGGCAGCCAGCCGGATGGCTCGTTGAACAGAAATTGTCCTGCCTGCTTACCTTGCGATGGCAACAATCTCTGGTGCTTTCAGACATATAGGTCAGACTTAAGTTCAGGCTCGTGGCACCAATTGTTGGTGGCCCTTCTGCTGGCAACCTTCTCTTGTTGTGGCATATTTTCTTGTTTGCTGGTGAACTCAAGTTAGCTTTCACAACATGCTTGCATTAAAGCAGTTTCTGTACTATACTATTCTCAACCGACCGGTCGGTCGAAGAAAGAGGAAAAGGATGACTAACGAGACCTACGACAATATCCTGCAAGCCGCTAAGAGCCTGTTCCTCCGTAAGGGGTATACGGCCGCTTCGATGCGCGAGATCGCGGAAGAGGCCGGGATTGGCAAGGCAACGATCTATCATCACTTTCAGGATAAGGAAACGATCTTCACAACTTTAATCTCGGCCAATATCGGTAAGATGCATCAGGCTTACGCAACGATTGAGGTGGAAAGCGAGCCGCAGCGGCGTATTACGGTGGCAGCTGAGGTGACCATGCAGTTCCTCTACGAGTCGGCTGATCTGCTGCAAATTGCCCGGCGCGAGGTACCCACGGCTCGCGCGGAGATGCTGAATACTTACTCGAGTCTGTTTGCGAGGTATACAAAGATGCTCGAGGAATCGATCCAGCAAGGCATCGAATCGGGAACTTTCCGCGCAGTGGATCCCAAAGAAGCCGCGTTGGTCTTTATGACCATGATCCAGGGGAATTTTGCCCTGTATTATCTGCTCGGCAGGCGACTGGAGAGCCCGGAAGTGGCTGCCTCGCGCTTGCTGGACGTTTACTTCAATGGCATCAAGGCCGCGTCGTAATGGGTGAGGCCGCCTTTTTTTGCCTTCAAGCTCGACCGACCGTTCGGTTGAAAAAAGCGCTATCATGAGAATTTACACCGCCAATCAAACCGCTCCCGTAAATATTTGGACTGTGTTGAGCAAACCGGCCTTCAGCGTTCTGTGGTTGAGTGAAACCATCTCGCTGATCGGTGACCGCATCCTGATGATTGCCCTGATCAACATGGTCTATGAGTGGAGCGGGTCGGCGGCAGCCGTGAGTACGCTTTCCCTGATCAAAGCCGTCCCGGCTCTGGCGCTGGGAACGGTGGCGGGTGTGTTTGTGGACCGCTGGTCGCGCAAGTGGGTGATGGTTTTTGCGAACCTGGCCCAATTTGCCCTGGTGCTGGTCATCCCCTGGACCAGTTCGCTGGGGGTGGTTTTTGGGGTGTATTTTATCCTGTCGGTGGTCAGCCAGTTCTTCATCCCGGCCCGCTCGGCGACCATCCCGCAATTAGTTCCGCACAGCGCATTGATGGTCGCCAACTCCCTATTTGCAGTAGCCTTTGTGGGAGCGATTGCCATTGGACCGGCGGTGGGCGGGTGGATCATCGATCGCTATGGCATGGACACGGCCTATTGGGTTGACGCCCTGACTTTCCTGGTTCCGGCGATTGCGGTGAGTTTCTTGAGTATCCCGCGCCAAACCGTGAGCCTGGAGCGGCACAGCCTGGGGAGCGACTGGCGTGAGGGGATTGCCGTGGTGCGCGAGCGGGCGGATGTTCGCTTCTCCTTGGTCCTGATCGGCGCGGTGGCGCTGCTGATCGCCTCGCTCTCGGCGCTGGGAGTTATCCTGGTACGGGAGAATCTGGGCGGTAGCGCGGGCGATTTCGGCCTGGTGATGTCGCTGACCGGCGCGGGCATGGTCAGCGGAGCCATCCTGACCCCGATCCTGGCAAAAAGCATGGAGCGCTTGCTGCTGGCAGGCTGTGGGGCGCTGCTTGGCGGCGCGGCCATGCTGGGGCTGGCGCTGTCCAATCAGATGGCAGGCGTACTTGTGGCCGGTTTTGGGTTGGGGTTTGGGGTGGTGAGTGTGCAAGTCAACGGCCAGACGATCTTGCAGCAAACCCCCGACCGACTACGCGGGCGCGTTTTGGGCCTGTCTCAGACGGTCATGGGCAGCGTGACTTTTGCAGCCGCCGGGCTGGCGGGAGGATTGGCGGGCTGGCTGGGCGTAAGGGAAGTGCTGATCGGGGTGGGCGCAGCGTCGCTGATCATATCTTTGGGTGTTCTCTTTCGAATTCTTTCGGAAAAATCATTGTACACTGGAGTCAACCATGAAAATCATTAAGGCATTGAGTGAATTGGACCGGGGTGATTTGGCCCTGGCAGGTGGCAAGGGCGCAAACCTGGGCGCGTTAATCCGCGCCGGGCTTCCCGTCCCAGAAGGCTTTTGCGTGACCACGCCTGCCTACCTGCGCTTTGTGGAAGCGAACGGCTTGCAAGAGAAGATCGAACGCTGGACATCTCAGGTGAACCCGGAGAGCCCGCAAGCCTTAGACGAGGCTTCGGCAGCGATTCGGAAATGCTTCGAGGACGGTGAGATTCCCGTTGAAATTGCGGACGATATTTACGCTGCATACAGGCGCTTGCGCAGCCTGGATGGGATCGAGGCGCAGGTGGCTGTGCGTTCTTCGGCCACGGCTGAAGATCTGCCCAACCTGTCGTTTGCCGGGCAGCAAGACACCTACCTGAATTTACTGGGTGAAGAGGCAG
Source organism: Anaerolineaceae bacterium (assembly GCA_016927865.1). Lineage (GTDB taxonomy): Bacteria > Chloroflexota > Anaerolineae > Anaerolineales > Anaerolineaceae > Anaerolinea. Next base: position 7,624 of record JAFGLU010000015.1, read on the forward strand.
TCCTACAGTCTGTGCTGCGCTGCTGGGCCAGCTTGTGGACGGCACGCGCGATCGGCTACCGTATTCGCAACCAAATCCCAAACGAGGGCATTGCCCTGGCGGTGGTGGTGCAGTGCATGGTGCAAAGCGAATCCTCCGGCGTGTTATTCACGGCCAATCCGCTTACCGGCAAGCGCACCGAGACGGTCATCGACGCGACCTTTGGGTTGGGCGAAGCGCTGGTATCTGGAGCGGTTGAGCCCGACCATTACGTGGTGAGAATTGACGCAGGAACATGGAAGATTCTGAACAAGACTCTGGGAAGCAAGGCGCTGGTTATTCAGGGAAAAGCAGATGGCGGCACGACAATTACACAGGGAGACACGTCAACACTGCAAGCACTAGCGGATGAGCAGATCATTGATC
>JAFGLU010000016.1 GCA_016927865.1 Anaerolineaceae bacterium
CCCCGCATCCGGGTCACTCGCGGTTACCGTCCCAACTGTGACCCCACTGCCGCTGTTCTCGGGAACAGACAAGGTCTGCGCAGGCACACTCGGGTTTTCATTGACGTCTGTTAGGTTTATCGTCACCGTGCCGCTGCCGCTCAAACCACCGCCATCCGTCGCCTGTACAATCAAGGTGTATGAAGGGGTGCTGCTCTCAAAGTTCAATGCGGTGCCGTCGGTAACAGTTACCGCGCCCGTGTCGCTTGCCACAGCAAAGTAGCTGGAGCCCGTTCCACCCGTGACGGTGAACGTCCAGGCGCTGCTGTCCACATCGACAACCGAGACCGTCCCCACGCTGGTTCCGTTGGCGCTGTTCTCAGGGACGCTCATGCTCTGCGCGAGCACGCTCGGAGCCTCGTTGACGTTCGTCAGGGTGACCGTCGCTGTGGCGGTATCGGTGAGCGCAAGCGAGCCGCTGTCTGTCACCTCAACAGTCAACACAAAAGTCGGAGTGGTTTCCATATCCAGCGGGCTGCTGTTGGCCACCCTGATCGCTCCTGTGGTGGAGTTGATCGCAAAAGCCCCCGAGCCGTTCCCGGCAGTGATCACATAGGTGAACGTGCTGCCCGTATCGCCATCCGTAGCGCTCATCGATCCCACAACCGTGTCCACAGGGCTGTTTTCGGGTAGGTTCCAGGCCTCGTCGTTCATCACCGGGTTAAACTCATTCACATCCGTCAGGGTGATGGTCGCCGTCGCGCTTGCCGAAAGCTCCGGCGTGCCGTTGTCCGTCACCGTTACCGTCAGGGTAAAGCTAGGCGTCGTCTCCCGGTCCAGAACTGCACTATTCGCCACTGTGACTGCACCGTTGTTAGGATTAATCGCAAAGCCACCCAATCCATTCCCACCCGTTATGCTGTAGGTCAAGGTGTCGCCATCCGGGTCGCTACCCACCGCCGTCCCCACTGCCGTGCCGTTGTCACTATTCTCGGGGATACTGGTGCTGAAACCGATCACCGTCGGTGGGTCATTGACCGGGTTGACGTTCACAATGACGGTGCCGGTGCCGCTCATTGGTGTGCCGGTCGGGCTGCCGTCGTCGGTCACCTGCACGGTCAGGGAGAAACTCTGCGTAACCTCGTAATCTAACGCATCGCTGTTATTAACAATAATCTGCCCCGAAGCGTTGATGCTGAAAGCATTGCTCGTATTTCCACCTGTGATCGCATAGGTAAAGCTGGCGTTGGTGGCGTCCTGATCATATGCCACCACTGGGGTGCCTACTAGTGTTCCAGTGGCTGAGTTCTCATCCACCGAGAACGGCCCACCACTCACCGTCGGCGCATCGTTATCATTAACGATCGTCACGGTCAGCGCTTCTTCGTAGGTCATGCCGCCGCTGTCGGTGACCCGAACGCGGATGGTATACAACGAGCGCGTTTCAAAGTCAAAGGTCTGCGCAGTTACCAGAGTTGGGCCGGTCAAGGCAAAAGCCGCGTTGTCCGTGTCGCCGCCTCCAGCGACAAGAGCAAAGGTGAATGTATCGCCCAAATTGGCATCCACCGCCGCCAGCGCCCCAACCAACGTGCCCGCCGAACGATTCTCATACACCGTCGCCGGGGTCAAACTGATATCGGTGGGCGCCTGATTGGTCTCAAAGCGCTGCACGCGGTTGTTGTCCGTATCGGCCACAAAAACTTCATCACTCCCTAGAGCTACCACGCCCCAAGGATTATTGAACTGCCCGTTGGCAGTGCCGTACCCGCCCCACTGGGAGACAAACACCCCGGCGCTGGTAAATTTTTGAATGCGCTGGTTGCCAGTATCGGCCACATAGATATTCCCCGCGCTGTCAAAGTCAATGTCGCGCGGCGTATTAAACTGCCCTTCAGCCTGGCCAAAAGAGCCCCAGGAGGAGAGGTAGGTGCCCGAAGCGTCAAATTTCTGCACACGGTGCATTTCATCGATGACATAGATATTGCCCACCGAATCCACAACTACCCCGCACGGCCGGACAAATTGCCCATCTCCGTTACCATATGAGCCGAATTTCATTATGAAACTGTTGTCGCTGCCGCTAAATTTCTGAATGCGGTGATTAAAAGTATCGGCCACATAATAGTTGCCAGCCGAGTCTACAGCCACGTCGTAGGGCCGCTTGAACTGCCCGTCCGCGGTACCGTATGAACCAAACGCTTGCGGATTGCCCAGGTTCTGATCAAAGACCTGCACGCGGCTGTTGATGGTATCGGCCAGGTAAACCTGCCCCGTGCTTTGATTAATCGTGATGCCCTGAGGCCAATTGAACTCCCCAGCGCCGAAGCCATACGTCCCGGCTTGTCCGCCGTAAACCCCGTTCGTGTCGAAATATTGAATGCGGTTATTGAACGAGTCAACCACATACACCCGCTCCAGGCTGGTGTTCACGGCAATGCCCATCGGCGTGTCAAATTCACCGTTGGCTACACCGTACGCACCCCACTTGAGCAGGAACACCGGCGGGCTGACCGCCGCCTTTACGGACGAGATGGGAGATACCAGGTTTACGAATAAAACCGCCAACAACAGAATGGTCATGCCCCGGAAAAGAGGAGCTGTTCTTACCTGAGTCAGGTTTGGCTTAGTCATTACCGCCCTCCAGCAAAGCGAAAATAAGGTTAGAGGAAAGATTCCTGCCACCTTGATTATGCCCTATTCCAACCTGAGTGAAGTTTACAGCTTGCCTACAAAACGGTGCTTACTGAACCACAGCCAATTCGGAAACTTTCCCCACACGCTGAGTGGTTTCCTAAAGAAGAAATTTAACGCCGCGAAGATTTCTTCGCCGCCGGGCGCACCTGCCCAACCCCCAACTCCACCGGCACCAGGCGCTTGCTCAACAGTTGAACCAACACGCGCACCCGTTCACTGCCCGAAAGGCGCGTGTCAAAAATGCCCTCATAGCCCTGAAAGGGACCGTCGTAAATATAAATGGGCGCGCCCTCGGTCAACCCCTCAAACTCCGCCCCGCCCCCTGCGTTCACCTCTTCCACCCGCTTGCGAATTGCCGCCAGCAGATGATCGGGGACAATGGCAGGCTCCTGGTCAAAGCTAACCAGCCCACGCGCAAAGGGGATGAATTGAATGGCGGAAATACCGATCTCGCCCAGATCGACCCGAATGAACACATAGCCAGGAAAGTATGCGCGCGCCCTTCGGGCCCGGGGATTGACCGGGTTGACCCGAATCCAGGGGTAGTAGGTTTCGATATCCCGCGCGCGCAGCTGCTCAACCAGCGCTTCTTCCTTATTTGGCTTCGATTGGTATGCATACCAGTGAGTCGTCATGCCACCCTCCGCCGGTTAGTATACCTGAAGGCAAGTTCCCTGGCAACTTTTTGGTTCATTGGGAAACGGCATAGTGAAATCCACATTTTCCGGTATCTACCACGGCAACTCTCAAAGAGCCAGCTTTTTCGTGCATTCGTCATTGACTTTTGTTATAATCATTAAATAATCGGTCAAGATTATTAAAGTTAGGCGGGCAAACGTGAACTTCATTGATTGGGTCCACCCCTGGATTAACCTGCAGGTCACAGTGCTGTCTGTGTTTTATGATTCGGGGTGGGCAAAATCCATCTTCTTTCTGTGTGGCGGGTTGGTCGTTGTAGCCTTCATGGTACTCATGATCATCCTCGCCATTCGCAGCGCTTCTCAAGATCGGCCCGATTCCTCGTCAGACGAATGAGGAAATCGTTCTTTTAACGCAGGGTGGTTCTACTCTTGAACTGAGGAGGCTCTTGATGATGCAAAAACGTGTTTTTCAAACCGCCATCACACTACTGCTGGCGTTCTTTTTGGCAGGCGGAAGCTGGTCCAGTGCGATAAGCGCGCCGTCTCCCTCTGCCATCCCACTCATCTACATCGTCGATGTAAAATGCGACGAGTCGGTCAAGATTAGCACGGATTACTTCCCTGCTAACCTTGATTTCGCGGTGCTGATGAATTACTACGGTACGCTGGGCGTCGGCGGCACTCAGGTCGCTACGGTGAACTCCGGCGGCGGCGGCGCGTTGGCTTGGACGTTTGACATCCCTGCCTTCCTCAAAGGTTCGCAGCGCATCGCCATCCGCCTGGAGAACACCGCCACGGGCTACTACAGCTACAACTGGTTCTGGAACACCTGCGGCAGCGCGGCCCCAGTCCCCGATCCAGGGTCTGGCGTCACCCCCATCACCGGCATTCCCACTTTCAACATCACCAGCGTCGAAACCGACAGCAAGGTCAGCATTCGCACCTACGACTTCCCCGCCAATGACAAATTTCAAGTGCTGATGAACTACTACGGCACGCTCGGCGTAGCCGGTTTGCTCATCACCGAGGTCGATTCTGGCGCAGGTGGAACGCTGGACTTCACCTTCTCCATCCCCGATTCGCTCAAGGGTCTGGATCGAATTGCCATCCGCTTGCAATCGGTCAAGTCGCCGTATTACGCCTACAACTGGTTCTGGAACAACACCACGGGCGGCACCTCACCTACCCCCGTGCCGACCACTGCGCCCGGCACGCCGGTTGTTTCCCTTCCGCCAGGCGTGATTCCCACCATTTTCATTCAGGCCGTGGCCCAGGACAGCACTGTGACGGTGGTGACCAATAATTTCCCTGCCAACGACACTTTTGACGTCTATATGAACTACTACGGCACGGCAGGCATCGGCGGCACCTATGTCACCACGGTCAATTCGGGCGGCGGCGGCGCGCTAACCTTCACCTTTGACATTCCTGCCTCGATGAAAGGCCAGACGCGCATCGCCATCCGCCTGCAATCGTCCGCTTCAGGCTACTTCAGCTATAACTGGTTCTGGAACAGCACCTATCCATAAACCAGCTACCGCTGCTCATTGATTAACAGTGATAGCGGGGTGCTTCGCACCCCGCTATCACTGTTAATTCGGGACCTTTGGAACCTATTTCGGCAGCGTAGCCGCGTGCCACACTCGCCACAAATCTTCTGCCGGCTCCGCCAGCGCCACCGGGCTCGGTTTGGTCGCCAAAGCCGCCAGGCGCAACCCATCCAGCCCGCCGAGCGGACCGGTGGTCTTTCCATCCAGCGCAGCCTCTTCCAAGGTCCCTTGCGGCACGGGCAACTGCGCCCGCAATTCGTCGGCTTGCTGCGTCCAACCAGACTCACCAGTTGTCAGGGCCAGTTCGTTCAGCGCGCGCCAGCGCAAGAAAGCCTCCCATCCATCTCCGCGGACCTGCACCAACCACTGCGCTGCTCGCTTCACCACCACGCGGAAGGGGCCACTGCGGGTCGTATATCCGGCCCGCACAAAGGCCAGTACCGCCGCTGCGGTGAACTCCAGGCTGCCCTCCCAGCTTCCATCCACCCGCTGAGTTCGTCCCAGCCAGCGCAAAACCTCTTCCCGCGTGCGCGGCGCAACCGGAGCAGCATCCTGCATCGGCGCCGATTCTCTGACCAAAGGAGCGGCAAAGCCATCGACCTGTGACGCGTCTGCCGCCATGCTGCGCATGACCCTGCCCCCTGTGTACCGCATGCGCGGACTGGCCATCGACTTAAGACTGGCAGCCATCGGCATCGCTGAAGGCGGCGGTGCAAAACCGCCAAAGTCCAACCCAGCCGGCAGCGGCTGCGCCACGCGCACCAGTGTGGGCTTTCCACCATCGGTGATGTGCTCATCTACCACCACAAAAGCCGTAAAGGGAGTAACCAAACCGAATTCCAACGCCACGCTGATAACACTGGCACGCAGCGATTCACTCTCTTTGGGTTCCAGCATCATGCGATCCAGCAAATCATCCACCCGGGCTCTGGCCCAGGCTCGCCCAATCGAGGCGTCCACAGCCGAGGCGCCCGGTAATTCCAGCGCAAACTCAACCGCCTGCCCGGCCCGCTTGCCGCGAATGATCACCTTGGGCGGCTTGCCCCAGGTCGCTTTCACTCGCCCGCAAATCTCCAACGGCTGGCCGATATACAAATCGGGCAGCAGGCTTGGGTAGACATCCCAGGCCTTGCCGTTCTTCCACTCGATGCTCAGGTCGGTCAATACAGGCATAGACACCCGGTCCTGGAAGCGGATGATGGCCCCCTCAATATCTTCTTCCGCCTGAAGAAACTCGGCAGCACCGCGGCCCAGTGAGGCCATCTTGCCGAGCAGCGCCCGGTTGACGGACGGCCCAATACCAAAGGTGAACACCCGCGCATTGCCCAAATCGGCAACCAAGTTTTCCAGCGCCCGCCCTTCTGCCGAAACAGCTCCGTCGGTCAAAAAGACCACCAGCCGCGTACGGCGCGGATCGGCAGGAATGGTCAGAGCAGCTTTCAGGGCCGAGATGATCTCAGTACCCCCGCGCGCATCCACACAAGCCAGGAATGCGTCCGCCGAGTCCACATCCGCCTGAGTCACCTTGCTGGGCTCTGCCTGGTACCATTCCAGTTCGTGGTCAAATAGCAAAATGCGGAAGTTGTCCTCCGTGCCCAGCACGCGCAGGCAGGCCCGCAGCGCATTGCGTGCTTGCATGATGGGCCCCCCGTTCATCGAGCCGGAGCGGTCCAGCACAAAGATGAACTCACGCGGCGGGACCTCTACATCCGTCTCTGGTGTTGGCGGGATCAAAGTTGCCAGGAAGAAATTCCCGTCTTTATGCTCGCTCGTCCAGGCTGCCGGGCGAATGTCCGCCCCGCTCACCGTGTAACGCAGCACAAAGTCACGGTCAGGGATCTGGTCGCCCGCCAAACGCACCTGAAAGCGACGCTCATCCAGGCGGGTTGTCTCGATCGGATGCGAGGGGCTGGTCGGCTCGCCCGCCTGCACACCCGCGTCCACGCTCAAGCTAATCTCCACCGGGCCAATCTTCTCTCCCGGCTGCGCCACCGGCGCGCTCACCTCCTGGCCTTCTTGCGGGTAACCTGGTTGTGTATAGCGAGGCGTCAGCCCCATCGGGTAAACGAATTCGTAACCGTCAGCGTCGAACTTCACCCGCTGTTGGTAGCGCACGGTTGTCAGCACGGTTTCACCCGGCTGCACGTTGGTCAGGCGTACCCCAAATAGATTGGGGCGGCGCTGTTCCAGCAACCCGGCGCGCTTTCCTTCATCTCGCGCTTCTTCAAACTTCTTCCGTGCAACTTCAATCTCATGCAAGTCAGCCCGGATCACGCGCTCGCCCAGGCGCAGTTCAAAAGCAGTGATCGCGCCTTCGTGGGGCAGCGGAAATAAATATTCCAGTTCCGCAGCCGCCTCAAGGGGATTACCAAAACGTTGAGTTACCGCCACGCTGGCCAGCGGCCCGCTCACTTGCGCCGTGACATCCGTGTGTTCCAGCGGCAGAGCGCTGGCAAACGAATCCACCAGCACAATTTGGCCCATCAGAACGGTTGGTTGGTTAACAGGATGAGACATGCAAACCTCCAGAAAAAAACAATCCTAATTTATGCTTCTTCGTCTTCTGTCGCGCCATCCGCGGCAGATTTGGCCCCATTCATGGGCATCACAGGAAACCGGCGGGCAAACGCGGCGCGCAGAATGCGGCTCAGGCGAGCTTGTCCTGCCAGGGATAAATGCGCAGGGGCATACAACACAATCCCGTCTCCCAGGTCGTAGCGCACACTGGCCTGCCCGGTCGGCAGTGCCGGGCTCGGGGTTGGTTGCGGCACGGACAGCGGGATTGGGCTTTCGTCCAGCAGGGCTTTCATGCCGGCTGCGTCCAGCCGGGCGAATTCCGCGCGGATTTGGTCCAGGCGCATGCCCCTTCGGCGCAGCAGCGGGATCAGGCGCAGGCGCAGGAGATGCTCCTCGCCATATCGCGCCGCCAGCCCAGCGCCTTGCGGCGGAGGCAGAATGCCCTGCTGGGTATAGAAGTGGATCGTCCGGCGCGGTGTCCCGCTTTCGGCCACCAGCTCTTGAATATCATAACTACGTTCGTTCATATCAATCTCCACACTGTTATATTTCACTGTTATTATAACAGTGATACGTTAAACTGTCAAGTTAATACCTGACTCAGGTTGAACCGGACTATCTTTTGACTTTTTGTTTATCCGCTTCCCTAGTTCGCGAACAGCACACCTAGCCAGGCATTTTCATTGTACAATTAACCATCATGGCATTCCCCTCTCCCGCTTCCCCGCTGCCCCTCGACCAAATCCTGCCCGGTGACTGTCGCCAGGTGCTGGGCAATCTGCCCGAAAAATCCATCGACCTGGTCTTTGCCGACCCGCCCTACAACCTTCAGCTCCAGCAGCAGCTTTACCGCCCCAACAACACCCGCGTCGATGCAGTCAACGATGCCTGGGACCAATTTTCGGGCTTTGCCGAGTATGACGCTTTCACTCGCTCCTGGCTGGAAGCCAGCCGCCGGGTGATGAAAGACAACGCCTCGCTGTGGGTCATCGGCACCTACCACAACATTTACCGCATCGGCGCCATCCTGCAAGATCTAGGTTTCTGGATCCTCAATGACATCGCCTGGGTCAAAGACAACCCCATGCCCAACTTCCGCGGGGTGCGCTTCACCAACGCCCATGAAACGCTCATCTGGGCGGTAAAATCAAAGGCAGCCCGCTACACCTTCAACTACCAGAGCATGAAAGCCATCAATGAAGGCCTGCAAATGCGATCCGACTGGCGACTGCCGATTTGCTCTGGCCCAGAGCGGGCGCGGGTGAATGGGCAAAAAGCCCACTCTACCCAGAAGCCAATTGCGCTGCTGTACCGGGTCATCATGGCAGCCAGCCACCCCGACGATGTGGTCCTGGACCCCTTCTTCGGCACCGGCACCACCGGCGCGGTAGCGCGCCTGTTGGGGCGGCATTGGATCGGCGTTGAGCAGGAAGAAAAATACATCACACTTGCCCAGGAGCGCATCGCCCAGGTGCAACCTGCTCCACTCGAGTCCCTGGAACTGCCCCGGCGCACCCACCGCAAGCGGGAAGAACGCCTTCGCTTTGCCGCCCTGGTTGAAACCGGGCTGCTGCGCCCCGGGCAGACCCTGTACTTCAAAGGTGACCGCGCCCAGCCCGCGCTGATCCTCGCCAACGGGCACCTGCGCGCCGGAGATTTCACCGGCTCCATCCATCAAACAGCCCTGCACCTCAGCGGCGCGCCCAGCAATGGCTGGGAATGCTGGTCGGTAGAAGATGAAAGCGGTGAATTGGTGTCGATTGACAGTATCCGGCAACGGCTCAATCACGCCAAACCTTCAGAGAATACCAAGCAGGCCTGAATCTGCTTTTCTCGCCAGTATCCGCTTATCATTATTTGCGATACCAGCGGCTTAGATTCATTTTGACGGTCGGCTGTGCTGTGAACAAACTGCGGATTTCACCTCGCCGATTTCTTATGAATCCACAAATCACTCTGCCTGAAAAGCTGTACAATCAAAACATAGTATGGTTCCAACGAGGAGGACCCCGTGAGACAACAAATTCAAGAAGCGCTCCGACTCAGCAAAGCGGATTACACCGAAATCCGGCTTGAAGAGAAAGAATCGACGCGCGTCGTGTTCCAAGGAAAAGACCTGGAGAATATTGGCTCGGTCTTGGATAAAGGCGGGATTGTTCGCTCCCTGATCAAAAATAAAGGTTGGGGCGTTGCGACTTTTAACAACCTGGAAGACCTGGCCAACAAAGTCGAGCAGGCCTACCAGTGCGCCCTGGTAGCATCCAGTCCTGAGCCTATTGAACTGGTAGAAGTCGAGCCTGTCGATACAACCATCCCCGCCAACCTTGAACGTGATTTCCGCGATGTGTCGCTGGCCGAAAAGAAATCCCTTGCCGAACGCTACAACGAAGTAATGCGTGGATACAGCGAGCGAATCATTGACACCTATGCGGTATACTCCGACTCGCTCAGCCGGGTCATTTTAGCCAACTCACAGGGCACTTATATAGAAACCGAGCGCCCCAGTGTAGCTGTTGTGGCAGCAGCCATCGCCCGGGATGGAGATAATATCCAGCAAGCTTACGAGACCGATGCCGGGCCGTTTGGGTTTGAATATGTCCTCGAAAAAGATGAGCTTGCACTCAAAGCTGCCCGGCAGGCGGTTGATCTGCTCTCGGCCAGGCCGGTGAAAGGCGGTGTTTACCCGGTGGTCCTTGATCCATTGCTGGCCGGCGTGTTCATCCATGAAGCCTTTGGACATCTATCCGAGTCCGATTTTGTTTATGAAAACCCAAAAGCGCAAGAAATGATGGTTTTGGGGCGGCGGTTTGGGAAAGACTTGCTGCACGTTTATGATGACGGCTCTATTTCCGGATTACGCGGAACGACGCTCTATGACGATGAAGGTACGCCCGGCAGGCGCAACTGGCTGATCAAGGACGGCGTCCTGGTGGGGCGGTTACACTCGCGCGAAACTGCCGCTAAGATGGGAGAGCAGCCCTCTGGAAATGCACGCGCCATCAACTACCGCTTCCCGCCCATTGTCCGGATGACAAACACTGCCATCGACAACGGCGCCACGCCTTTCGAGGAAATGATTAAAGATATCAAACTGGGTATTTACGCTTGCGATGCTTACGGCGGTCAAACGCAACTCGAAAACTTCTCGTTCAGTTCCGGTTATGCGTATATGATCCGCGACGGGCAGATTGCCGAAATGGTTAAGGATGTGATCCTGGCAGGCAACCTTTTCTCGACGCTGGAGAATATCGACGCTATCGGCAATGACTTCAAATGGGCCTTTACCAGCGGCGGATGCGGGAAAGGCAATCAATACCCACTGCCGGTAGGAATGGGCGCTCCCCATATTCGCATCCAGAACGTGACCATTGGCGGAGAATAACCGCGGACCACGCGGAGGAGAATACAATGGAACTCTTAAAACAACTTTCCAGGCAGGCGGAACAGGTCGAGGTGACCAGCCTGAGCGACGAAAAAACAAC
>JAFGLU010000017.1 GCA_016927865.1 Anaerolineaceae bacterium
GGATGTCTTGCAGATGGCTGTATCGGGATCCCCTTTTGTTCCTCCTTTTCTTCAGGCTCGGCTGGATTCACCAGCCTGAGCAGTTACCATTTTTCTTATACAAGCCATAAAAATTCCCCTTGACATCGAAAGAATCCAGGCTATACTTGGGGAGTAAGTTGACCTAAGTGATAAACTTTGGAGAAATGATGAAATTCAATTGCATGTGTCTGAGGCGGGGCCTGGTGTCCCTGCCTCGTTAACCCACCCAAGGCCAACCACGGCCGGCAGGACGAAGGCAGCGGTACACAGCCCCGCACATTCTACGAATGAAGCGTGAGGCGGTTATCCGCTGCTTTTGTTATCTCTGCCGGCCGTTTTTATTTAACTTTTTCGAGGAGACTTTCTGATGCGTATCGCAAACAATGTAACCGAATTGATTGGCAACACCCCTCTGGTGCGCCTGAATCGCCTGACCGAGGGCAGCGTTGCCACCGTGGCAGCCAAGCTCGAATTCTTCAACCCGGCCCACAGCGTGAAGGACCGCATCGGCGCGGCCATGGTGGATGCGGCTGAAAAAGCCGGACTGGTCACGTCTGACACCATCTTCCTAGAGCCCACCAGCGGCAACACGGGCATCGCGCTGGCCTTTGTGTGCGCGGCGCGCGGATACAAATGCACGCTGATCATGCCCGAAACCATGAGCAAAGAGCGGCGCATGTTGCTGCGCGCCTACGGGGCCGAGCTGATCCTGACCCCCGGCAGCGAGGGCATGGGCGGCGCGATCCGCAAGGCCGAAGAGCTGGCTGCCGCCGACTCACGCTACCTGATCCCGCAGCAGTTCAAGAACCCGGCCAACCCCGAGATTCACCGCAAGACCACCGCCGAAGAAATCTGGCACGACACAGATGGCAAGGTAGACTTCGTCGTGTCGGGCATCGGCACCGGCGGCACCATCACCGGCATCGGTGAGGTGCTCAAGGCGCGCAAACCCGCAGTGCAGATGATCGCAGTCGAACCGGACGCCTCTCCGGTGCTCTCGGGCGGCACGAAAGGCCCCCACCCCATCCAGGGTATCGGCGCGGGCTTTGTCCCGGACGTGCTGAACACTAAGATTTACGATGAAATTGTGCGGGTGAAGGCCGATGATGCCTTTGCCACTGCCCGGGCGATGGCTAAAGAGGAAGGTTTGCTGGTAGGTATCTCCTCAGGGGCTGCCACCTGGGCCGCGCTGCAAGTTGCCAAACGGCCCGAAAACGCCGGCAAGCTCATCGTGGTGATTATCCCTTCCTTTGGCGAGCGCTATCTGAGTACACCGTTGTTCGCCGACCTGGCAGATTAGGGGAATTGGGAGAATTTGGGAGGGAACAATGATTAAGTTTTTTGCTTTAGCCAAAGATGACATCCGCTCGGTGTTCGAACGCGACCCGGCGGCGCGCAGTACGCTAGAAATTTTGATGTCCTACCCCGGCCTGCATGCCATTTGGGGCTACCGGGTGGCACACTGGCTGTGGAATCACAAGGCCAAACTGCTGGGGCGCTGGCTTTCTCATTTCATGCGCTTCATGACCGGCATCGAGATCCACCCTGGCGCAAAAATTTCTAGGCGCTTCTTTATCGATCACGGCATGGGCGTGGTGATTGGCGAGACAGCCGAAATTGGCGAAAACGTAACCCTGTATCACGGTGTGACGCTGGGCGGCACCGCCCTGGAGAAGGGCAAGCGCCACCCCACCCTGGAAGACAACGTGGTGGTGGGCGCGGGAGCCAAGATCCTGGGGGCCATCACCATCGGCGCGGGCAGCCGCATTGGCGCGAACGCCGTGGTGGTCAAGCCGGTTCCGCCGAACTCGGTGGTGGTGGGCGTGCCGGGACAGGTTGTGGTGCGCAGTAAGCCGCGTGCCGAGGGCGTGGACTTGAATCACGGCGTGCTGCCCGATACGATCAACATCACCCTGGCGGCCCTGTTGGAGCGCACCCAGCAGTTGGAACAAAAGCTAGAGAGCCTGGACGAGCACCCCGTGCTGGTGGGCAGCAGCGACCGCCTGGAGCGGATCGAGTTTAATCTGAAGACGTTGTTGGTGAATCACACCAAAGACAACGGCAACAACGGTCACCACCATCACGACGGTCATCCCGACCCGCAGCAGGTGAGCGAGGGGATGTGGAAGGGCGAAGATTTTATGATCTAAGCCCCCACCCTTGGTGGAAAAGCAGCAAAAACAAAGAGAGGCAGCGCCTTCGCGCTGCCTCTCTTTGTTTTTGCTTGTAATTTACCCGTGAATGGGGTGGCCCAGGGCGGCTTCGGCCGCCTCCATGATCACCTCGCTCAAGGTGGGGTGGGCATGGATGTTGCGGGCAATTTCGGCCACGGTCATCTCGCCGCGCTGTGCCAGGGTCAGCTCGGGCAGCAACTCGGTCACCTCGGGGCCAATCATGTGCGCGCCCAGCAGCTCGCCGTATTTGGCGTCCACGACCAACTTGACAAACCCGGCGTAATCACCCAATCCCAGGGCCTTGCCGTTAGGCTGGAAGGCAAAACGTCCGGTCTTGACCTCGTGACCGGCTTCTTTGGCCTGCGCTTCGGTCAAACCAAAGGAGGCGACCTGCGGCTGGCAGTAGGTGGCACGGGGCACCATGCGGTAGTCGATGGTCACGGTTTCAACCCCGGCAATATTCTCGGCGGCGATGACGCCCATCGCCGAGGCCACATGCGCCAGGAGGAACTTGCCGGTCACATCGCCGATGGCCCAGATGCCGGGCACATTCGTCGCCATACGCTCATCCACCTCAACAAAGCCGCGCGGGCCAATGGTCACACCCAATTCTTCAAGGCCCAGGCCCTTGCTGTTAGGTTTAAAGCCGATGGACATCAAAGCCTGATCCGCCTCCAGCACCTTTTCGCCATCCGGCCCCGAGACCTTGACCGTCACGCCCGCTTCGGTTTTCTCCACCGAGAGCACCTTGTGACCGGCCAGCACCTGAATGCCACGCTTTTGGAAAGCCTTGCCCAGCTCCACGCTGACTTCCTCATCTTCCAGCGGGATGATGCGCGGGAGCATCTCGACGATGGTCACCTGCGTGCCGTAAGAGCTCCATACGGTGGCAAACTCCACGCCGATGGCCCCACCGCCGATGATGACCACCGACTTGGGCAGGTGGTTCTGCAAAATGGCCTCCCAATAGGTGACCACCTTTTGCCCATCCACCTCCACGCCTGGGATGCTCGCGGCGGTCGCGCCAGTGGCAAGGATGATATTCTTCGCTTTAAGTTCGCTCACCTTGCCATCTTTGTCAGTCACCTGAACCGTGTCGCGCGCAGAGATGAAAGCGGTGCCCATGTGCACATCAACATTGTTCTTCTTCATCAGGAAACCCACGCCCTTGGTCAGGCGATCCGACACCTGACGGCTGCGCTTGACAGCGGCGGAGTAGTCCAGTTTGAGGTTATCAAAGGAGAAACCAAAATCCTTACCGCGCTCGCGCAGCAGGTGGGCCACTTCGGCGTTTCTGAGCAAGGCTTTGGAAGGAATGCAGCCAACGTTCAGGCACACGCCCCCCAACCACTGCTTATCGACGATGGCGGCCTTGAGGCCTAATTGCGACGCGCGGATGGCGGAAACATATCCGCCCGGCCCAGCTCCAATGACGACGACATCATAGCTGCTCATCAAAAATCCTCCTGCTGTTGCTGTTATAAAACCCTAAGGGTCTTAAAGACCCTTAGGGTTTAGAAGAGACCCTTAGGGTTTTTTGTTCATTATACCCACGTTTATCCGGTTTATCGTTAATTTTTTGTATAATATCTCTGCCATGAACACACGTATCTCGCACTTCATCGCCCAGCGCCGCTCCCTGTTCATCGCCGCCGGGGTGTTCGCCGCTGTCTGGATGCTGCTCGCAGCCAACGCCATTCTGCTGGAGCGGTACGCCCCGCAGCCCAAAGCCTACTTCCCCGAGCTGGCCGAAGCCTTCCTGGAAGGGCGCATGTACCTGATCGACCCGCCCCGCACCCTGGATTTGACCTACTTCGAAGATCGCTGGTACGTGGCTTTCCCGCCGCTGGGGGCGCTGCTCATGCTGCCCGAGGTGGCCCTGGAAGGATTTGCCGGTGTTAATACAGTGGCCTTCTCGATTCTCTACGCCGCTTTAAGCGCTGCGCTGGTCTTTTTGACCCTGGATGCGTTCTCAAAACAAGGCTGGACCCAGCTCAACACCCACGGAAACCTGTGGATCACGGCATTTTTCACCTTCAGCACGGCCCTGTGGCAGCTCACTCTGGGCGGCAGCGTGACCTACATCAGCCAGGTGTTAACGACCGCCTTCCTGGCGGGGGCGGTTTTTGCGGCTGTTGCTAGCGGCTCGCCCTGGCTGGCCGGCAGCGGGCTGGCATTGGCCATGCTGGCCCGGCCCAACGTGTTCCTCATGTGGCCCTTCCTGCTGGCCATCTGGCTGCAGCGCGAGAAGGACCGCGGGCAGGCGCCGGACCTGCGCAAAATTGCCACCTGGACGGCTGCTTCCGCTGTTCCGGTAGCGCTCGCGGTGGCCGGGCTGCTGGCCTATAACGCGGCGCGCTTCCACAACCCTTTCGATTTCGGCTACCTGGAGATGAATGTGCTCAACCTGGTGCGCGAGGAGTTGGCCCAATACGGCCAGTTCAACCTGGTGTTCATCCCGCGCAACCTGCATTCCATGCTGTTGGCCCTGCCGGTCTTCGATGAAACTTGCGGGCGCTGGGCTCCCGATCCGTGGGGGATGAGTTTGTTGCTAACCGGGCCTGCCCTGGTATACGCCTTCCGCGCCCGCGGCAAGCAGCCCTGGGTGCTGGGCGCGTGGGCCAGCCTGGTCGCAACCGTGCTATTGTTGCTCCTATACTACAACACCGGTTACAGCCAGTTTGGTTACCGCTTCAGCATGGATTTCATGCTTCCGCTGGTGTGCCTGATGGCATTGGGCAGCCGGAAACGCGTATCAGCCTTGATGATTGGACTAATCGTATTCGGCATTGCGGTAAACCTGATTGGAATGCTGTGGTACTACGGCAGATGGTGTTAAACCACAAGAAAGCGAAGAACTCTCCTCTGGAGTTTAGTCCTTTCATGATTTAGGTCATCTTGTCTTCACCTCTCCCCCTGGGAGAGGTCGCGCCGGGCTTTGACGGCGCGGGTGAGGGAAAAAAGCTAAACTCCAGGGAAGTTTTTATTCATTTATTGCGCTAAGGCTCTCGCGCACGGCGTTGCAGCGCCCGCAATCTTCGCGGTCGCACAGCAGCGCGCCGGGCTGCTCCCGCAACAGGCTCACCAGGGTGACCATCATTGGTTCGAGGGGAATGAAGCGAAGAACGGTCTGGCCAATCTGAGCACGGGTAGTGATATCTTCTAGGTACGGTCCCGCCTGCAAAAAGCCGTCGGAGCAGCCGGGGAAACCGGGGCATTCACGCACGCCGCGCGGGGTGAGCGCCCAGCGCACAAATTGCTTGCGGCCTGCCAGCGCTTCGGCGTAATGGATGCTGGTGTTCACAGTGTGATCCACGCCAATCAGCAGCACTCCGCCGCCCAGACGCACCAACTCGCCGATCGGCGCCAAAGGCTCGTTGACCGTCTGTGAGTCGACAGCCGAATCCACGCCGACCCCTGCAAAGGACAGCAACGGGTGCAGCGAGCGCAGCGACTCGGGATGATGGCGAATGGCCTCAGGCAGCGCGCCCATGGTGACATCGGCGGGCATTTCGGGTGTAAAGAACTCGGCCAGGCGGTTGGCGTCTCCTCCGGTGCCGTAGGTAATGGCATTGGCCTGCGGCCCATCCTCAGGAATTAACATGGGTTTGTAGGTGAACGTGGGCGCCATGACCCCGCCCGAGACAGACAGCAAGGCCCCCAACAAGGCCTCGGCTCCGCCGCGGATCTCATCGCCAAACGAGGACATGGCCGCGTGGACGATTAACCGGCGGTTGGGGGTGACCCCGGCCAACCGAAAACCCTGCACCAACTCGCGATACGAGATCATCCTTCCCTCCTGCGCTGCGTAACCGTCCAGAGCGAGCCCACCGGTTCCGGCACGGCAGGATCAAAGAGCGGCAAAACGCTTTCAATCAAGCCAGCCGGGTCGGGCTGTTCGCCCAGGTAAAAGCCATATGTACGGATATTATACGCCCAAAGATCCTGAGCCGTGCTGCGCGTGAAGGCCGCCAGCCCGGCTTGCGCCGCCTGAAAAGCAAAGCGGTGCGCATCGGGTGGGTCGGCGGGACCGGTGGAAACAAGGTTGATGAACAAGCCGGGACGATTTTCGGCGCGCATCCAGGCTCCGGTTGTTTGCATCAGCAAGAAAGGCGCGCTTAGGTTGGCTTCCAACGTTCGCTGCCAGTCCCATTCATCCAGGCGCAGCAGCGGAGTAACCGGCTCGGCGCGCGGGCACAGCACCAGCGCGTCCAGCCCTTCCCAGGCGTCCAGCACTTCCTCAAAAAGCGCTCGCGCCGCCAGACCCTTGACCGGGTCGGCCACATGGCAGGCTGCCTGCCCGCCCGCGACTCGCACCGCGGCGGCGGTTTCTTCCAGGTTATAGGGGGTCAGATCGCTGAGCGACAGGCGCGCGCCGCGTTGGGCCAGCGCCACAGCCAGGCTGCGCACGGGCTCCCGCCCGGCCCCGGTAAGCAGAACGATTTTGCCCGACAGATCAATGAGCGAGGAGAGGCTCATAGCGAATCTCCTCTGGGGCGCAAAGGCCAAAGCCGTCTTTGTTGCTGCGCGCATCCAGCGCCAGACCCAGGTAAGGGGACGGGTCCAGGGTGTTTTCGATCTTACGCTCGTCTAAGAAGTTTCCCTGACCATCATCCAGCACAATCGAAAAATGCAGGTGCACACCGGTGGGTGTGCCCAGAGAACCCGAGAAGTTGCCCTGGAAGCCCAGCAGCGTCCCGGCAGGCACAAATACCTCGCTGCTGCCGGGCGGGAAAGCCGGGTCAATCAGCGGCTCGCCCATCGGGTCAGCCATGTGGGTGTAATACAACCAGATGGTGCGCCCCGGCTGGAGCGGGTCATCGGGGACGCGCAGGATGAGGGTGGATTTCCAATCTTCCAGACGGGTCAGGTAGCTGTCCGCGGCTGCATAGACAGGGGTCAGGCCCGGATCGGTTCCGGCAAAAATATCCAACCCGGAATGACGGTGAAACGGACGGAACGAATCGCCCCACAGGTAACCGATGTAGCCACGGGTGGGCATCATGAAGGGCGCATCGCCGCAGCGCTGCCCGGCCTCCACCACCCAATCCTGGTGCTCTTCGGGATGGTTCAAATAGGCAATCAGGCGCTGATCGCGCAAGGTGCTCCCAAAGGTAGAGCGGCGGATGAACCACACCGCCCCGGCAGCCACGAGGGCCATGAGTACCAGCCCGCCCACGAGCACAAAGAACACCTGCCGCCGGGTCAGCGACACTTTCAGGTTGGCGAAATGGAAGTCGATCATCCCTGAAACTCCTGTGAAGCGGAGGTCAAAGCGGGCCTAGAGTTTGCCAATCATCGACCAGGGGCCGGTCCAGGTGATCTCGACGGGCAGCAACTGCCCGCGCAAATCATCCTGGCTCTCCACAAAAACCAGCTTGTTGGTGGGGGTGCGGCCCTTCCAGCGGTTCTTGACCTTTTCCTCGAACAGCACCGGGGTGCGCTGGCCCAGGTAGCGAGCGTTGATCTCGCCAATCACCTGTTCTTGCAGTTCCTCCAGCAAGCGGAAGCGGCGCATCTTCTCGGCTTCGGGCACATCATCACCCAACCGGCGGGCCGCAACGGTGCCGGGGCGGGTGGAGTAGCGCGCCAGGTGAGCCACGTCCAGGCGCAGCTCGTCCAGCAGGCGGTAGGTGTCCATGAACTGCTCGTCGGTTTCACCGGGGAAGCCCACGATGATATCGGTAGCGATGGATACGCCGGGGATGCGCTCGCGCAGGCGCGCGACCAGCTTGCGATAATCCTCGGCGGTATAGCCGCGTTTCATGTTCGCCAGCACCTCGTCGTTCCCCGCCTGAATGGGCACCTCGATGTGCGGCATGACCTTGGGCAGGTTGGCCACCGCATCGAACAGATCATCGGTCATGTAGTTGGGATGCGAGGTAAGGAAACGAATACGCTGCAACCCGTCGATCTCGTTCAAGCGAATGAGCAGCCCGGACAGGTTGGGGTAGGCATCATTATCCTTGCCATAACGGTCAACGATCTGCCCCAACAGGGTGATCTCTTTGACGCCCTGGCGCACCAGCGAGCGCGCTTCCGCCAGGATATCTTCCGGCGGGCGGCTGCGCTCGATGCCACGGCGGTAGGGGATGATGCAGTAGGTGCAGGCGTGCGAGCAACCGTAGACAATCGGGATGAAGCCCGAGACCAACGAACCGCGGTCCACTTCCGGCAGAGCCAAATCGCCGTCCATGTAGGCATAGCGGGTGGCGGTCTCGTCGACCTCCATCTCGCGCACCTCGGATTGGGTCAGGAATGCCATTAGGGGGGCCGGGTCGGAAGGCGGCGAGAAGACATCCACAAAGGGGAAGCGCTTCTTGAGCACGTCGTGGCTGCGCACACCCACCAGACAGCCCATCAGGTTGATCACCAGATTTGGGTTGCGTTCCTTGAGCGGCTTGATCGAGTTCAAGCGCCCATAGGCCTTGTTCTCGGCGGATTGGCGCACCACGCAAGTGTTCAAGACGATGACATCGGCCTCTTCGGCCTGTGAAGTTTGGGTATAGCCGAGGTGCTCGAGCGCAGAGGACACGCGCTGCGAATCCGCAACGTTCATCTGGCAGCCCTCGGTCCAAACATGGTATTTCATAGGAGGAGATTATATCAGAAAAAATATGACCCATTTTGGGTGGATTGATCCTCGGATAGCACTGCACCAAACCGTGGTCGGTTATGAATGGCGGGCTTTGCCCGCCTTAAAAAAAGAAATCGGGAGTTTTTGTCGCACGAAGTGCGACAAAAACTCCTTAACACCTTTTTCTTAGGCGCCCGAAGAGCGCGGTACCCTCTCCACGGTTAGCTGCCGTTCTACCGGTCCTCGCCCAGTCCGAATGTAGGGGGTAGTTCATGAACTGCCACTACTACCCTGCCACACAATTGCTCCTACATTCGCCGACCACTCCCCGGGCGCGGTATAATACTGCCCTATGGAAAACCGCTATTCTGCTTTTATCTTCGACATGGACGGCACATTGGTGGATAATATGTCATTCCACTCTGATGCCTGGATCGAATACCTGACCGAGTTGGGCACAAACCCCGACCCGCGCACCTTCATGGAACTGACGGCAGGCAAAATCAACACGGAGATCTTCCGCTTGTTCCTGGGCGCGGATTTGACCGACGAACAAATCGCCTTTCACTCGGCAGAGAAAGAGGATCGCTACCGCCGCCTGTACCTGCCGCACATGCGCCCCATGCCCGGCCTGGTAGAGTTCTTACAACAGGCCCGCGCAACCGGAATGCGCCTGGGCGTGGCTACCGCCGCCAATTGGGAAAACGTGGAGTTTGTCCTGCGGGGCATCGGGCTGCGTTTTGACTTCGATACCATTGTGACTGCCGATGATATTACCCGCGGAAAACCCGACCCCGAGATATTCCTTATCGCCGCGCAGCGCCTGGGCGTGCCTCCGGCGCGCTGCCTGGTGTTTGAAGACTCGCTCATGGGCATCGAAGCCGCCCGCCGGGCAGGGATGGATTCGGTGGCGCTGACCACCAGCATCACGGCGCAAAAAGTCGCCGGCCTGACCGGAGTCAAACTCTCCGCCGGCGATTTCTCCGCGCTGAGCCCTGCTGCGCTGGCCGTTTGAGGTTGACAAAGCCGGAGCACTCCGATTACAATATTGAAAATAATTTTCAATAACTATCAGGAGTGCCCTTCTGTGAACACGCGTCATTTCCTCACCTTGATTCTCTTCGCCGGCTTGCTGTTGAGCGGCTGTGCGCCCGTCGCGCCGGACACGGACGGATTGCAAGTGGTTGCCGTAGAGAGCTTTTTAGCCGACATCACTCAGCAAGTCGCAGGTGATCGCCTGACGGTCCAAACGCTCATTCCTGCCGGATTGGACCCGCACTCCTTTGAAGCCACTCCCAAAGACGTGGCCTTGATTGCCGACAGCCAGGTGCTCATCCTCAATGGCGGCGGGTTGGAGGAATGGCTGGACGAAATCTTACAAAACGCAGGCGGCAAACAACTGGTCATCGAGGCTGCGGCGGGCCTAGAATCGCGCGAACCCTCGGCCAGCGAGGCGGAGCACGACGAACACGAGGAAGATACAGAGCATCCCGACCATGAAAACGATCCGCACTTCTGGCTGGACCCCCTCCTGGTCATTCACTACGTCGAAAACATTCGCGACGGGCTAATCGAAGTCGACCCCGACGGTAAAGATGCCTACACCCAAAACGCCGCTGCCTACATCCAGCGCCTGACCGATCTGGACGCCTGGATTGTTGGGCAGGTGCAGCAAATTCCTGCCGAGCGGCGTCTGCTGGTCACCAACCACGAATCCTTCGGCTACTTCGCCGACCGTTATGGCTTCCGCATCATCGGCGCGATCATCCCCAGTGTGAGCAGCGGCGCAGCGCCCTCGGCCCAACAGATGGCTGAATTGGTGGACCACATCCGCGCCGAAGGGGCCCCGGCCATCTTCCTGGAGACGGGCGCCAGCCCGCAGCTTGCCGAGCAGCTTGCCGCCGAAACAGGTGTCAAGGTGGTCACGGGGCTGTCCACACACTCCGTCCAGCCCGTGGATGGCAAAACGGTCGGCTACATCGAGATGATGAAGGACAACACCGAAAAGATTGTCCTGGCGTTGAAATAAACGTAGATAGAATCTCCGAATTCTAGGTGTGTGCGGGTGCGAAGCACCCGCACACACCTAGAATTCGGTTTTTTCGCATATTACCCAATTGGCGCATTGACTCACAGGCTCATAGTGGGGGATAATACGCCAATGCAAAGCAATCTCGAAGCCATTCTGGCCGGGCTGCACGAAAACGCCCGGCTGATTGAAACGCTGGAGGCAGGCGACACCGGCGGGCTGAACGCCGCCTTACGCCGCGTAGTGGATTCTGCCGTGGCTTGCCTGCCGGGCTCGGCGGCAGCGGTGTTTGCCTGCGGACCAGACGGAACACTGGAACTGGCTTCACGCATTACTGCGGGAACATGGGCGGCGGCCTTCCAAACCACCGCACCGCGCGCCAACGGCCTGGGGCAAATCGCCCTGTGCGAGCGCCGTCCTGTGATTGCTTTTGAGAACCCCGAGTGCATCCTGCACCCCGCCTGGCAAGAAGCCGGCGCCAAAGCGGGCATCTGCCTGCCCCTGCTGGTGGGTGGTGAAGGCATGGGGGCGCTGTACGTTTACCTGCACGAAACGGTCACTTTCCAGCCTGCCGAGCTGGCCATCTTGGGAATCCTGGCCCAGCAGGCCGCTTCGGCGTTGTTCCAATCGCGCCAGATGTACGCGGCCTACCGCGGCCTGGCCCGCAAAGAGGACGAACTCAACCGCATGCGCCACGCCGGGCTGCTCATCTCGTCCCGCATCAGCCTGGAAGAGACCCTCCAGGTGATCCTGCAGATGGCCCTGGAGGTCACCGGCGCGCATTACGGCATTTTGCGCTTGATCGACCCCAGCGGCGAGATTCTGCATACCCGCGCCCTGGCCGGCGACCTGGTCTCTCAACCGCTGGTCGAAGCTCTGCCCATCTCGGGCAACAGCGTCACCAGTTGGGTGGCGCGCAGCCGCCAGCCGGTGTGCATTCCCGACCTGCGCCTTGAGCCGTGGAACCAGGTCTACTACCCCCTGGACGCCAATCTGGAGATGCGCTCCGAGCTGGCCGTGCCGCTCATAGGCGCCAGCGGCCGCCTGGAAGGGGTCATCAATCTGGAGTCGCCACAGGTCAACGCCTTCAACGAAGACGATCGCCTGCTGCTGCAATCCCTGGCCACCCAGGCTCTGGTTGCCATCCAGGAAGTGCGCCTGCTGGATGCGTTGCAGGAAGCCGCCCAACTGCTTCTGGACCGGCCCCTACCCGAGGCGCTGAATCGCCTGGTGGAGCTGGCCTGTGAGCTGCTCAACGCCACAGCGGGCATGGCCTGGCTGCGCGAAGGCGACCACCTCAACCTGGAGGCCGCCAAAGGACCAGATCGCGGGCGGGCCATCCTGCCGCTGTACGCCAGCCTGACGGGGCAGGCCGTGCGCACCGGGAAGCCGGTGACCAGCGACGATCTGCGCGCTGATCCGCGTTTCCATTACAGCGAACTGGCCGTTGAACAGGCCTGGACCCGCGCCCTGATCGTGCCCATGATCGCCGGTGAAGGCGCCGAAGCCGTGGGCGCGCTGGGCTTGTATAGCGACGAGCGGCAGGCCGCGCCGCTGGGACAGGCCGAATGGGAGCAGAAGGTGCTCACCTGCCTGGCCCAATACGGCGCATTGGCGGTGCAAAACGCCACTCGTCAGGAGGCATTGAAGGCCAGCCGCGAACAACGCAGTGCCGCCGAGACCTTTGCCGCCATGGGCGATATCGCCGCCAATCTGCTGCACCACCTGAACAACAAGGTTGGCGCCATCCCGGTGCGCATCCAGGGCATTCAGGACAAGTGCCGCCCCGCCCTCGAGGCCGATCCTTACCTGGCCAACAACCTGGCAGAGATCGAGCGCTCGGCCGCCGAAGCCATGGAAACCGTGCGCCTCAACCTCTCCCACCTGCAGCCCATTCACCCCGCCCCGGTGGCCATTGCCACCTGCGTGGGCGAGGCGCTACAAAACGCCAACCTGCCTGCCAGGGTTCACATTGAGACCAGCGGCCTGGATGACCTGCCCCCCGTGATCGCCGGGCAGCGCACCCTGACCCTGGTGTTCGTCAACCTGCTCATCAATGCCGCCGAAGCCATGCCCGAGGGTGGCTTGATCCGCATCGAAGGGCGCCTGTCGGGGCAGTGGGTGGAAACGCGTGTCATCGACGACGGTCCCGGCATTCCTCCCGAACTGCACGAGCGCATCTTTGACTTCAATTTTTCGGCCCGGCCCGGAAAACCCCGCGGCAAGCTCGGTTTTGGCCTGTGGTGGGTAAAAACCCTCACCACCCGTTTAGGCGGGTCGGTGGAGGTGGAAAGCAGGCGAGCGCGCGGCGCGGCTTTCCGGCTGCGCTTTCCCCGCGCCGAAGGAGACCTTTCATGAGTAACACACCGCTGATGGCATTGGTTGTGGAAGACGACCGCTCCTGGCAAGGCATCCTCACCGAACTACTCAGCGACGCCGGGCTGCAGGTGGAAACCGCCTCCACCCTCGAGCAAGCTCTGCCCCTCATCCGCGCCCGCGCTCACCGCATCGCCGTGCTGGATCTATCCCTGGAAGGCAGCGACCCCCACAACCGCGAAGGCTTGCAAGTGCTGGAAGCCGTGCGCCGCTCTGATCCAGGCTGCGCCGCCATCCTACTTACGGGCTTTGCTACCGTGGAGTTGGCAGTCAATGTACTCACCGAGGCGGGAGCCTTCTCATGCCTGCGCAAAGAGGCCTTCTCGCGGGCGCAGTTCCGCGAGCTGGTGCAAAAAGCGCTGCGCCTGCCCCCGCCGCTCAGCCCAACCCCCAATGAACCCAGCGCCCCGACTGCCCCCGCTCCGGTAGCTCCTGCCACCGCCGGGGCACCCAGCGGCGGCACAGCCTTGATTGCCGAAGACGACGCCGGCTGGCGCTCAATCCTCACAGAACTACTCGGCGGCGCGGGATATCGCGTGCATGCCGCGGCTGGGTTTGGCGAAGCGCTGGGGCTGCTGCGCCGCGAGAAGTTCAACCTGGCCATCGTTGACCTCACCCTCACCCCCGGGCTGCCCGGCTCGCCGGAAGAATCCCAGGACGGGCGGCGGCTGCTATCCATCTCACGCACAGCGCGCATCCCCACCATCGTTCTCAGCGGCACAGCCGACCCCGACGGGGTGCAGCAAACCTTCACCGAATACGAAGTGTTCGCTTACCTGGCTAAGCAGAACTTTGACCGGCGCGCCTTTATGGAGACGGTGCAAGCGGCGCGCAGCAGCGGCCCGGCTCAGGCCGGTGAACTCAACCGCTTGACCGACCGCGAATGGGAGGTGCTGGAGCTGCTGGCACAGGGCATGACCAACAAAGAGATTGCCTCACGGCTGGTCATCACCACCAACACGGTCAAACGCCACCTCAAGTCCATTTTCGAGAAATTGGACATCCACACCCGCGCCGCGGCAGCCGCCAAGGCCGCCCGTTTGGGCTAGATCACGGGTCGCCCCACTGGATGGATAACGTCGGGCGAGCGTCCGCGCCGCAGCCCGTATCGCTGGAATAAAAATACTTCCCGGTGTGTTGGGGCGCCTCGGAGCTATACAGCGCCAGGTTCGCCGGTTTGCCCTGCTCATAAGCCAGGGCAACCGCGCGGCTGACATCCCAGGTTCGTTCAATTCCCGGGCACAAATCGGTCTCAGCCACCTGCACCCAGGCGCGGCTGATATTTTCCACCGCCAACGGGGCAGTATTCCACGAGATGGTCCCCTCATTCCACGCCTCGCCCACGGTTAGCACCTGGATGAGCGAGTCATAGACCGGGTCGTTGGTCTGGTCCAACCCGGCTCCGCCAAACTGGTAGAGATTCAAGGTGGCCGAAAGGATCGCTTTGCCAGGGGGAATGGAGCCCAACGGGAAAGAAACGTAATACTTTGAATAACAAGGCCAGTGTTCCATCTGCGCTTCGTTGGAAACGTTTAAATCGCCCTCAAAACCCTGGTTGTAATTGCCCCACAGCGCCCAATCGGTGCGCCAATCAACCATATCGCCGCACAAGCCGCTGCCGCCCACGTCCGCGTCCGGCACCTCCACCCCGTTGACCCCTTCACGGATAGTCGTGGTGCGCACATTGGTCATGATGGGCGGAATGTACCCCGGCACGCCAAAGTGCAAATTGCCCCAGGTAGCCGGGATGTCGCGCTCAGCCGCCTCGGTCCACAACTTTACCGGCAGGGGCGAAGCGGAAAGGGAATCGCGGTCGTGCAAGATCATCGCCAGCTTCCACACGGCGCCGTCGGCGGGTCTGCCGCTCAGACCCAGGCTGGAGAAGGGGATATCATACTGCGTGCTCCAACCGCGAATATTGATATTCTTGACCAGATCATCCCCGCGGTAAGAGGTTTTCACATCCACCTCCTGGCGCAAGCCGGAGTTGCTCACCCAGCCACTGCCGTTCCCGGTATACGCCTGAGACATTGGATCGGATGTATTTCCCGAGAACTCCACCTCCAGGCGGTAGGACTGCGCCGTAGGCGCCGATGCCCCCGCGCCGTCGCGAGACAGCAGCAGGGTGAAGGCGTCGTACTGCTCCATGTTTTGCCCGGTTTCAGCCGAGTCGTATTGCAAGTAGCGGTCAATTACCCCCACGCGCACGTACAGGTGAGTGTTGTTATAGCCCACGCGCACGTCGGCGTAGTTTTCGTTATTGGTCACCTGGCCAAACCAGACGATGGACATCTCGTGCATCTTCTCGGCGGGCACATCGGCCACATCGGCATAGTATACATTGACGGTGCGCGAGGCAGCCAGGGGATTATAGCGGTTGGTGAGCAAGGGCAGGTACACCACCGGTTCGAGCGTGCCGTCGGCGGTCACCGGGATCAGTTCCTGGGCAGTGGCAGTTTGTGCCGGCGTCCCCTCACAAGCCATCAGCAACAGAGCAGGAATCAGTAAAGGTAACGCTAAAGTAAGCCATGTTCTTTTCATGAGTTTGTTCAACCTCGTTCCCTTCATTATGCCACAACTAAATCAATTTTGATCTTAAAAATCTATCTTTCGGCCTGCGGTATAATATCTGTGTGCGCACCATGACTCCCCTTCAACGCATCCTGCTTGTCGCCCTTGGTATTTTGGCGCTGGCAGCTTTAGGCCTGGCCGGGTGGCTGGTGTGGTCAAACATCCGATCCACCCCACTCGCCCTCCCAACCCAACCCGCGCCCGCCGAGCCATTGCCCGCAGTGCCTTCTCCGCAGCCCACTGCCACCACTCTGCCCACCCCGGTAGAGCGCACAGCCGAGCCGCCCACCCCCACGACGCCGCTCCTGGCGCCAACCACCGATTCCTCTCCCACGGCTTGTCTGCCCACCTTTGGCATGCGCACGCAAGCCCAGGTGGTGGAAGTGCTGGCAGCCAACCGCATTCGCGTAGATTTGGATGGACAGAAACAGGAAGTACTCTATTTGGGCGTTGAACTGGCCGGCGTGCCAGAACCGGCGCTGGCCGCCAACCAGATTCTGGTCGAAGGCCAGACCGTCACCCTGGTAGCAGACTCGTACGACAACGACCCACAAGGCACCCTGCTGCGCTATGTTCTGGTCGGCGAAACGCTGGTCAACTACACACTCATCCGCGACGGCATGGCCATCACTGCCCTCACCCCGCCCGGCATTGCCTGCGACGCGACCTTTTTGGCCGCCGAGCGCGCCGCGCAGGCTGACAAGGTTGGTTTCTGGGCCCTGCCAGTGCCCAATTACGACCCTGCCACCAGGGTGACCGCAGCTGCGCCGCCCTGCCCCTGTGACACCAGTTTTACCTGCGCCGATTTCACCCGCCAGGAGGCCGCTCAGGCCTGTTACAACGCCTGCGGAGACTATCGCAACGCCGCCCTGGACACCAACCACGATGGCATTGCCTGCGAGCAATTACCCTAACCATGACCCAACCCCCATTGATTTTGTTGACCAACGACGACGGCGTGCATTCGCCAGGCCTGCGGGCCGTGGCAGAAGCCGCCGCCAGCCTGGGTGAAATTGTCATCGCCGCCCCGCGCGAACAAGCCACCGGCGCCGGGCGCAGCGTGCCCAATACCTCCGACGGACGCATCGATCTCATCCAACTGCCGGTCAACGGCAGCCAACATCCCGCCTACGCGGTGGGAGGCACCCCAGCCCAAGCGGTTCTGCACGCCATCCTCGAGCTTCTCCCCCGCCGCCCCGATTTGGTCATCTCGGGCATCAACTACGGGGAAAACGTGGGCAGCGGGGTAACCCTCTCGGGCACGGTGGGAGCCGCCATCGAAGCCGCGGCGTTCGGCATTCCAGCCCTGGCCGTCTCACTGCAATTGTTTATTGAGGAATATTACACCTATCATGACCTGGACTTTTCGACCGCGGCTCAATGCGCGGTTAAAATGGCCGAGCAGGTGCTGCGCAGCCCGCTTCCGCCAGATGTCGATTTCCTAAAAATCGAAGTTCCGGCCCACGCCACCTCCGAAACGCCCTGGCAGATCACGCGCCAGTCACGCGCGCGGTACTACATGCCCTACCCGGTACGCCAGGGCAGTCTCAGCGAGCCGGGCACCATCGCCGCCACGGTGCGGATTAAGCCGGAAGAAGCTTTGCCCGGCACTGATGTTCATGCGCTGCACTTCGAACACTATGTCGCCATCACCCCCATGAGTATCGATCTAACTTCGCGGGTCGATTTGGAGTCTCTGTCCAGGCAATTGCGATTAAAATAAAATTACATGGACCTGAAGCGCGTCAGTGCATGGCTGTTTCCGCCCCCCACCGGAGATGAAGACCTTCTCCGGCTGACGAGACTGTTACTTTGGGTCCAGGCAGCCCTCTTCGCAACGCTCATCCTTGGAGCAGGCTTATCCATCCTTAATCACGAACCCGACAGCTACCCCATCTTACTGGTAGCGGCAGGGGCAGTGGCTTTGACTATGATCCTCTCCCGCTCGGGGCACCCCCGGCAGGCCAGTTTCATCTTTCTTCTGACCATGCTCGTGGTGCAAACCAACCTTCTCCTAAAAGGGCAAGGTATTCACGACATCACCATGATGGCTTATGCCGTGGTGCTTATGGTCGCCAGCCTGATCTTGGGGAATAAAGCCTTCGCGACAATCGTTGCCGCCAGCATGTTGTCGTTGGGGTTTGTGATCCACGGCGAGGTAAGCGGACTGTGGACATCACCTCTCAGCATATACACCGACTGGACGGATTTTGCTTACCTGAGCCTGATCATTCTCCTGGCTGCATTCATCGCCCGGCTTTTGTCCAGCAATCTTTTCACCAGTTTGCAACGAGCCCGCGATAACGAGCAGAAATTAGCTAATTTGAACCGCCAGTTAGAAGAACAGGCTGCCCAAATCCGCCTGGCCGAAAAACGCTGGTATTCACTACTCGTTCAGGTCCCCGGTTGGATCCTGGAACTGGATTTAGACGGCAATATCTTGTTTGCCAACACAATCGACGAGGCTCAACGAAAACGGGTTTTTGGCTCTCCACTATCCGCCTTCATGCCAGATATGCACCAGGAAGACCTCAGTGCAGCCATCGCTCAGTCACTCGCCACCGGTGAAACCATCAACTTCGAAGCTCCAGCCAGGACAGCCGATGGGACTGTGCGGTGGTTCGCTTCGCGTCTGGCAGTAATTCGGGACGAGAGCAACCCTCGTGTTGTCCTGGTCGTCACCGACATCGATGAGCGCAAAAAAGCTGAAGAGGAAATTTCCCGGCTGAACACCGAGTTGGAGCAGCGCGTACGAACACGCACAGCCGAGTATGAGGCCGCCAACCGCGAGCTAGAATCTTTTGCCTACTCTGTATCGCACGACTTGCGCGCCCCACTGCGGGCCATCAACGGCTTCAGCCAGATACTCACAGATGAATACGGCGGAGCGCTGGACGAAACAGGCCGGGACCACCTGGCACGCATCCGTGCCGCCACCCTGCGCATGGGCGGATTGATCGACGACTTACTAAACCTCTCGCGGGTGACGCGCAGCGAATTAAATCGGGCGCGCGTGAACTTGAGCGAAGTGGCCCTGGAGGTTGCCGATAACCTGCATCGCACCTATCCTGAGCGAGCCGTTGAAGTGCACATTCACCCCGACATGTCCGCCGATGTCGACGCAAGCCTGGTGCGCATCATCCTGGAAAACCTGCTGAATAACGCCTGGAAGTTCACCGCTCACAACGCACAAACCCGGATCGAATTTGGGCGCATGGTGGAAGAAAGCGAGTTTGTCTATTTTATTTCTGACAACGGCGCGGGGTTCAACATGGCCTACGCCGACAAGTTGTTTGGACCCTTCCAGCGGCTGCATGCCCCCGGAGAGTTTGAAGGCACGGGCATTGGGTTGGCCACCGTGCAGCGCATCGTTCAGCGCCATGGAGGCCGAATTTGGGCGCGCGGACAAGAAGGCGCCGGCGCAACATTTTTCTTCACCCTGGAGTAAAGACCGAAATTTAAGATATATGTGGGTGCTTTCGCACCCACATATATCTTAAATTTCGGTCTTTCTTGCATCAGCAGGAGCAGCTACAACTCAGTGTGGCGGAAAATTACAACCGATTCACAAAGCGTTCCATCCGGCGCAATGCCTCTTCGATCTTGTCGTAGGAGGTGGCGTAGGAACAGCGGATAAAACCTTCGCCGCCTTTGCCAAACCCCGATCCAGGCACAGCCGCCACATGCTCCTCTTCGAGCAAACGGGCAGAAAAAGCATTATCATCCAGGCCCGTCACCGAAACTTTCGGAAAGGCGTAGAACGCGCCGCGCGGCTCAAAGGTCGGCAGGCCAATTCGGTTCAGGCCGTCCACAATCAGACGGCGGCGGCGGTCGTATTCGGCCACCATCTTCGCCACATGCTCCTCGCTATCCCTCAGAGCGGCGATGGCTGCCATCTGCGCGGTAGTAGAGGCGCACATAACTGTGTACTGGTGCACTCGCAGCAAACCAGTGATCAATTCTGCCGGGGCGGCCACATATCCGATGCGCCAGCCGGTCATGGCGTAATCTTTGGAGAACCCACCTAGAAGAATAGTGCGTTTTTGCATGCCGGGCAAGGCCGGAAAGCAGATATGCTCTCCACCGTATACCAGCCGGTCGTAAATTTCATCCGACAAAACGATCAGGTCGTGCTCTTCCGCCAGGCGGGCAATTTGCAACAGGGTATCTCGGGAGGCCACAGCGCCGGTGGGATTGCTGGGGAAGCCCATCAAGATCGCCTTGGTGCGCGGGGTGATGGCTGCTTCCACGTCTTTCGGGTCGACCTCAAAGTTATTTTCCATGCGGCAGGCCACCTCCACCGGCACGCCCCCAGACAGGAAAACTTCGGCCTGGTAAGCAACAAAACAGGGGGTGAGGACGATGACCTCGTCGCCAGGGTCAAGCAAGGCGGTAGCGGCCAGGTAGAGGGCCTCGGAACCGCCCACAGTGATCACAATTTGGTCGGGTTCATAATGCACGTTATACAACCGCTCGAGATGAGTCGAAAGCGTTTTGCGCAGTTCAAGCACGCCCACGTTGGAGGTGTAGTGTGTTTCACCAGACAAGAGCGAACGCACGCCTGCATCCACAATGGGTTTGGGGGTGTCGAAATCTGGCTCGCCAATGCCCAACGAGATGATATCTTTCATGGTCGCGGCGATATCGAAGAACTTGCGGATGGCCGACGGCTTGAGACTGGCGGCGCGTTGCGATAAATAAGATTTTGTCATGACGGCTTCTCCTTCATCCGGCGGCTGTGAACGAGCCGCGTTATAGCGTTTCGATATCCCACCGATCTTCTTCTAAATCATACTCCAATTTGAAACGGGTGCCACCAGCACAACGCACCCAAAACACCTTCCCCTGCGGGGTGCGGGCCTGGCGCTCAACTTCCTCAACTTCCAGACGCTGCCCGCTCCAGTGCAAAGCTGTCGGGCGCTCGGCGTACTCACTCCCCGAATAGCACTCGACTAACGCACCGCCCACGATTGATCTCCGAGGTTCAGGCGCAGTGCCTGTCCCGAGAGGCTCACGTTGCGACCTAACAACGAATCTTCCAGGGCGATGTCTTGAATGTGGGTGCCCTCGCCGACAATGGAGTTGGAGACGATGGCGCGCGTCAACTCGCAGTCAGCATCGATGGAAACATAAGGCCCAACCACCGAGGACTCGATATGAGCCGACTCATGGATGAACACCGGCGGAACAATGGTAACGCCTGGTCGGGACACCTGCGCGGTGTTATCGTGGCCGTTCTCCAGCAGGTAGCGATTGGTATCCAGGATCGATTCCACCGTTCCGGCATCCAGCCACACCTCAACCATTTCGGTGCGCATTTTGGCGCCCTGTTCGAGCATGATATTGACCGCATCAGCCAGGAAAAACTCGTCCTTGAGGGTCACGTTTCGGTTCATCTGCCCTTCGATGGCTTCCAGCAGCGTTTCGGCGCTGCGGAAATAGTAGAAACCCACCACCACCAGGTTGTTACGGGCGTCCTCGGGCTTTTCGATCAGGCGTTTCACCAGGCCTTCGCCATTCAGCTCTGCTACGCCAAAGCGGCGCGGATCGGGTACCGCTTTCACCCAGGCCACTGCGTCAGCAGATTCATCCTCCAGGAAGGAGAAATCCGTCTCGACCAGGGTATCTGAAAAAGCCATCAGCATCGGCCCTGTCAAGTGCTCTCGGGCCAAATAGAGGGCATCCGACTGCCCGCGCATCTCATGCTGGAGCACGAAATGCACTTTTTTGTCGGGATGGTATTCCTCCATGAACTCGCGCGTCTGCTGCTCACCGTTTGGGCCTACAATGAAGACGTATTCCACGTCAAAATCAGCCGGAATCGTGTTGAATTGATCCAAAACATAATCCAAAACTGTCCGCCCGGCCAGCGAGATGAGCGGCTTGGGCTTGCTCCAGGTGTGCGGGCGCATGCGGGTGCCCAATCCGGCCATCGGGACAGCAATTTTGAGTGTTTTACGAGACATTCTGTTCCTCACCCCTCGAACTTAGAATAATTCCGGGGCACGCTTGTGCCAGCCGGTGGTTAACTGATAGGCATGGGCTGTTTTTAACAGCGCCTCTTCCTTAAAGTGCGGCCCCATCAACTGCATTCCGATCGGCAGGCCGCGCCCATCGAAGCCAACCGGGAAGGACAATCCAGGCACACCGGCCAGGTTGGCCGGAAGCGTGAACACATCCTCCAGGTACATCGCCAGCGGGTCGTCGGTATGTTCGCCCAGGCGGAAGGCCGTGCTGGGAGCCACCGGGCAGGCGATCACATCCACATCCTGGAAAGCCTTGAGAAAATCCTGGCGGATGAGCGTGCGCACCTTTTGGGCCTGGCCGTAATAGGCATCATAGTAGCCCGCAGAAAGGGCGTAAGTGCCCAGCATGATGCGCCGCTTGACCTCTGCGCCCAGCCCGGCCCCGCGCGACTTATTGAACACATCCCACAAGGATTGGGAGGGCTCGCGCAGGCCAAAACGAACCCCGTCATAGCGGGCCAGGTTGGCCGAAGCCTCAGCCGGGGCAATCAGGTAATATACCGGCAGGGCGTATTCGGTGTGCGGTAAGCTCACCGGCTGCGCCACTGCCCCCAGCGCTTCCAACTGCGCAATGGCAGCCCGCACGGCAGTCTCTACCTCGGGCTGCATCCCAGCGATGAAATATTCATCGGGCACGCCCACCCGCAGGCCCTTCAAATCTGTGGAGCGGCTTAACTGAATGTTGGGCGCGCGCAGGTTGCAACTGGTCGAATCGCGCGGATCGTAGCCTGCCATCTGGTTGAACAGCAGGGTCACCTCGGCGGCACTGGCGGCAAAGGCGCCTACCGAATCCAGCGAGGAACCGTAAGCCACTAGGCCGTAGCGCGAAACCCGCCCGTAGGTGGGCTTGAGGCCGGTGATGCCGCAGTAGGCGGCGGGCTGGCGGATGCTACCGCCCGTATCCGATCCGGTGGCAGCCGGAACCAGGCGAGCCGCCACGGCCGCGGCGCTGCCGCCGCTGGAGCCACCCGGCACCCGCTCCAGGTCCCAGGGGTTGTGCGTGGGGCCGTAGGCCGAATTCTCGGTGGATGAACCCATCGCGTACTCGTCGGTGTTGCTCTTGCCCACCACCACCACGCCTGCATCCAGCAGCCGCTGAACCGCTGTGGCC
Organism: Anaerolineaceae bacterium; assembly: GCA_016927865.1. Classification (GTDB taxonomy): domain Bacteria; phylum Chloroflexota; class Anaerolineae; order Anaerolineales; family Anaerolineaceae; genus Anaerolinea. The sequence continues at coordinate 22,886 of JAFGLU010000017.1, forward strand.
GTGTAGGGGGGCACAAAATTCTCGAGAATTTTCGATCCGCAGGTGCAACGCACATCGGCCAGGCAGAGCACGTCTTTGATCATCACCGGCAGGCCCAACAGCGGCGGGAGCGCCAGCGCTGCGGAAGGATCGCCTTGCCGCGATTCGCGGTAACGCCGGTCGGCTTCATCGGCCTGGCGCAAGGCCAGCTCGGGGGTGTAGGTGATGAGGGTATGTAAGCGGGGCTCAAAGCGCTCGATGCGCGCCAGACAAGCTTGGGTCAGTTCACGACTGGTGAAGTCTGCGCGGCGCAGCCCGGCCAGCATCTCCGCGATGGTCATGGTTTCCGGTGTCAGGTTCATAGCTTACTCCAGCACCGGGGGCACGCGAAATTGGTTATCTTCCCTTTGCGGGGCGTTACGCAGCACAATGTCCACATCCAGCCCTTCCACGGGCTCATCGGCGCGCAGGGGCGCGGCGTCGAGGGTTGCGCCGGCGGTGGGTGCAATGCGGCTGGTGTCTACGGATTGCAGCCGTGCTGCGTAATCCAAAATGGCAGAAAGCTGCTGGCGGTAGCGGGTCAGTTCTTCAGCGCTTAGCTCCAGGCGGGCCAGGTGAGCAATGTGTTCAACTTCAGCTTGAGTGAGGCTCATGGGATCGATTATAAATGAATACCAGTGGATCGGGGATAATTAAAATATTTATTTTTGAGGTGTATTGGCGGCTTCACCGCCCAATACACCTCAAAAAATACTTGCCGCGAACTCGCTTCAATTAACGTCCGTCAAAGAATTCGGCGTACCAGCGGATGTAGCCCTGCATGTGCGCGGCCCAGTAATCATTATCGTGGAGACCCTGGAACAGGTACCAATCGTGAGCAACTCCAGCCTGGTCGAGGGCTGCTTCAAACTCAACGGCGCTGAATAGATACCGGTCATGCTCTCCAGCGTCCAGATAGAAACGCGGCACGGAACCCTCGGGGATGGTAGCCAGGGTGGACGGAAGGCGAAAAGCCTCGCCATAGAACGCCGCCAGGCTGTGCGCCCCCGCCGCCCCGAATATGTCAGCGTTCCGCAGAGCCAGGTGCACGGCCCACCCCGCCCCACGTGAAATTCCACCAATGGCTCGGCAGCTTGCTTCGGTGCAGGTCGGGTAGGAAGCGTCAACCCAGGGAATCAGCGACTCGATCAAGGCTTTTCCATAGGGGCTGGTGTTGGCATTTATTAAATCTTGCTCTTCTTCCGGCATCATGATCAAAAAAGGGCTCACCTGTCCCGAAATGATGAGGTCATCGGCGGATTCATCTGCGCCCAGTTCATCCCAATGCAGGTTGGTATAGCTCTGCCCGTGCAGCAAGTACAGGACCGGGTAGCGCGTATTGCCGCTGGAGTCAAAACAGGGCGGGGTATATACACGCACGCGCAGCGGAAACCTCAACAAAGGCGCATCAACCATATCATCTATGATGCTTCCGTGCATTTCGGCACAAGGCGTGGGCGAAGGAGTGACGGGCACGGGTGTGACGGTGGGCGGAAGCGGGGTTGCCGAAGGCAGGCTGGTTGGGGTGAGGGTGGCAGTCACCAGAACCGCCGGAGAGGCAATGGCAGCGGGCTGCGCAACCGGAGTGGGCGCAGCGCAAGCTGCCAACGCAAGCAGCAGCATGAATAGAATCCCTGTCAGTGTCCGGCGCATGCACCCGATTATACCGCTTTCCTCCTTGACGGTTCTCAACCCCTCAGATATACTCTACCTGTAACCACTCAGCCAGGGGTAGTTTTTGCTCTCTGAGTAGTTATCTCTAATTCGCCGGGGTGTAGCGCAGTTGGCAGCGCACTGCGTTTGGGACGCAGGGGTCGGCGGTTCAAGTCCGCCCACCCCGACTATTTTACGAAATATGGGAAGCCAAGCCATGACGCCCAAAAAGATCGATGCAGTTGTCGAAGCAGTCCGGTACGATGCGTCCGGACAAATCGAGTTTGTGCGTGTGTACAAGCGCATCGTATCCACTTTTGCCGACCACAGCCTGTTGACGCGCGCCGAGCTGGTGGATCAACTCAAAAAAGGCGTGCGCTTTGTGGCTGGATCGCGCCAGGAACTGATGGGCGCCACGTTTGACACGGGGCCTGAACTGCGTCTGGTGGCAAACTCTGCTGTGCAAACCACCGAAGCCGCCGGTGAAGGAGATAATCTCAAAGGCGTGCCGCGCATCTAGCCCAGGATCTTGAGTCTGTGTCCAATATCTACTATTCCATCATCTTGCCCGCTCACAACGAAGAAAAACGCCTCCCGGCTGCTTTAGATAAGCTGGGGGCTTTTTTGCGCCAGCAACCCTACACAGCCGAGGTGGTGGTGGTGGAAAACGGTAGCAGCGACCGCACCCTGGAGGTGGCCCAAGCGTTCCAGGAGCAGTTGCCCCAACTGCGTGTCATTCACGAGACAGGCCGCGGAAAAGGGCTGGCGGTGCGGCGCGGCATGTTGGAAGCAAAGGGCGAATACCGCATCTTCTGCGATGTGGATTTTTCCATGCCGGTCGAGGAGATCAATCGCTTCATTCCGCCTGCCTTGAGCAAGGTGGACGTTGCCATCGCCTCGCGCGAGGCTCCCGGCGCCGTGCGCTACAACGAACCGGAATTGCGCCATTTTATTGGGCGCGGATTCAACACCCTGGTGCGCTGGATTGCCCTGCCCGGGCTTCAGGATACTCAGTGCGGCTTCAAGTGCTTCAGCGCCGAGGTGGCTGAAAAAGTTTTCCCCCTGCAAACGATCGACGGCTGGACATTCGACGTGGAAGTGCTGTTTGCCGCCCGGCGAATGGGCTACAAAATCGTCGAAGTTGCGGTCCCGTGGTATTACAACGCCGACAGCAAGGTGCGCGTCCTCAAGGACTCGTACCATATGTTTGCCGACCTGATTAACATCCGGCTCAATGCCCGGCGGGGGATGTATGACACCGCGCCCGCGCAACCCCGCTGAGATTCCGCATTTCCCGACTCTAGCCTGCGAACTCGAACTGTGGGGGCGTGGATACACGCGCCTGGCTGGGCTGGACGAGGCCGGGCGAGGGGCCTGGGCCGGGCCTGTGGCAGCCGGGGCGGTCATCTTGCCGCCCGATCCAGCGGTGCTGGGTCAACTCGCGGGTGTACGCGACTCAAAACAAATGACCGCGCGCGCGCGAACGGAATGGGCCATCCTCATCCGGGAGAACGTTGTGGCCTGGGGCGTGGGTATGGCCGATTCCGAAGAGATCGACGCCATCGGCATTCTGCCCGCCACGCGGCTGGCGATGCGCCGGGCCCTGGAAAAGCTCTCGCCTGCCCCCCAGCATCTACTCATCGACGCGCTGCGCCTGCCGGGGATTGCCCTGCCGCAAACCGCCATCATCCACGGCGATGCCTGCGCCTTGAGCATCGCCGCCGCGTCGGTGCTGGCCAAAACCGCCCGCGACGCCCTGATGGAAGGCATGGACGCTGTTTTTCCCGAATACGGCTTTGCCCGCCACAAAGGCTACGGCACCCGCATCCACCAGGAAGCCCTGGCCGAATTAGGTCCCTGCCAACACCACAGGCGGAGCTTTGCGCCGGTGAGGGCACGCCTGTCGCAAGACGAGGAAAGCGCCGTATGATTGCTTGCCCGCTGTATGCGGGTAAAAAGCGCAGCGCTACTGTCCGGTGAAATACTTCTTGCGGATGGTAGTCAGGTCGGCGCTGGTGTGTTCGGATAACAGGGCAAAAAAACCTGCGGAAGTGGCAATTTTCTCGCGATTCTGGGCGGAATAATCGGCCAGGAAGGCAAAGAAGGCCTCATCTCCGATTAACCCGCGCAGCTCGTGCAGGAAAACCGCCCCATTCAAATAAACCGCATCGCGGTAGGCGCGGTAAGCATAAACTTCGTGGCGCGGGTTGTAGATCGTATCGTTCACCGGCCCGCGCGGCTCGTAGTAATTCACCCGATAAGCCCACCACCAGGGCAATCCCTCGGGGTGCAACGCTTCGTAGTAAATATACTCCGAGTAGGTACATAAGGCTTCGTCCAGCCAGGGCTCCAGGGCCTGGTCGTTGCCCACCATATCAAACCACCATTGGTGAGCTGTCTCGTGAGCCGCCAAAGAAATCATGAAATCCGCCTGGGTGCCGTTGGACAGGTTATAAAAGCCATTGCTGAGAAAAAACAAGCCGCTGAATTCCATGCCGTCCATGAAATCGGCTTCCACCACCGCCAACCCAGGGTGAGGGTAAGGCCCGAACAACCTGGAATACAATTCCAGTGACTCGGCGGTGGTTTGCAAAACGCGCTCCCCCGCCAAAGCATGCAGCGGGAAGGTGTAAGTTGTCACGGTTGTGCTGCCCACCTGTTTGGATTGCACTACATAGTCAGGGCTGATGGAAAGCACGAATGTCCGCGCAGCCCGCAACTCATACTGGTACCAACCGTTCAGTTCCTGGCCCGGCACAGAAGCCGCCACCACCAACCCCGCCCGGGCATTGAGCAGTTGAAACTGGACCGTAAAATCGGCGGTTTCATACACTTGATGCTCACCATAAGGCGCGGGCTGATGATACAACCAGCCCGAACCGTCAATGTAAGGCGGCACATACGCATACCAGTCCACCAGGTTAATTTGGCGATCTGACCAACCGAAGACCATTGGGCGCTGGTAAGTGCTTTCGACGCGAGTCGGCAAATACAACCCAAAACTCACCTCGAGGGTGATGGATTGCCCCGGCTGGAGCGGCTCGGCCAACTCCAGGCGGATCAAACCGGCATCCGTCGTCACATTCTTCAGCGCGGGCCCCGCTGAAGAAGAAACCCCGCCCAACTGAAAATTACCCGGGTACATGACTGGCCCGGCGACTAGCGGAATTTCGCCGAGCGGGTCTCTGCCGCGATTGAAATACACAATTTGCTCAACAGCCGAGACCGAGCGGGCAGTATCATCCAGGGAGGCTGTGATGTTATACAAAGGGGCGGGCAAGTCGGGGAGAGTTGGTGTGGGCGTGAAAACCGGCTCGGGCGGGCCTGGCTCGGGGGTTTGGGTCGGCGTGGTCTGCGCGGCTGCCGTCGGCGAAGGCTGGGGAGAAGGAGAGGCTTCAGGTAGACGGGTTGGCAGCGCAGAACAGGCGCTCAGCAAGGTCAGAACAAGGAATAACAACAGGGTTCGTGCGTACACAAATCCCATTATACACGCTGCCTGAGGCGTTCCGCCAACGGGCGGCGGTCTCCGCGGTTCTAGCTTTCCAGGGACCCCAAAGCCAGGTTCAGGCGCTTGCCGAGTGGCACCAGCGTATTACGCACGGCCTGGTCTGCGGGCAAACCACTGGCATGGATTTCCCGCTGCAAGCGGGTCAACTCCTGGCTGAGACGGTCTTCGACCAACCCAATCATCGGCACGCACGGGTAGGTGCGCCCTGCCAGAGCCGCCCTGATCTGATCTCCGCGAATGGGATGCTGAAGTTGCTCCGGATCGGTCAAGACGCTCATTCGCGATGGAAGGAATCCGTGGGCGAACGCCACGCGCATTTGCGTCTCGGGGCGACACAGAAAACGCACCAATTCCATTGCAGGCCCCACCTGGCGAGTGTGTTTGAATACAACCAGGTTGGTGCCGCCCAGGTAAGCCCCGCCGGGGGGCACCACGCAAGCCAGGCGCGGGTCGGCGTCCACACCCATCCACCCGCCGTTGATGGTGACAGGATTGAGCCGGGCATGGAAGTTGTCTTGCTGCTCGCTGCTCATCACGCCAGGCGGCATGCGCAATATCATTTCCATATAAGCTCGCACGCCAGCCAGCGCATCGGGGTAATGGAAGGTGACTTCTTTACCGTCCGAAGAGAACAGGTCGCCGCCGTTTTCCCAGATCCAACTTGAAATGGTATGCAACACCATGTAATTTTCAAAGGGTGGGGCAAAAGGAACCTCGAAGCCGTGCTGCTTGAGGATCGTAAAAGATTCGTCAAACTGGCGGCAGGTCTTGAAAGCGGACGCGCCATCCAAACCGGCCGATTCCAGCAGATCGCGCCAGTAAAACAAAACGCGCGTGTCGACCAGCCACGGAATGGCCCAGATTTGATTCTCGCCGGGGCGCATGCCCGAACGGAGGCTGGCCGCAAGAAACGATTCTGCTCCGCCGAGCTCGGCTACTTCTAAGTTGGTGAAAGGTCGCAACGCGTTCATGCCAATCAAGTCACTGGTTTGCGGCACAGCCACCAGGAACACATCGGCGCCGCGACCGTGAACCGCCGTATCCACCATAACGGTTCGCTGCTCCAACCAGTCGATGAGGCGCACGTTGACTTTGATGCGGGAAATGGATTCGAACTCATCCAACAAGCGGCGCATCAGATCCGGGGCGCCGGTACTGATGGGAACCATGACAAAATTCACTTCAGCCGCCATAAATATTCCTTAGATCATTTGCTACTTTGAATAAGCGGAGATGACCGCAATGGCGCGCTGGAGCGAGACCAGCCCGCGTTTAGACGGGGGTCTTGCCCGAACCTAAAGCCAAGTTCAAACGCCTGCCCAACGGCTCAATGATCGAGCGCACCACTTCGGCTGTGTCCTGGTCTGGCCGGTTAGGCAGTTCGCGCTGAACCCGAGCCAGTTCCTGGCTAAATCGGTCTTCCACCAGGCCAATCATGGGAACGCAGGGGTAGATGCGCCCGGTTTCAGAGGCTCGGATGCGCGGACCGGTGATTGGATTTGCCAACAATTCCGGGTCGGTCAACAAACTCATCCGCGAGGGCAAATAACCGTTCGGGAAGCTCAATTTGAGCTGCACATCAGGGCGGGAAAGCCACTTGACCAGTTCAAAAGCGGCGCTTGTGTTTTGAGTGTGCTTCCAGATGACCAGGTTTGTGCCACCCAGGTACGAACCGCCAGGCACACCCGCGCAACCCGCCACTAAATCTTGCACACCATTGAAAAACCAACCGCCTGAGATGGTGAAAGCCACCTTCTTTTCATAGAATAAATTGGCCCCAACTGGCCCATAGGCTTGCTGAGGAAGCGGGCGGATCATTTCAAAATATTCAGTAATGGCGTTCAACGCCTCGGATTTGTGGAAAGTAACTTCCGATCCATCTGGCTTAATCACATCACCGCCGGTCTCCCAAATATAACTGGAGATAGCATGCAGAATTTGATAAGCCTCCGTCGGCACAGCAAAGGGCATGTCCAGGCCTGTCTCCATTAATCTTCGAGCAGTTTCGCTCACATGCTTGCGAGTGCTAAAAGCCGTGCTCTCATCAATCCCAGCCGCTTGCAGCATTTCGGGCCAGTAGAAGATATAGCGGCAGTCAATCATCCACGGGATGGCCCATGCGCGTTGGGTTTCACTATCAATCACAGAGTTCCACGCACTGGGAATGAACGAAGCCGCCCCGCCCAACTCAATAATTTCGATTTGAGAATAGGGCCGCAGCGCATTCATCCCAATCATGTCGCTGGTGGAGGGGACAGTGACCGCGGACACATCTGCACCGCGGCTATGTACCGCAATATCCACCAGGCGGGTGCGGTAGCTAACCCAATCAATCATCACCAGGTTGACTTTGATGCGTTTTTCAGCCTCGAATTGGTCGAGGATAGGGCGCATCGCCTCTTCCGGGGCGACCGGCATAATCGATAAGGTAATCTCTCTGTTTGCCATACTCTTATTATACTGAATATTTGTTGAATCAAGCGGCCAGTCAAGGTAAATTCTTTGCTGTTTTGTAAGTTTTGCGTTATTTACAAGGGGATTTTGATTGATTCATCATTTTTTTGTAACAACCAACCCAGAAGTCGACGAGACTCGGATTCAAGGTAATTCCGGGGGGCTTCCCCCTCACTATAATCCGAATTCAAAACTTCACCCTCTGTGCTGTCACATTTGTTCCACTTTGACCGTATCCTTCTGGGCTAGAATGCGTCATAATAAGTGCAAATGACTTCACCGGAGCAGATCTCGCTGGATCGGGCTAAACGTTTCGATCTAGATGCCCTGGCTGCTATCTACGATCGCTACAGCCCGGGCATTTATCGTTACGCCTTGCGCCTGACTGGCGATCCCTCTCACGCTGAAGAGTGTACAGCAGAAACGTTCAGCCGCTTTCTGGCGGCTCTGAAGAACGGGGGCGGTCCGGCGGATCATCTGCAAGCGTATTTGTTTCGGATCGCGCACAATTGGATTACGGACTTTTATCGGCGCAACCCTGTGCAGGAAGAGTTAAACGAAAGCCTTGCCGCCAACCTGCCCAGCACAGCCGAAGCTGCTGAAGAAAAAATTGTACGCGCCGAAGTGCGGCAGGCGTTGCGATGCCTGACGCCAGACCAGCAGCAAGTAGTGGTACTGAAATTTTTAGAAGGATGGGATAACGAGGAAATTGCTCAAGCGCTGCAAAAGCAAGTCAATGCCGTAAAGGCTTTGCAGCACCGGGCCGTTGAAGCGCTCCAGCGCATCCTGTTACCCGAGGAGGAAAAAAATGACAACCAATGAAATCGACCCCCGCCTGGAAAAACGGCTGAAGGCCTTGAGCCAGGCCGAGGAACGCAATCCTCGAGCTGCAGCCATTGGGCGGGCGCGCTTCATGGAGCAATCTGCGCGAGCCAAAGGCCAAATCCGCGTAGCGACGGGCGTATCTCAACCGACCCAAGCGCGTCATATAGGATGGAACATTCTTACATTTGGAAAGGGAAAGCTAAACATGTCAATTCTAACAACTATTCTCGTGATTGTTACCCTCCTCTTAGGAGGAACCGGAGTGACGGTGGCAGCGGCCCAAGAGAGCGGCCCTGACGACGCCCTGTATTCGATCAAGCTGGCCGGGGAAGATGTGCGCTATGCGCTGGCGACCCAGGACCAAACCCGTTTGAATCTGGCATTAAAATTTGCCGATGAGCGCGCCGAAGAAATTGCCGAGGCCGTCAAAGCGGGCGAAGCAGCCCCGGGACCGGTGATCACTCGCTGGCAGCAGCACCTGCAAACTGCCCTCAAGCTGGCAGCCAGCATGGATGAAGAGAAACAACCCCAGGCCCTGCTACAAATTCAGTCGCAAATCCGCAGCCAGACTCAAATGATGACCCAGACGTCTCACGGCGAAGACATGGAACCGGCCATGCAAATGATCCAAACTATGCTACAACACCAGGCCGGGCTGACTGAGGACGGATTGACCGACCCCGCAGCCTTCCAGCAGCAAATGCGGGCTGGACAGCAGAGCGAGGAAACCCCCGTTGAAGGCGAAACACCTGCCGAGGAATTGACCGGCACACCCAACGCCGGGTACGGTCCTGGTGAGGGCGGGTGCAGCCCGAACGGCAGCGAGAATGGTGGAAATGACCAGTGCCTCGAAGGCACGCCGACACCGGGTAGCGGCTATGGTCCTGGCCCAGGCGAGCCGGATCTGACCAAGACCCCCAAGGCTCAGCCAGGGCAGGGCGGCAATGATGACGGCAGCGGCAGCACCAACGGTGTTGACAGCGGTAACGGAAACAACGGCAACAACGGCGGGGGCGGCGGAAACTAACCAAGTTAGGCAACCATCCAGAGGGTTGTATCTAAAAAAATAACACAAAACAGAGCTGGCGCATGCGCCAGCTCTGTTTTGATTGAATTTCGCTTTTCCGCTGAAGTCGTTACCCCAATTCTAGCGCTTCTTGCGTGTTTTGCGAGCAGGCCGGTATTCGGAGCCGATGCGGATTCCAAAACGGGTCAGAACCACCCGGTGCAAGAGTAAGATCAGGAGAGCCGCCGCGAACGCCGCGCCAAAGATGATTAACGAGCTACTCAATTGGCTCATCAAGGAAGGGTTGACCAACATCACCACAGCCAGGGTTAACATCAGCGTACCGCCGATCAGCTTGAGGATGCGGCCTTGCTTCTCCTCCAGCCTGCTCGCGCGCAAGGTGATCACTGCGGTGCCAAAGATAGCCAACTCATCGAGCTGGTAGACCAGCATATAGACCAGCAGCAGCAAAACAAAGGTGGTTGTGCTCACCTGCTGCGCGCTGACCAGGTTGCTCCACAGCACCGGGAAACCCGCCGTGCAGGAGAATTCGACCAGCGAAACCCCCGCGGCCAGCACAACTGTAGCACCCATCATGCCCCAAAACGATTGGCTTGCGTCCATAATCTTGCGCATGCGCTGGAAGATGCCCGGTTTCTTGTCGTCGGCGATCGTAAAAGAAAGACCTTCTTTGTACCAAAAGTAGTCTTTAATATTGATCATTCCGAAGAAGAACGACACCAGCGCCACCACAGCTTGAATCCAGCCGACGAAACTCATGATGGAAAGCACGGTGAACAGCCCCGCGATGAACAATGCATAGATAAAGGCAGTGACCGTGAGGAACACCAGCCCGATCAGCAGCACCTTTTTCCGCGAACCGGTATGCAAAGTCAAAGCCAGAAGCATGGACAACACCCACACCGAGCAAGGATTGAATCCATCCACAAAGGAGATGAGCAGCGTGCTGACCAGCAACGACTGTCCTTGAAGGTCTACATTGCCAAAGATCGGCAACGTGACCATATCAGAGGATTGTAACTGCTCGACGGGTGGTTCCACAGGCGTGGGCTGGACTTCAATGCCTGGGATGATCCCCGCCCCAGCGTCCCCGCACCCATCCGCGCGGCAAGCTTTGACCGCCGCTTCAATTTCCTCGCCGATGGTCTCGCTGTACCCTACCCAATGCTGGTTACCGAGAATAAAGGTCGGAACGTATTGGGCGTCAAAACCATAAGCATCTGCCATGGCAAACAAGAGGTCGCGGTTTTCCTCACTGTTCCACACCTCGTAATCACGAACCTCAACTTCGGGGTAGCGATCGGCTAGTTCGGCCAAAAAAGGCTTTGCCGCGCCACAGTGCGGGCAACCGTCGCCCCAAAAGAAGTAAATCACAACCGGGTTGGCAGCCATCACAGGGCGGGGCTGGCTAACCAACAACCAGGCCGCGCCAATCAGCAAAGCTGTCACCAACCCCAGACCAATCTGCATGGCCCAGGTTCGCTTTTTTAATTCCATATACAGATAACCTCAAAGAGCAGGAAGTTAGATTGCGTGCAATTACTCGGAGGTAGAAGAAATTTTCCAAATTTGAGGTGCGCGCGTGCTAAGTACCCGCATACACCTCAAATTCGAGCCTATTCAACCCTCTGGCTTGAGCATTCACAATTACGTTTAGCCAAGCGCCTCTAATCATACTATGAAAATATTAGTTTAAAATTAATGTCCTCTCAAACTCGGTGATAAGTGACAATTTGCGGGCAACTTGTCACTCAACGCCAAACAATATGCCATCACAGCCGTTTACATCTTCCAGGCATGGGCGAAATCGATGGCGGCCCGGATGTTTTCCCAAGGGATTGTGGATGGCAAAGTACAATCGGCTCCCAAAATAAACCGTTCGGGGGCAATGCGCAGCAGCCCTTCCACCGCAGCCCGCACCACCGACTTGTTGCCATTCACGATCAGCCCCTGGCGTTCCATGCCGCCCATATAGGGGCGACCAAACAGTTCGGCAACCTTGCGCGGGGTGAGTTGTTTTTCGCCCAAACTCAGGCTGCAATTCACCACCTGGCCGGGATAATCCACAAAGGGTGTCAAATCGGTGTAACTGCTGTGATAGTCGCACACATGCAGAATATTGAACGGGCAGGCGCGATTGATCTCCTCCATGACCGCCAAATCATAGGGCTTGATATATTGAGCGAAAATTGGAGAGCCTTCAAAGCGGTCTGTCTCGCCACCCTGGGTAGAAGCATAGAATCCATCCGCCCCCACGCGGATACACTCGCGGGCAAAGGTGAGAACGCTTTCAGTCACTGCTTCCATACCCTTCTTGACAGCCTCAGCATTCTCCTTTAAGTGCTCCACCAGCAAATCGCTCCCGCCAATATGCCCGGCGCACATGAACGGTGAATACAGCGTAACAATCACCGGAGCCTCGCCTTTAGCAGCACGCACCAATCCTTCCACAACACGCACCGGTTCCTCGAAGAACTCTTTAGAAAAGGTGTTGACCTTGGCCCAATCCGCCGGCTGGCGGATATCTTCACGGTAGGGATACTTGTGCTCGTATTGGATTTTGACAAAATCCATACCGGTGAAGCGGAAGTATTCCATGTGCTTATCAATAGCAGCCTGCCCCCGGTGAAACTCGGGAGGAAAGTGCAGAAAAAAAGCGGCGGGAATGCCCGCAGGAGCAGTATCCTTCTCTAGGAAATTAAAAATCAAATCTCGTTTATTCACCAGGCTCTCCTTTTTCACGCCGACCAACAGCGGAGCCGTGCCCGTTGGCGCCAGGCTAACCCTGTTGCGACCGGCAGCTTTGGCAGCATATAAGGCGTCATCGGCCCGTTTGATCAGCGCATCCAGGTCGGCGTCAATCTGCGCATCAAAGGTAGCCACCCCCATGCTGATGGTCACCTTCACCGATTCTGAGCCAACGTTGACCTCCGTCTGTTGGATAGCGCGGTGCAGGCGTTCGGCTGCCTCTTTGGCCCAAAAATAGCCCGTCTGGGGCATAATGATGAGAAATTCTTCGCCGCCATAGCGCCCCAAAACATCAACTTTGCGAATGGCGGCTTCGCAAGCGCGCACCACCTGACAAAGCACCTTGTCACCGACCGGGTGGCCGTGGCGGTCATTGACCTGCTTGAAGTGATCAAGATCAAACATGAGCAGCGAGAAGGGTTCCTGGTAGCGGACGGAGCGCTGGAACTGACGCTCGGCCAGGTTGAGTAAATGCCGGCGGTTATAGACATTGGTCAAACCGTCGGTGATGGCCAGACGCTGTGTTTCTTCGAACAGGCGCGCTTTTTCAATGGCAACCGCGGCCTGGTCGGCAAAAGTTTGCAGCCGCCCGGCCTGGTCGGGGTGAAAGAATCCCGGCGTGGAGCTTTCCAGGTTCAGTAAGCCAATCACCTTGTCCTGGTTGACGATTGGGGCGCAGGCATACGAACGCTCCCAGAACATTTCCGAAGACGGCACCCAATTTTCGTTATTTTCGATGTCTGGCACAATCAGCGGCTGACGGGATTCCACCACTTGCCGCCAAAAACCAAAAACTTCATAATGCTGTCGGAAAGATAGAATATAGTCCTGCTGACCACGACTTTGATAACCTCGCGCGCGTTTGATCTGCACAAAACCATCTTCATCCAACAGGGCAATATTGGCAGTATCATGCGGCATGACCCGAGAGAGATTTTCCAGGATTAAATCCAGCACCTCATCGTAATCCAACGTGCTGTTGATGGCGGCAATGGTATCACGGAAGGTCTCTGCCAACATGCGCTGTCCACGCTCAGCAGCTTGCAAACGGGTCAACTCTTCCAGGCGCTCAGAAAGCTCCTGGTTGGTCTGTTCCAGTTGCAGTTGCAGCCGGTGAATGGCCAGGTGGGTTTCCACGCGCGCCACCACCTCTTCGGCGTGGAAGGGCTTGGTCATATAGTCCACCCCGCCTACCGAAAAAGCCCGTACCTTGTCTTCCACCTCTCCCAAAGCGCTCAAGAAAATAACCGGGATTGCGCGCGTTTGCTCATCAGCCTTCAAACGGCGGCAGGTTTCATACCCGTCCATGCCCGGCATATTGATATCCATCAAGATCAAATCAGGTGGGGTTTTGCGCGCCGTCTCAATGGCCAGCTCGCCATCCGTCACGGCCCGCGCTCTATACCCGGCCTGAGAAAGCATCTGAGACAATACATGCAGGTTGGCAGGAACATCATCGACAATGAGGATGTTTGCGCGAACAGGCGTATTGATGTTGGAAGAAGGATTCATTAATCTTCCTCTTCAGATGCCAGAGCGGGCGGGGGGAGCATGGAGAGCAGCCCGCGCACATCAAAGTTATTAATCAACATATCCAGTATATCGGCCAGGGCAGCATGTTGCGGTCGTATATCGTTGACCAGCGCCTGTGCCCGCGAAAAATCAGCCTCTCCAACCGCCACCCGCATGTCGTTCAACCATGCTTCCGGCAGGCTCTTCCATACCGCAGCAAGGTCGTCCTCTGAAAGCTGTAACGGCAGATTCTCGTGAACTTCACCGGTTTCTACAAAAACTACGCCCAGATGACGCTCGAGGCGTTCAATCAAATCCTGGCTGCCCACCGGCTTGAGCAGAAAATCGTCACAACCCTCTGCCAATATCTGGCTACGTTCATCTTCAAAGGCACTGGCGGTTAAAGCAATTATAATCGTGCGCCAGCCTTCCGGTGTAGATTTAATCTGCCGGGTGGCTTCGTGTCCATCCGTGCCGGGCATGCGCATGTCCATCCAAATCAAATGTGGATGCCAGGTCTCCCAAATTTGCACAGCTTCCTGGCCATCGGAAGCTTCGCGCACCTGGAATCCGAGGCGCTCCAGTACCCCCGAAATCCACTGGCGCCCTTCAGGCTGGTCGTCTACTACCAGCAGACGGTATGTGGGCTGCCCATCCGCCAGGCGGGCAATGCGGTATTGCCGGCGGCGCATGGGCGTCTCGGAAGACTGGATGATGTAGACAGGAATGGTGAAAGAGAACTTGCTGCCTTCACCCAGTTTGCTCTCAACATCCAGCGCACCGCCCAACATATTGACAAGCTGGCTGCTGATGGCCAACCCCAGGCCGGTGCCTTGCTGCAACTTGCGCCCGCTGGAGGCCTGGGTGAACGGCTCGAAAATTCCCTTGATCTCTTCTGGAGATATGCCCGTGCCAGTATCTTCCACCAAAAAATGCAGCAAAGCGGGCGAACCTGGCGCCGCTTCAGAAACGCGGACCGCCACCTGACCGGATGTAGTAAATTTGAGCGCGTTGCTGAGCAGGTTTAATAGTACCTGGCGCAGCTTGGATTCGTCGGTGCGCAGCAGCGTTGGCACCTTTTCGTCGCACTCAAAAACCAGGTCCACATCTTTCTCTGCGGCCCGCAAGCGGAACATTTCCTGGAGATTACCCATCATGGCGCGCAGCGAGAAGACTTGCTCGTTCATCATCATGCGACCGGCTTCAATCTTGGAGAGGTCCAGCACATTATTGATGAGCGAGAGCAGCATATCGCCGCTGCGGTGGATGACGTTGATGTTTGCCCGCTGAGATGAGCTGAGGTTCTCGTCGCGCTGTAGCAGCTCAGTGAAGCCCAGGATCGCATTCAGCGGCGTGCGGATTTCGTGGCTCATGTTCGCCAGGAAGATCGACTTGGCGTTGTTGGCAGATTCGGCAGCCAGCTTCTCGCGCTGCAAGTCTTGATACAAGCGAGCATTGGTGATTGCATTGGCTAACTGCGCAGACATCGTCTGCAAAACGGCCACATCCTGTTCCTGAAAGGCGTTCAACCGCTCCGATTGGACGGTGAGGGAGCCAATCACTTCACCGCGACTGATGAGCGGCAAAGACGCCTCTGAACGTGTTTCGGGCAGCACTGGGTTGGCATAATGTAACGGATCTTCCTGCACGTTGGAGACAATCTTCGGCTTACGATTCTTAATTACCCAACCCGTCAACGAAGTTTCATCTATGGGCAGCTTGTGCTGGCGAAACATCATTTGTTTGCCAGCCTCCCCGGTACCTGATCTCAAGCAAGCATACCGTCCAGCCTCATCCAACAAAAAAAGCCCTACATAATACATTTCGAAGCGCTCGCGAATCAAGTTGACGCTGTGTTGAAGCAGCACAGTCTGATCCAATGTACCGCTGGCAAAACTAGAAACCTCGGCCGCAGTTTGCGCCTGAAGGGCCATGCGCTCCAGATCTCGGGCCCTGTTCTGCGCAATTGCCGACAGTTTTGCCGCCTGCTGCGCGCGCGTTTCCGCCTCGCGGGTGCGCTTTTGCACTTGCTCTTCCAGGGTGCGGGCATGCGTTTCCAGCTTGGCTCGCGAGTCGCGCACTTCGGCAGCCATGCTGTTGAGCGCCCGGGCCAAATCACCCATCTCATCTTTGGAGCGAATGTTCACGGGCGCGTCAAAGTGCCCCGCCTGAATTTCTTCAACCCCTTTGCGCAGCAAGTTCAGCGGCCTAACGATGTTGGTGAGCACCTCACGTGCCAGGAAAAACGCAACCACCAGAACGGCAAAACCAATGGCCCAAAGCAAGTAGGTCGTTGAGCGCACCGCCTGGCGCGTTTCCGCGCGAATGCGATCGGCTCGTTCGGCTTCTGTGCGCTCAAATTTTTCTAACGCTCGAATCAAGGGGTCCTGGTAATTTTGCACCAAGATGGTCAGTTGGTATTGAGTTTGCGCGCCCGCCCCCCCCTCGGTATCGTAGGATTGAATTACCCGGTTGGCTTGTGAACTGAATGCAAAGAGGTACTGCCGGATTTCGCTGACCTGCATACTGTGATCCACATCGCCCAGTGCCGTCGACTCGATCGCCTCCAAGACAAGACCATCCAGCAGCTCGCGCTGAATGGCAATCCGTTGGCGCAAGTCGGGCTCTTGGGTTGGGTCCGCAATATAGCGACGCACCAGATCGGTGAGAGCCAGGCTCTCTGAACGGATGCGGGCGCTGTGCGCAGCCAGATCGGCTTGCATTTGCACTTCCATCAACACATTTTCGGTATACTGTACGGCGAGCACAGCACCCCCTGCAATCGCGACAGCAAGCAACGCAAGACCGGCAAAGGTCCAAATCAAGCGGCGAGCAATGGGGCCTTGTAATTGATACATGCCTGGTTCTTACAGATCAGGGAAACTGTGCATCCAGTTCCGCCTGGTAGGTCGCTGAAATACCATTCAATGCCTCTTGGGCAGTTTGTTTGCCTAGCAATACATCTTGCATGGCCGTTTCCCAGGCAACGCGTAAATCTGCCGAGGTAGCCACCGGTGCTTCGTAGACACCAAAGCTGACCAGGCGGGCAATCACCTCACGGTTTGGGGTTGTGGCGTAAGCAGTATTACTGCGGCGCAACCCTGGAGCCTGCTGGTAACCAGGCACATCCACCGCCACCTGGCTGCCAGTGATGTAGCGAGCAAACTCATGGGAGGCTGCCAAAACCGCCGGGTCGTCCACCTGAACAACGCCGTACATACCAAAAGCGCCGGTGGTAACCACCTGGCCCAGGCTGCCCATTGGCGGGGGCAAGACGGCCAGTGGCAGGTTGGATTTCTCTAGCTCAGAGACAATACTGGGGGTCACCATCATCATCGCCAGATGACCTTCTTTGAACTGCGCCAATACAGCAGGCTGGTCGGACAGGCCAAAATCCGGCGGGGTGACGCGGTGTACCAAAGACAGGTCGGCCAGTTTTTGCAGCGCCGCAACCCCATCCGGCTCGTTTTGCACAAAGCGCCTGCCATCTGGGCTGAGCACCCGGCCCCCTTCCATATAAAGGAGCGGTAAGTAAGCCACGTTGCCGGTTGCAGCCGGGACCGAAAAACCATACAGAGCCGTGCCATCCGCACGCGTGAAGGTTAGGTTCTGGCAGGCAGCCACAAACTCGTCCCAAGTCCAGGGGTTCTCCAAGCTGGGCATTTCCACGCCGCGCTCGGCAAACAGGTCTGGATTGGCAACCACCGAAACAGCCGTCACCCAAACAGGCCAGGCGTATACCTTGCCGTCCGCTCGGGCGGCGTCGAAACCGCTGTCGTAAAAATCCTGCCTGTCTTCTTCGGTCAGGAAGGTATCTACTGCAGACAGGATCCCTGCACGCGAAAGACGCAGAAGATCGTTGCTGCCCACACTGAACACATTGATTCCGGCACGCTCCGCCAGGGCTTGCTCTAGCAAGGCAGTGCCTTCAGGCGTCCAATCCACACCCACCACTTTGACCTTGATATGAGGGTTGGCTGCTTGAAAGGCCTGCACGGCCTGAGCAATGGTGGTGGACGTAATATCTTCGCCACCTTCCATATAGCCCCGCTTATAAAAGGTAATCTCAACCGGGCTCTGAGAGTTGCGCGCCCCGCAAGCACTTAACAGTTGAACGATCAATACGAACAGTATCAGGATGCTGCTACGGCGATAAAACATACGAACTCATCCTCCTGGCCGCCTTACCCCAATCAATTGTAGTTTTGCTTTATTGGATCAGGCAAATACTTGCGTTGTCCGACCTGAAGGCCGGGCAAACACCTGCCATTAAACTATATTGTATTTTAACAAAATTTACCAACAAATGATATCTGGGTCTCATGGGAAGTTGTCGAGGTAGGAAAATTTTCCGCCCCCATTCCAAAAACACCTAATTCCTTCACGGCGCACAGACTCACCTGTTAATAGAGTCGGTCATTTACTTCAAAAAGGGTCTCAACAGCGCTCACAACCGGTAAATTGGTAGAAGTTTTGTAACTACTCAGGCCCTGGTAGAAAAGCCCCGAATTTGTGGTGTTTGGCAGTGCTTCGCCCCGCCAAACACCACAAATTCGGTCTCTTTCCCCAAAGGGCTGAGCAGTAACGAAGTTTTTCAGGCAGCCGCTGCAACAGACGCTTTACGGTATTGCACAAAACTTTCCACGGAGTAAAGAATTAGGGCCAGCCAAATAATGCTAAAGCCAATCATACGGTCCTGGGTGAAGGGCTCATGATAGAGTAACACCCCGATCAAGAACTGCAGGGTTGGCGCAACATATTGAAGCAGCCCAAGGGTTGTGAGCGGAATGCGGCGCGCGCCGGAGGCAAACAGCAACAGGGGGATGGTGGTGATGACGCCGGTCAGCGCCAGCAGCAGGCTGGTGCTCCAGGCTACATGCCCAAAGGCGCCGCTGCCCTGCATTTCAGCAAAGATCAAATATCCGAGCGCAGGCACGAAGAGGATGGCGGTTTCCAGGGTAAGACCTTGCAACGAGCCCAGCGGAGCAACCTTTTTGAGCAGCCCGTAAAAGCCAAAGCTGAAGGCCAATCCGAGCGCGATCCAGGGCAGGCGGCCGTAGGTCACCGTCAGATATAATACGCCAGCGGCAGCCAACGCAACCGGAATCCATTGGGCAGGGCGCAGTTTTTCTCGCAAGAACAGCGTACCCAACAGCACGTTGACCAGCGGGTTAATAAAATATCCCAGGCTGGCTTCGACCACAAAACCGGCATTGACTCCCCAAACATACAGAAGCCAATTCACACCCAGCAATACCGCCGCGGCGCCGTAGATGGCCAGCGTGCGCCAGTTGGACGCATTTTTGATGAGGGCGCGCCAATCACGCCGCAGGAGCATGACCAGGGCCATCAAAAGGAACGACCAACTCACCCGGTGAAGGGTGATCTGAAAAGCGGGCACTTCTTGAATGGCCTTGAAATAAATGGGGAAGAAGCCCCACAAAATATATGCCGTCGCGCCGTACAGTACACCTTTATTCATAATTCGATCCGTTTATTTATTGGCAAGAGATGCTGCGAAGGGAAAATTCGCGATAAACGGTAATCATACCACCAGAATTGTTTTCGTAAGATATTAAACGCGGGAAAAGAAATCAACGATATTTCCATCGGGGTCGCGGAACCAGAACGCGCGAGCGCCCCAGGAATGCGTTTGAGGCGGCTTGACCATCTCGATGCCCATCTCGGACAGCCTTTGATACTCAGCGTCCACGCCTTGCACCTCAAAAGCGATCGTGATGTTCCCGCTTCCGACGCCGCGCATCGAGCCGGGGGCCATTTGTTCCATCCCGGCCCGAGAGAAAATGGCCAGGCTCAGCCCGCCCACATGGAATTCGGCATGAACATCATCACCCTCCGCTTCACAGCCAAAAATCGGCGCATAAAACCGCACCAGGGCGGCAACATCTTCCGTCACCAGACAAATGCCAGAAAATTTCATATTCAATCTCCCAATATCAGATGATGGCCTATCGATTATGATCGCTGATTATACCTCTACCATCCCAGGCAAGTCTTACGCGAATGCTCAGTCGCCTTGCCCGCCGACAGATCGTTGAACCCGATGGAGCAGCCCGCATTAAAGACCTGCCTCTACCATAGGTGCGTGGCATAGGCCACAAGCCGAAAGGTGAGATGCCTGGATAGATCATCCGTTTGCCCATCCCCAGCCCGTCTCTGCGCACCTCGAAGCGCTGCTGGTGATAGAATTAGAAACCGGCAACTTCGTACAACCATCAATCAAGGAGAATGTCACATGCAAACCACCCAACCCGAACAGAGCGGTTTTTCAGCGGCCCGTTTGCAGCGCTTGAATGCGTTGTTTCAAGGCTACGTCGACCGAGGCGAACTGGCAGGAATCAGCGCGACCGTTGCCCGGGCCGGGAAAACCGTCTATGCAGACACCTTCGGCCACAAGGACCGCGAGGCCCAAAAACCACTCCAATTTGACACCATCTTCATGATCGCCTCGATGACCAAAGCCATCTCCAGCGTGGCGGCGATGATGCTCTATGAAGAGGGACATTTCAGCCTCAACACCCCATTGCACAAATTCATCCCCGCCTACCGCGACACCAAAGTGTGGGCCGGCAAGACTGAAACCGGATACCTGACCACGGACCTGGACACCGAAATCACCATGCGCCACCTGTTCACCCACACATCAGGCCTGTGTTATGGGTTCAACCCAAACGACCCCATCGACCAGCTCTATCGAGAAAACGGCAAAAAAGCGGAGAAAGAAGGGGTTGTGCTCACCAACGCAGTGTTGGCAAATTTCCTGGCCAGCATGCCGCTGGCCTTCCAACCAGGCACGCGCTGGCGCTACGGCTACAATATCGAGGTCATCGGGCGGGTCATCGAAATCATTTCAGGGCAAACACTGGCCGACTTCCTCCAGCAGCGCATTTTTGACCCGCTGGGCATGACGGATACCGGCTTCTTTGTTCCCGCCCAAAAACGGGACCGGCTGGCCGTGGTGTATGGCCACCCCGAAGACTCGCCCACCCTGCTGCGCCTGGATCAGACCACCCCACCCGCCGAACTACCCCCCATGCACAGTGGAGGCGGCGGGTTGAGCTCTACCTTGCCGGATTACGCCCGCTTCTTGCAGATGCTGGTGAACGGCGGCGAGTTGGACGGCGCGCGCCTGCTCAGCCCGCGCACAGTGGCCATGTACAGCAATAACTATGCCCCAGAACAAGCCTTGCCCTACGGATTTGCCGAAAAAGACCTGTACCACGCCGGATACGGCTTCAGTCTGGGCACGCGCGTGCTACTGGACCCCTCCAAGACCGGCATGTACGGCTCAGTGGGCGAGTTTGGCTGGGACGGGGCCTTTAGTACCTACTTCTGGGTGGACCCCAAAGAAGCGTTGTATGGCCTGATGATGCTCCAGCACTATCCGAATGCCTACTATCCCATTGCCCCGCAGTTCAAAGCGCTGACTTATCAGGCGATGGTGGAATAAAGATCACTGCTCAGGGGGGGGAAGACCCCTCTTCCACCTCTACCTGAGTAGCTACAAATAAAGGAGTTATTATGACCCCGCGACTCAATTCCACAACCATCACCGCCCAACAATTGGCCAAAGTCATCGACCATTCTCTGCTTAAACCGGAACTAACCGAAGCCGAGGTGGTGGCCGGGTGCGAGCTGGCCCGCCGTTACCAGGTGGCTTCGGTGTGCGTAAAACCCAGCTTTGTAGCCCTGGCCAATCAACTCCTGGCAGGCTCCGGGGTGCTGGTCGGAACGGTAATTGGCTTTCCAAACGGGGGCAGCACCACCGCCGCCAAGGTGTTTGAGGCCGAAGACGCCATGAACAACGGGGCCGTGGAGCTGGACATGGTGCTCAACATCGGCATGCTGCGCTCCGACAAGGACGACTACGTCCGTGCCGACGTGAAAGCCGTATGCGATGCCGCCCATGCCCGCGGAGCAAAGGTCAAGGTCATCCTGGAAAACGCCTACCTGACCGACGAGCAAAAGGTGACCGCCTGCAAGCTGTGTGAGGAGGCCGGCGCCGATTGGGTGAAAACCTCCACGGGTTTTGCGCCCAGCGGGGCCACGCTGGAGGATCTGCGCCTGATGCGCGCCACGGTCAGCGGGAAGGTGCAGGTGAAGGCGGCCGGGGGCGTGCGCACGCTGGATGCCCTCCTGGCGGTCATCGACGCGGGCTGTACCCGTTCGGGGGCCACCACCACCGCGGCCATGCTGGACGAATTCGCCCAACGACAAAAGTAAGCCCGTCCTCAGCGCAGATACCGCCCTCCGTTCACATCCAGTGTGGCGCCGGTCATGAATCCCGCCACGGGGCTGGCTGCAAACACGATGCAGCGCGCAATCTCTTCCGGCTCGGCAAAGCGCTGGACGAGTAGATTTTTACGCGGGTAATCGGGCGAGACGGTGGCCTCGCCCATCGGGGTGCGGGTGACGCCGGGCGCCACGCAGTTGACGCGCACCCGCGGCGCCAGTGCGCGGGCCAGGCTCTTAGTCAGGTTCACCAGTCCGGCCTTGGCCGCGGCATAGTGCATGTGGTTGGCGTTGCCCGTCTGGGCGGCCACGCTGGCCACCATGATGATGGCGGCGCCATCTTTCAGGCGCGGCGCCAGGGCCTGGGCTACAAAAAACGGTCCCGAAAGGTTCACGTCCAGCACCTGACGCCATTCCTGCGCCGAAATAGCTTCGAACGGCGTGACCACATTTCTCCCGGCGCACAACACCACCACATCCAGTTGGTCAAAAGGCGAGGGCAGTGCCGCCACCGCCTGAGTCACACTGTCTGGGTCCGACACGTCCATTGGACACAGGCAGGTCTGTCGCCCTAGTGCGCGCACGCTTTCCGCCACCGCCTGAGCGCCATCCTGGTCGCGGTGGTAGGAGACCGCCACGTGCGCGCCCTCTTCGGCAAAGACTCGCGCCGCGGCTGCGCCGATGCCGCTGGACGCGCCGGTGATAAAAACAGTCTTTTCCTGAAGATCAAGGTTCATACGCTGACCTCACACCCGCTCGGGCGGCTCTTCCGGCGAAATTCCATCGGCCCGGTTGACAAGCGCGCCCACCGGCGCCGGGACGGGGCCTTGCAGCAGCGGATCATGGGTAGATTGCATCCATGCCTCCAGCCGCGCGCGCAGATCCGCTGCAACCGCCTGGTACTGCGGCTGGTCGATCAGGTTGCAGGACTCGTTGGGATCAAAGAGCAGGTCGTACAACTGCTGGGGCTGCGGGGCGCGTTCGGCCCAACCGCCGCGCAGCAGCACCTCCTTGCTGGGGCTGTCATCCACGTTCGGCAGCACCGGCGAGGAGCGCTCTTCAAAGCGGCGAATATACTTATACCGTTGGGTGCGCACCGCGCGCTGCGGCTCGTAAGCCGCGTGATAAGTCACTTCGGCGTAGATTTCGGAGCGCACCGCTTCCACCTCGCCGCGCAAAACGGGCAAGAAAGACACTCCTTGCAACCAGGCAGGCTTTTCTGCCCCGGCCACCTCGCATAGCGTGGGAAACAAATCCACCTGGGAGATGAGCGCATCCACCACCCGCCCGCCGCCAAAAATGCTCGGCCCGCGCAGGATGAACGAGACGCCGATGCCGTGATCAGTCAGCGTGCACTTCATGCCAGGGAAGGCAATGCCGTGGTCGGTGGTCGAAACCACCAGGGTGTTTTCGGCCAACCCGGCCCGCTCCAGCGCATCCAGCACCGCCCCCACGCCCTCATCCAACTGCCGCACGCTGGCTTTGAAGCAGGCCATGTCGTAGCGCGTTTCGGGCGTGTCGGGCAGCGGCGCCGGTGGGCGGATGAAGTTGGCGTCCAGGGCCGAGTCGGGCGGAGGATAGACGCGGTGCGTTTCGTTGAAGCCCACATCCAGAAAGAAAGGCTGTTGCGGGGCCGAAGCCAGGAATTCTACGGCCCGCGGAACCACGTCCCAGACATGTCCCGAGGGGCATTCTACCACCCGCTGGTAACCGATCTGATGAGGGTCGCGGGCAACATGCTGCTCGCCAATTAAGGCAGAAGTGTATCCGGCGTTATGCAGCGCGTGAACAATATGCTGGGAGCGATCGTACAGATCGAAGCCGCGATGAGCCAGCCCCAACATGCCGCTGGAGTGGGCGCACTGTCCGGTGAGCAAGGCGGCTCGGCTGGGCGAGCAGGTGGGCGCGGCGCAAAACGCCTGCCTGAAAAGCACACCGCTTTCAGCCAGGCGCCGCAGGTTGGGCGTCGGAATATTGTGGCCGTACGGCTCAATATAACGCCCCGTATCATGGGAGTGCAAGTAAAGAATGTTCAAACGGCTCACAGGTACTTTTCCGCCATGAGCAAAGCCGCCAACGACTTGCCGTCCTGGATTTCACCGCTGCGGGCCATTTCCAGAGCACGCTTCACCGGGATGCGCTCGGTTTGCAAGAATTCGTCATCGTCCATCGGCAGGGGGTCGGGAGTCAGGCCGGTCGCCAAATATACGGTCATTTTCTCGCTGGAATACCCTGGCACCATGTAAAAAGTGCCTAGCAGAATCATCTGCCCGGCAGCCTGACCGGTCTCCTCGCGCACCTCGCGCGCCGCGCCTTCCAGCGGGTCCTCGTCTTCGTGCAGCACGCCCGCCGGCAGCTCGAGCAGATCGACTTTGGCCGCCACGCGATACTGGCGCACAAAATGGATCATGCCCTCGGCATCCACCGGCACCACCGTGACCGCGCCAAGGTGCTCCACCACGTCATAGGTTTGGGTGCGCCCGTCCGGCAGGCGGTATTCATGCACGGCTACATCAAAAATACGGCCAGAGTAGATCAATTTTCGGCTCAACAGGGAATAGTTCATCAGGTTCATCCTCATAAGGAAGACAAGCAGAAAGGTTAAACAACGCTACCGGCAGATATGGTCAGCACCCATCTGCCGGTAGCGTTCATAAACACATTTCAGAGAAAGAAGACTCGCTTAGCGGTCTAGGGGATGGTCAACTTCATCCCGGCTTTGACATCGCCCGGGCCGCCCAGGCCGTTGGCTGCCAGGATGGCTTCGGGAGAAACGTCGCCGAAGTAGCAAGCAATGGTGTAGACCGTGTCACCCGAAGCAACGGTATAGCTGCTGCCCTCATGCAAGGCGCGGCTGCCGTGGGCCGAGTTCCAATTGCCGCCGGTGGGCATCTTGAGCACGGTGCCCACCGCGGGGCGGGATTCCATGTTCATGCCGTTCAGGCTGAACAGGTCGCTCAGGTTCACATCATAGCGGCGCGCAATACAGATCGGCCATTCGCCCTTCTGCAAGGTGTAAGTGCTGGGGCGTTCCAGGGTCGGGATGGGCCGAGCGGCCTGCGCCTGCTGGACCTGCTGCTGCTCGGCTTGCACAGCCGAGGTGGCCGTGGGTTCAACGCCGCCTCCCGCCTGGTCGCCGCCGCCGCCAGGGCCTTCCGGCGTGGCAGTGGCAACATTCGCGCTCTTGGCCTGTTCCGTCTGCGCGGCATACGTCGAGGCGGGAACGCTGGTCATGAAATCCAGCTCGCTGGGGGTTGCCGTGGCTTCCGGCTTCTTGGAAGCAGCCAGATTACACCCCGACAACGTGATCAACAAAGCAATCGCAATCAAAGCTACCAGTTTCGATGTCTTGTTCATTTAACGATTCTCCTTCCTTTGTACATATTCGGGGTGTTCATCCCCCCACAAACAATTACTTCTGTTATGGATAGCAAATAATTAAAATACCGTTTTGATAGTAGCATAACCGTTCCAAAGCGTCAAGCGAGACACCCGGTAAATTTTTGACGCCCGGCTTCTATAAATCGGTTATCAATGAATGTTGCAAGAATCAAGCCAGAAAGATACCCTCTCAGAGGGGGAATGTGCATTTCGTCATACACCCCTGATGACGTTCTCCCTAACCTGTCTGACAAATTAACGGTAAGATTACTGTGGAGACGGACCACAGGACAATCTGGATAGCTTATTGCTGTCTCCTCCTTTGGCGAAGGCCTCCGTTGAGATAACTCACCGCTCTCAACGGAGGCCAGCCATTTAAACGGGTCATGGGGAATCGGCAAAGAACCATTTAATCTGGTCACCCCATCCATCTTGGAATAAAATAGTACATGAACGTGTAGGTTGACGCATTCCAACCTACAAGCAATTGGCACTCACATGCTACCTCTCAAAGGAGCGAGATATGGATCCCCGCTGGCACGAGATTTTGCAGAAGATTGAACAGGGCTTACTCAGCCCCGAAGAAGGCGCTCGCCTGATGGCAGCACCGGTGGTTGAAGAGCCCCAGACGCACGAAGAAGTGCTGCCCGCTGAAGACCCCCTCGCTGAGCCTGAGCCTGACCCCCGTCTGGATTACTGGAAACGCTGGTGGATGGTACCGCTGTGGGTGGGTTTGTCGATCTTCGTGCTGGCAACCTGGCTGATGGCCTGGGCGCACCTGAACGAGCGCGGGTTCTGGTTTGTTTGTTCGTTCTTCCCGCTGGTGGGCGGCCTCTTCGTCGTGTTGCTGGGCTGGTGGAGTCAAAACGCCCGTTGGGTGCATGTGCGCGTGCGCGAAAAGCACGGCAAAAACATCGCCATTAGTATCCCTATTCCCATCGGCCTGGGCAAATGGTTCTTCCGTGTGTTCGGCAAGACCATTCCCGGCCTGCGCGATCAAGAGAAAGTACTCGATTCGATGCCCGAGATGCTGGACGCCTTAAGCAAAAATAAAGAGCCACTCAGCGTTGAAGTCAACGATGGAGACGCCGAGGTGCAGGTCTACATTATCTAGGTGTCTATTCACCGAGGATGGGGAACCTTTGCATAAGTAGTTACTAATTTAGTGGTTTTCAGGGAAGCGATATGTAATCGCCAGGCCGCCCTCGGCGGTTTCACGGTACAGGTGCGGCAGATCGCGCCCGGTCTGCTTCATCACCTTGACCACCTCGTCAAACGAAATGCGATGACTGCCGTCGGAATAGCTGGCAAAGGTGGCGCAGTCCAGGGCGCGCATGGCGGCAAAGGCATTGCGCTCGATGCACGGAATTTGCACCAACCCGTTGACCGGGTCACAGGTCAGCCCCAGGTGATGTTCCAGCCCCATCTCGGCAGCATACTCGATCTGGCGAATGGAGCCCCCCATGAGTTGGGTGGCGGCCGCCGCGGCCATGGCGCAGGCCGTGCCAATTTCGCCCTGGCAGCCCACTTCGGCCCCAGAGATGGAAGCATTGGTTTTAATCAAGTTACCCACCAGGCCGGCCGTAGCCAGAGCGCGCAGAAGATGAGTCCGGCTGGTATCCACAGTATCGTGAATGTGGCGCAAGATGGACGGCAACACGCCACTGGAGCCGCAGGTGGGGGCGGTAACGATCAAACCGCCGGTGGCGTTTTCTTCCGCCACCGCCAGCGCATAAGCGGGTAAGTAACCCTCGCGCGTCGGGTGCCCACCGCCGAGCTTGATCTTGCGGTAAAAGGTCCAGGCCCGGCGTGCCAATCCCAGCCCGCCCGGTAGAACGCCCTCATCGTGCAGACCGCGCGTCACCGATTCTTGCATCACGCGGTGAACCTCGGTCAGGTAGCTCCAAATTTCGGGGCCTTCGCAGTCTTCCACAAACTCCCAAAAGGTCTTGCCGGTGCGCGTGCAGTGCTTGAGGATGTCCTGCATGGTCGTCAGCGGGTAAACGGAGACAGATCTCTCCTCCTCGCCTTCTGAAAGCAGCGCGCCACCGCCGATAGAATACACGCGCCAATCGCCCAATGAGTTTCCGGCTTCGTCCAGGGCGGCAAAATCCATGCCGTTGGGATGGTGGGGAAGAACTACATCGGCCTGCCAGACCAGCTCCACGGGGCGGGGAGACAGTGCATCCAAAATGGCTGCGTCGGTAAGGTGCCCGCGCCCGGTGGCAGCCAGGCTGCCGTAAAGCGTGACGCGGAAACTTACGGCGTTGGGGAAGCGCTCGCCAAATTGCTCGGCAGCGCGGCCCGGAGCCATGGTGTGGCTGCTAGAGGGGCCGTGACCGATTCGATATAAGAAGCGAAGGGATTCCATAGGCCCATTATACCTGTTCGGCAATTGAAAGCCCCTGCATTGAGGTGTTCGCGAGGCTATAATAACCCTACGGAGGACTCATGCCATTCATCTCTCTCAACGGACACCCTCTTTTTTACCGCGAACAGGGCAGCGGGCCGCTGCTCATCATCCTGCCTGGCAACACAGCTTCCTCGGCCTGCCACGAACAAGAGCTGGCCGAATTTGGCCGCAGATATCACGCCGTGGCTCTGGATTTGCTGGGTACGGGCCAGTCGCAGCGCCTGGAGACCTGGCCTGAGGATTGGTGGCAGCAAGCCGCGCAAGATGCCCTGGCGCTCATCCCGGCTCTGGGGCAGCAGCAAGCCATCCTGGTGGGCACCAGTGGCGGCGCGGTAGCCGCTTTGTGGGCTGCCATCCTGAACCCTGCCAGGGTAAAAACCGTCATCGCCGACAGCCTGACCAAAACCATGCGACCGGAAGATCTGCGAGCCGAAGTCCGTGCGCGCGAGCAGAAAACACCCGGCCAGGTAGCGTTTTGGAGCAAGGCCCACGGAGCCGAATGGGAACAAGTCGTGGCAGCCGATAACCGCATCTTGCTGGCTTTTGCCGACCAGGGCGGGAACTGGTTCGAGGGGAGGTTAAAGGAAATCCGTTGCCCGGTGCTCTTCAGCGGCAGCCTGCAAGATGAGCTTCTCCCAGAAATCGGCGAGCAAATGCCCCGCATGGCCGCCCAGGTTGCCGAAAGCGAGGTCTTCCTGGTTAATGGCGGCGGACACCCACTCATGTGGTCCCGCCCGGCGGCTTTTCACGCCATGGCTGCGGCATTTCTGGAACAAATTGAGCGAATGTAATGCACTTGTAATGGGTTTTTAGCGGCGGCGGGTTTCCAGTTGGAGATAAACCTCGTATAATTGGAGTATTATGGTTAACGAACGACTCTTCTCCGCTGGGCTGCGCCTCATTACAAAAACCCAACTCAACCTCCAACCCGCAGCCCGCCCCACCCTTCCGGACCCGATTTCTGGCCGGAAATATATGCTTTACGCTCACGTCCCGTTCTGCGAGACGCTATGCCCATACTGCTCGTTCAATCGCTATACCTTTGACGAGACCAACGCTCGCTCATACTTCCAAAGCCTGCGCGAAGAAATGCGCATGGTCAAGCGCTTGGGCTACGATTTCGAGTCCATGTACGTGGGCGGGGGTACGCCCACTATTTTGCCCGACGAACTGGCCCAAACCATTGACCTTGCCCGTTCACTGTTTGGCATTCGCGAAGTATCCTGCGAAACCAATCCCAACCACCTGACCCCCGAGATGGTCGATATCCTGGGCACCCGCGTCCAGCGCATGTCGGTGGGCGTGCAGAGCTTTGACGACGACCTGCTGCGCAAGGTGAACCGCTACGAGCGTTTTGGCTCGGGCGAGATGATTTTGGAGCGTCTGAAAGCAGTGAATGGGGGCTTCGCTTCGCTCAACGTGGACATGATTTTTAACTTTCCAGGCCAAAGCGAAGCCGTTCTGCTCAACGATATCCGCATGGTGATCGATTCGGGAGCCAACCAAACCACATTCTACCCATTGATGACCTCGCCCTCAGTAGACCGAGCCCTCAAGCGCACCGTAGGCGAGGTAACCCACGATCACGAGGCCAGCGACTATGCCTTGATTGCCCGCGAGCTTTCCCGCCATTTCGAGCTTTCCACCGCCTGGACCTTCTCACGCATCGGCGGCGGGCTGATCGACGAGTACATCATTAAATATGATGACTACGTCGGCATCGGCTCTGGTTCCTTTAGCTACCTGAACGGCACCCTGCTGGTGAACACCTTTTCATTAAAGGATTACCGCCAGCGCATCGCCGCACACCTGGCTCCGCTCTCGGGAATGAGGCGTTTCAACCGCCATGTGACCATGTGGTACCACCTGATGATGGACCTGTTTGGACTGCGGCTAGAAAAGGCACGCTTCAAGGAGCGCTTCGGGGTGTCCATCGAGCTGGCCCTGCCCGCCGAACTAGCCTTCTTCCGCTTGAATGGTGCTTTTGACCAGGACGATGCCGAGGCCATTACCCTGACCCCCACAGGACGCTACTTGCTGGTGGTGATGATGCGCGAGTTTTTCTCGGGCATCAATCGTGTCCGTGACCAGGCTCGCCAGTCTTCTGGAAATTTGTGCAGCCTGGATAACCAGAGCCTGTTTCCTTACCCGCGCGCCAGCGCATAAAACGATCAAAACCGATCTGTTTGGTGCGCAAGTCCTTGACAGATCGGTTTTTCGGATACCCCGCCGAAGTGCGCACAGCAGCGGTGGTTTAACCCGTTTTAACAAGGGTTGCCAATAAAGTGATTCACATATATAATGTGGAGTAATCTTAACCACCGGAGAGAAGAAGCTGTTATGGATCAGAACGATGCCCAACTCGAGCAGGGAATGACGGCCGAAAACCCTGAAAATAATGCCGACAACCACAACATGGCATCCTTGCTAGAGAAGGAAGGCCTGGGATTGGATTTCCCCCAACAGGGTGAAATTCGGACCGGCGTTGTAGCAAGCATCAGCCCAAACCAAATTTTGGTTAGCGTGGGCACCAAGTCCGAAGGCGTAATTAGCGGGCGCGAGCTCGAAGCGATTCCGCCAGAAGAATTGGCCGCGCTGGAAGTCAACCAGGAGATCCCGGTATACGTGATCAACCCGGAAGACTCAAACGGCAACCTGGTGCTCTCCTATACCCGCGCCCGTGAAGAAGTAAGCTGGCAGAAGATCGAAGAAATGCTGGCCTCCAAAGACTCTTGCCACAGCAAGATCGTTGGGTACAACAAGGGCGGGTTGATCGTGCCCGTCGAGGGTCTGCGCGGGTTTGTTCCCGCCTCACAAATTAGCCTTTCCCGCCGCGCGGGGATGAGCGGCGAGACCCCCGAACAGCGCTGGAGCAAGATGGTTGGCGAAGAAATCGACGTGTGTGTCATCGAAGTCGATCGCGAACGCCGCCGCTTAATCCTTTCTGAGCGCGCCGCCAGCACCGAAACCCGCGAAACCCTCAAGGAACGCGTGATCGAAGAACTGAAGGAAGGCGAAGTTCGCAACGGGCGCGTTACCAGCCTGGCAGAGTTCGGCGCTTTCGTCAACATCAACGGAGCCGACGGCCTGGTGCACCTGTCCGAGATCTCCTGGGACCGCATCAACCATCCCAGCGAAGTGCTCAAGGTTGGACAGGATGTCAAGGTCAAGGTTATCAGCATCGACCGCGACAAGAAACGCATCGGCTTGTCCCTTCGCCAACTGCAGGACGATCCCTGGATGGACCGCACCACGCGCTTCCAGATCGGCATGCTGGTGGAAGCGACCATCACTCGCCTGACCAAATTCGGCGCGTTTGCCCGTCTCGAGAAAGACCTGGAAGGGTTGATCCACATCTCTGAGATCAGCGAAAAACGCATCGACCATCCCAAGGAAGTCCTCAAGGAAGGCGATACCGTCACCCTGCGCATCATCAAGATCGACCCGGCCAACCACCGTATTGGTCTCAGCCTGCGCCGCGTAGACTCTCAAGCCTACGCCGACCTGGACTGGCAATCGCTCGAGCAGGTCATGGACGATCTGACCGACGACGAGCCGGCCGCTTAGTCAACAAAGAAATAAAGAGCGCACCGGCTGGTGCGCTCTTTTCTTTTCTTAATCTCCCTTTTCCAAAATGTCCCCTTACTGGATCATCGACGCACATCAGGATATGGCGTATAACGCGCTCAGCTTTGGGCGCGATTATCTCCTTTCGGCTGCCGAAACGCGCCGCCTGGAACATAACACCCCCGTCGTCGAGCGCAACGGCCACACCATGCTGGGTTGGCCTGAATTCCAGCGCGGGCAGGTGGCCCTCATCTGCGCCACCCTGTTCATCGCCCCGCAAGGCTCAGGCGGTGGCTCTTGGGAAACGCAGGTGTACCGTGATGCCCGCCAGGCCGAATCGCTCTGGCAGGGTCAGATAGACTACTACCGCCGGCTGGCGGGCGATCATCCCGACCACTTCCGCCTGGTGACCAACCGTACAGAATTGGCCGATACACTGGCCCCCTGGATGGCTGAACCCGCCGAGCTGCCCCCGCCCGCGACCGAAGAGCAGGAGCCCGCCCGGCGCGTAACGCACCCGGTGGGACTGGTGCTGATCATGGAAGGCGCGGGCGGTCTGAAGGAACCCAAACAGATCGAACGCTGGTGGGAAGCCGGCGTGCGCATCGTCGGGCCGGTGTGGTCTGGCAGCCGCTTCTGCGGCAGCAACATGGAGCCGAGCAGCTTCACCCGCGAAGGGCTGGAGTTGCTGGAAGTGATGGCGGGGCTGGGAATGACCCTGGACGTCTCGCACATGAGCGAGAAGGCCGTGCTGCAAGCCGTCGACGCCTATGAAGGCAACATCGTCGCTACACACGCCAATGCCCGTGCCCTGCTCAAACACCCCGAAGACGAGCGCCACCTCTCTGATCTGTGCATTCGCCGCCTGGTGGAGCGGGAGGCCGTCATCGGCATTCTACCCTTTGGCAAGTTCCTTCGCCCAGGCTGGACCTCGCATGACGCAGCCGCCCTGACCACCTTTGACCACATCGTGGCCCACATCGATCACATTTGCCAAATCGCCGGCGCTGCCCACCATGTGGGGCTGGGCAGCGATTTTGATGGGGGCTGGGGCTGGCCTCACGCCACCGTTGAACTCAACTCTATTGCCGATTTCCAAAAACTGGCTCCCCGGCTGGCCGCTTCGGGCTATAATGAAAGGGAGATTGGTTTGATCCTGGGTGAAAACTGGCGCGCCGCGCTCGAAAGGAGCCTCCCCCCGGCATGACCGTAGCACCATCCGTACCATCCCCGCTTCCCAATATCGAAAGTAACACCCGCCCGCGAAATGCATGGCGCAAACGCGCTCGCAGCGGAATGGTCATCACCCTGATCGGGTTGATTGTCTTTCTCATTGGCGCGCAGCCCAGCATGTTTGGTCTGGACCGCAGCCCGGTGATTGGCTTCGTGCAAATTGCGGTTTTCCTGGTCGGCCTGGCCATCATCTGCCTGGGTGGCTACACCAGCCTGAAGGCCCTATGGCAGGGCCACCCTACCAGCATCGCTGCTGACATCGGCCAGCGCCTGGTAGCCACCGGCTATGTGATTGCCGTGTTTGCCGGGATGGCGGATGTGTTTGGCATGGGCAGCCACCCGCTGAGCGGTGTGCCCTATTTTGGAGAATGGCAGGCCCGCGGCGTGCAAATTGGACAAGCCTTCATCGCCATTGGTTTCTTGCTTCTGCTCCCCTTCCAAAGCCCCTCATCCGGCACAACCGATCACGAACCCAAAAAATAAACATCGGCTATATTCCCGAATTTAAGACATTTGCGGGTGCTTGGCACCCGCAAATGTCTTAAATTCGGACACTTTCTTACCTATCCTGGCAGGCTTTGAATCAAGCCCATTGCCTGGAGCATTTCCTCGTTGTTGTCAAACTTAAAAAAAACCTCGCCCTCAGCAACTGCGCGATCTTGTTCAACTTGCTCCAGGCGGGCCAGGTCGCCGCGGGTGACCAACGGCTTGCCCAGGCGGGCTAACCACTCCAGCGCGGCCTCCTCACAAAACTCACAGGGCGGCAGCGTTTCCAGATATTGCTGCATGGCACGGGCCGCGTTGATTCCATCACGGCGGGCCACGCCCACCAGACCGCTAGAGGTTTTGCGCGCCCAACCCGCCACAAACACGTCCGGAACGATCTGCTTGCACTGCGGGTCGCATACTTCAAAGCTATTTCCGTCGATTGGGTAGCGGGGATGGTCGGTTTTGACAAACTCGGTGCCCTTCACCGGCAAGCCGAAGTCGCTATCCACCTGGTCGCCGATGGCAAAAATGACCGTATCTACCTCCACCTGGCGGTACGTGCCCAGACCCACAGCAGTGGTCTCATCCCCATTTTTAACCACCAGCATGGTGTCTTCCAACTCCAAAGCACACACCCGTCCCTGCTCATCGCCCACCATGCGGGTGGGGGATGACAGAAACTCCAGCCTCAGCTTGCCTTGGGCGGTAACCGGAGCGGCTTTGACCAGCGCGGCGTTGACTTGTTCTTTCAACGCCGCCGGGTCTTGTCCCAAGGGGTGGATCAAAGGCGTAATGCGCTCTAGTTCTGGATGCAGGGCTGCAAGGTCCAGGAAAGAGGCGATGGTTTCCAATTCTTTGCGGTCAAACTTGACCTCGGCCGGGCCGCGGCGGCCCAGGGCCACCACCTCATCCACACCGCGCGCTTCCAGCAGCCAGCGGGAAATGTCCATCATCACGTTGCCCATGCCAATGACCGCGGCGCGGCGCCCGGTGATGAAAGAGTGTTTGCTGTAAGGCGGCAAACCGTTGTAATGGTAAACCACATCCTTGGCATGGTACACGCCTTCCAAATCTTCGCCGGGCAAACCCAGCCATTTGGTGCCCTGCGCCCCCACCGCTGCCAGGATGGCCTGAAAGCCCATCTCGCGCAGGTCGGCCAATGTCAGGTCGCCATGCTCGCCCACCAGGATATTTCCGATATAGCTGACCCCGGGCATATCCAGCACCTGGCGAAACTGCGCGCGCAGGCCTTCTTTCATCTTGAGTTTGCTGGGATAGATCCCATACTCCGCCAACCCACCCGGTTTAATGTCGCGGTTGAATAAGAAAACCCGGTTGCCATGTTCAGCCAGCTCGCGCGCGGCAAATAACCCGGCAGGCCCAGCTCCAATGACGGCGATAAGGTGTAGATTGGATGGTTGATCGTGGCTCATTCATTACTCCAGGACATTCACGAGTAAATCACTCATAATCGTATGATTATACTCTTTTTGGATATTTCGTAACTACTTTGACAATGTCACATTCCATTTTCGAGTTTGTGACCCCACCCCCGGCAAAACGCCTGAGTGATTGAGCATCTTGGCTGCCGGGGGAGGGTAGGGTGGGGTCAATTCCCAAGCTCGAAGGCTATGTTGATTTTAATGTGACATTATCAAACTACTCAAACGTTGAGAAAAGTTGCAGCGGCAGACGCCAGGTAATGGCACGGACAAGGTGCTCTGCTTCGCAAAGTACCCTTTTTTGACAGTCTATGCTATATTCATGTAAGATAAGTGCTTTTCAGCCTCTGGAAAAAACCGTTAGATCGACTATTATAC
This sequence comes from Anaerolineaceae bacterium, assembly GCA_016927865.1. Taxonomy (GTDB): domain Bacteria; phylum Chloroflexota; class Anaerolineae; order Anaerolineales; family Anaerolineaceae; genus Anaerolinea. The sequence continues at coordinate 57,787 of JAFGLU010000017.1, forward strand.
TCTAACCGATCGAATCAACACGCGGAACGAAGGAAAGTTGCTATGGAATCCGACCAACCTGTGCAAATGGAAGAGCCCGAAGCCCAACCCACCCCGCAGCGTCAATGGCGCTTCCCTAAGTTGAAGTTTGGGCCGCCTTTCTGGACGATTGCCAGCGTGATCTCCCTGGCAGTAAATCTCATCCTGCTGATCATCATCTTTGTGCTTGGCACCCAGCTTTTTACGCTCAAAAACCTCATCCAGGATCAGGTGCTGGGGGGGCTGTTTGATAACTTTGTTCTCATGGACCAGGCGCACATCAAAACCACCATCCCCGTCACCACCAACGTGCCCGCCAAGTTCGACTTAGTGCTCAACACCAACACGACAGTTATTCTCACCGAAGACACGCCGATCAATGACGCCAGGGTCAACTTATACACCGGCGGGCTATCCATCACGAATGCCCCCGCCAACATCGTCCTCCCGGCGGGCACGCATCTCCCCATCGCCCTAAACTTAACCGTTCCCGTGGACCAGATGATCCCGGTCAACCTGACTGTGGAAGTGGATATCCCGCTGAACGAGACCGAACTGCACGAGCCCTTCGTAGGACTGCAAGAAGTTGTGCGACCGTATTATAAGATGCTCAAAGACCTGCCTGGAAGCTGGTCAGAAATTTTCACACCCATGCCATAAACCCAACGAAAACCATGAATTCAGCTACGCTGTACGCCCAACTGCCAAACGGCCTCACCGTCCACCTCAAAGAAATCCACACCGCGCCGCTGATCAGCCATTGGATCTGGTACCGGGTGGGCTCGCGCGACGAGCAGCCCGGCCTCACGGGCCTTTCCCACTGGGTGGAGCACATGCAATTCAAGGGCACGCCTTTGTTCCCGCCAACTGTGCTGGACAAGGCCATCTCGCGGGAAGGCGGCACCTGGAATGCTTTCACCTACCTGGATTGGACGGCATATTTTGAGACCCTCCCGGCTGACAAAATCGACCTGGCCCTGCGCCTGGAAGCCGACCGGATGGTGAACAGCGAATTCAAAAGCGAGGATGTTGAATCGGAGCGTACGGTGATCCTTTCGGAACGAGAAGGCAGCGAAAACGAGCCCCTCTTTCGCCTGGGCGAGGCCGTGCAAACCGCCGCCTTCAAGGTTCACCCTTACCGCCACGAAATTGTCGGCGAAAAACAGGACCTGCAAAGCATTCGGCGGGATGATCTGTATGGGCATTACCGCCGCTACTACGTTCCCAACAATGCCGTGGTTACCGCCGCAGGCGACTTTGACGCCCAGGAGATGCTGGCCCGCATCACTGAACTGTATGGAAGCATCCCCGCCAACCCGCTGCCCGAGCAAAGCATCCCCGCCGAGCCGCCCGCGGCAGCAGAAACACGCCTGGAGGTGAGCGGCCCCGGCGAAACAGCCTATATTCATATTGCCTGCAAGGCGCCCGCCGCCAGTGACCGCGATTTCTTCTCGTTCACCGTACTGGACAGCCTGCTGACCGGCCCGGCTGGCTTGAACATGTTTGGCGGGGGGGGCGTCTCCAACAAAACCAGCCGTCTGTACCGTGCCCTGGTGGAGCGCGAGCTGGCTGCCGGGCTGAGCGGCGGCTTGCAAGCCACGCTGGACCCTTTCCTGTATGATACAACCATCACCGTGCGCAACGGGCAATCCCCCGAGCAAATACTGTCCGTCTACCACGATGAATTGCACCGCCTGCAGGACAACCCCGCTCCGGCAGATGAAATCCAGCGCGCCATAAAGCAGGCCCGCGCGCTGTTCGCCTACGGCAGCGAAAACATTACCAACCAGGCCTTTTGGCTGGGTTACGCCGAGATGTTCGACCGCTATGCGTGGTTTACCGGCTACATAGATCATTTGGCATCCGTCACGCCACAGGATGTGCAGCGCGTGGCGCAAACCTACCTGGCAGACTCGCGGCTCGTCACAGGCGTTTACGTTCCCGACGGCAGCCCGGAGGTTGAATGAGCGCCCTACCCCTGGCCTCCTTACGTTCTCTGCCCGGCCCAGAAAACATTCAGCGGGTGGTGCTGGAAAACGGCATCACCCTGCTCACGCGCAGCAACTTTGAGAGCCCATCGGTCGTGCTTAGCGGCTACCTGCCAGCCGGCAGCGTGTACGACCCGCTGGAAAAGCTGGGGCTGGCCCACTTCACGGCCCTGGCGCTAATGCGCGGCACGCAGCGCTACAACTTCCAGCAAATGTTTGACACCCTCGAATCTTCCGGGGCCAGCCTGGGCTTTGGGGCCAGCGTGCACAATACTAGTTTTGGTGCCCGAGCTCTGGCCGAAGACCTGCCCATGCTGACCGAACTGCTCAGCGAGGCGCTGCGCTGCCCGGTTTTCCCACCGGAACAGGTTGAACGCCTGCGCGGGCAAATTCTCACCGGGCTGGCCATCCGCAATCAGGATACCATCGACCGCTGCGAAATGGCCTTTGAAGAAACCATCTTCCCCAACCATCCCTACGGCCTGCCCAGCGACGGGCACCCCGAAACCATCCGCAACATCACCCGCGACGACCTGGCGGAATTTCACCAGCGCACCTTTGGCCCGCGAGGATGCACCATCGTGATTGTTGGAGCCGTAGAACCAGACCAGGCTGTCGAGTGTGTGCGGCAAGCGCTGGGTGACTGGCGCAACCCGGCCCAACCGCCTGCCTCGCTTCTGCCGCCGGTGCAGCCATTGCCCGGCACCATCCGGCGGGAGATTGCCCTGCCCGGCAAAGTGCAAACCGATCTAATTATGGGGTGCCTGGGGCCCAAGCGCAGCTCTCCAGACTATCTGGCGGCTTCGCTGGGTAACAACATTTTGGGTCAGTTTGGGCTGATGGGCCGCATTGGCGATGTGGTGCGCGAGCGTGAAGGGCTGGCGTACTATGCCAGCGCGGGACTGAACGCCTGGATCGAAGCTGGCAGTTGGGATATCACCGCGGGGGTCAATCCCAACAACCTCCAGCGGACCATTGACCTGGTTCTTCAGGAGGTGCGCCGCTTCATCACCGAGCCGGTCACCACCGAAGAACTGCGCGACAGTCAATCTAACTACATTGGTCGGCTGCCGCTCTCGCTGGAGTCGAATGCCGGTGTGGCCCATGCCTTGTTGAACCTGGAGCGCTTTCAACTGGGCCTGGAGTATTATCAGCGCTATCCGGAATTAGTGATGGCGGTGACGCCGGAGCAAATTTTGGAGACGGCCCGCCGCTACCTGACGCCCGATCAATTCGCGGTAATTAGCGCTGGGCCGGAGTGAGGGAAAGGTGATTTTACGCACGGGTGTCGATATCGTCGAAATTGAGCGCCTGGGACAGATCAACCCGGCCATCCGCGCGCGGTTCATCCAGCGAGTCTTCACCGAGGCCGAGCAGGCGCTAACCCGCGGCTCGTATGCCAGCCTTTCGGGGCGTTTTGCCGCCAAGGAGGCCGTCTCCAAAGCGCTGGGCACGGGCATTGGCGCAGTGAACTGGCGGGATATTGAAATTCTGCGCGGCCCAGCCGGAGATCCCCTGCTGCACCTGCACCGAAAAGCCCGCGAAGTGGCCGAGGGGCTGGGGCTGCAAACCTGGTCGGTCAGCATCAGCCACGGCAAAACCCACGCCGTAGCCCTGGCAGTCGCCATCGGCGAAGCAGCGGAAGCCTGACATGAAAATTCTGGCGATCAGCGATCAGGAAGTCCCAGCGCTATACAGCCCGCTGATCCTGGAGCGTTTTCGGGAGATTGACCTGGTGGTGAGTTGTGGCGATCTGTCCTATTCCTACCAGGATTACATCCACTCAATGCTAAACAGCCGGTTGTGCTATGTACGTGGCAACCACAACTGTCGGGAAGAACAAAGCGAGACCACTTTGCTCAGCGGTCCAACCGGCGGGATTGATTTGCACCGGCAGGTGTATCGCGAACCGGAAAGCGGCTTGCTGCTGGCGGGCGTACAAGGCAGCTTGCGTTATAACACAGGCCGCAACCAGTACACGCAAGCCGGCATGTGGTGGATAGTTTGGGGCCTGGTCCCGGCGCTGCTGGTGAACAAGCTGCGCTTTGGGCGGTTTTTGGATATTTTTGTCACACACGCGCCGCCCTGGAAAATTCACGATAAAGACGACCTGCCCCACCGGGGCATTAAAGCCTTCCGTTGGTTAATCAAGGCCTTTCAACCGGCCTATCACCTGCACGGGCACATCCACGTGTACCGGCAGGATGAGGTGACCGAGACGCAGGTGGGAACGACCCGGGTGATCAACGCGTATGGGTTTCGGTTAATTAATTACCCGCGATAACCCCCACCCAACCCTCCCCCAAATTCGCTGCCGAATTTGGGGGAGGGTCAGGGAGGGGGTCACCACAAAATATAATCTCGCAACTCCGACGGGTCGATTTTCTTCGGCGCGCTTTGGTGGTAGGTAAAGAAACTATCCACCGTTAAGCCCCCACACCAGCGCAGCAGCACCAGCCGGTCGGCATCGCGGCTTTCAGCCAGGTAAATGCTGGCAAAGTGATGCTGTATCTCCCCAATGAAGTCCTGGGTATGCTGCGTGGCGCCCAACGCATCTGGCTCGGGGGCAAATAAAACAGCGTCCTGGGTGGGCGGCTCGGTCAGCAGCTTTGCCAGCAGCACGCTACGCTCAGACATTTTCGTCGCCAGACGTTCGCCGCGCGAATCATGATAACTGAGGAAACTCAAGATGCTGGTCTCGGGCTGCCCGCTCACCAGGGCCCGTTCAAACCAGCGCCTCAAAACGCCCCAAACCTGGTGAGCACTTTCCTCCGCCGGCGCGTTGAGATCGAGCAGGTCGATGGAACCGCCCTCCTCCTGACCCAAATTCATGGGGTACGAAAAGGGAACGTTGGCATTCTCCCAATCAATATTCTCTATCACATTGTTGAGGTGGTTTTGAATCGCGCTGAAAAAGCGTAAGTTGAAATCTTCAGAAACCGCTCTCATGCGACGATTTTCAAAACTCTGGTCAATAATCACCTGCTGGGTGCGCACACCGTTCTCAAAACGCAACTCACGCTCCACCAGCAAACCTTGATCGATCGCCGCGTTGAAGATACTTCCGCCGGCGAGCGCCGCCGCCTGGGCATAATAGTCATAAGTCTCTAGCAAGCGGGTACCCAGCGTTCGCATCACCTCCGCCGTCTTGCAAATTGAATGCACAATCGCTTCTCGCTCAATCAACTGGGCGCGGCTGCGCACAATCTTTTCCAGGCGCTGCTCGGCGGCTTCCACGCCCTGTGAGAACAGCTTGGACCAATTGGAATTCCGTTTCTCTTCCAACTCCCGCTGCGCATCCTCGTATTCCTTGCGCACAGGCTCGCACTCAGAATGCTCGCCCATCCCCTTCCAGATTTCTTCCACCTGCTCCAGGTCGTCCAGGTAATGGCATAGGGCGTTGTTGAGTTTACCCAGGTAGACCGATAAAGGCCCCAGACGGTCGTCGGCCTGCATCATGCGCTGCACGATGGCGTTGAACAAGACGCGCACATGCTCTTTGGGCAAGCCGGCCATGTCAAAGCCTTTATCTGCCTTCAAGCGGTCACCAGCCTCACGATGTACCCGCTCCCAATCGACGCGCTCGCGGCGCACCAGGCGGTTGAGAAACTGCAGCCGCTCGGGGTGGTTGGCCCCTTGGGGCAGTTGCGACACTTGCAGCACCTCTTCCAACACGCCTGAAAGCGAAGCGGACGCCAGCCAGAAGTTCAAATTGCCGTAGGGATCATCCTCACGCAGCGGAGTTCGCTCGGCCAGTTTTTCCGGCCGGCCTGTCAATTCGTTCTTTTCGAGGGGGAACAAGGTTTCAACCAGCGCGGCGATCATGCGCTGGGCGCTGCGCTCATTCAACAACTGCGTGGGATGGTAGTAGCTGAACACGCCAAAGGTGCTGAAGCACGCCCGCCCCTGCAAAGGGTGCGCCGCGCGGATTTCATCCAGTGACTGGCGCGCCTGCCCGTCCATCTGGCACAACAGGCCCTCAGCAGCCGCTGCCACCACGCCCGCCTCGGGCCCGGTGTTAAGTTGGAAGCCATCCAGCAGTTGCACGGTGTCAAAAGGCGGGGCGGTTACCTGCCCCGGAATGCCCGCAATGCCATCCGGCCCATAGAGAGAGTAGGGTGTTGACCAGTTGCGCCCGCACTGCAAAAATTCGACCTCTTTGAGAAGCGCAAAATTTTGCAGGTAGTGCTCTTTGGTAATCTGCTGCCCATGCTGGTAGGCCTCTGGGGCGATCAACATGACATGCAAGCGCAGTTGCGGTCGGCTTTGGGCCAGGTGACGGCACAGGTAGGCAACATCTAACAACAGCCCCGAACCGGAACTGCCAAAAGAGGAGGTGACCAGGAACACCTCCACGGTCTCTGAAGGCAGCAGCGCGGCCCGCAGCGCATCCAGGTTGAGGTTCAGGTTGCGCAGCACCTGCGATTCGGCGGGCCCGCGGCGCAAATCCTTGACCAGCGCAGCCCGCACGGCGCGGCGCGGCGACAGGTTGGCTTCATCGACCGGCGTCAGAGGCACCAAAAAGTAATGGGCGGGGCCCAGCCGCCCGGTGGTATCCAGGCGTGGGCGGTGCATGTCAAAGGCTAGCAGGCGCACATTTTCCGGCACGGTGCTGCCCAGTAACTGGCGAACGCGCGCCAGCACCTGCACGCCCGTGCTGCCCAGGCCGATCAGAAATGCGGGTCCGATCATGTCACCACCTCCCCTTTCTTGATCACCGTCTCTACCAGGTTGGAACCAAAGCGATAGCCCAGGTGGCGGTAATCGGAAACGGATAGGATCAGCACATCGGCCTGCTTGCCGGGCTCCAGCGAACCCACCTGCCCGGCGCGCCCAATGGCCGCGGCGGCATTGATGGTGGCGGCGGCAATGGCCTGGGCGGGGGTCAGGCGCAAATAGCGACAGGCCAGCGCAATGACGAACTGCATCGACTCGCACCAGGCCGTGCCGGGGTTGAGGTCGCTGGCCAACGCCAGCAGCCCGCCCGCTTCCAAAATAGCTTTGGCGGGAGTGTAGTGCGGGTCGCCCAGCCCAAAGGGCGTGCAGGGCAGGGCCACCGCTGCGGTCTGGCTGCGCCCCAGCGCGGCGATATCCTCTGCCGAGGTTTTTACCAGGTGGTCGGCGGAAGCAGCGCCCAGCTCGGCAGCCAGCCGTGCCCCGCCCAGGTTGTCAAACTCGTCGGCGTGTATTTTGAGTGGAAAGCCCAGGTCTTTGGCTGTTTGCAAAATGGCCCGCGATTGGGCCAGGTCAAAGGCGCCGCGCTCGCAGAACACGTCCACAAAAGGCAGCGGACGCCGACCGGCGTTTTGATTCCACCATTCACGCAGGGCAGGCAGCATTTCGGCGCAGACCATGTCGGTATAGCCCTGCGGATCTCCGGCGTACTCCGCTGGGACGGCATGCGCCCCTAAAAAGGTGGGCACGATCTCCAGCGGGCCTTCTTCGTCCAGGCGCAGGAGAGCTTCCATCTGGCGCAGTTCCGACTGTGTCTCCAGGCCGTAGCCGGTTTTGGCCTCGGCGGTGGTGGTGCCGTGGCGCAGCATAGACTGCGCCCGGAGGCGAGCCTGGGCGATCAGTTCCTCGACGGTGGCCTCCCGCGTAGCGCGTACGGTGGAGACGATCCCGCCACCCGCCGCCATGATCTCCATGTAGGTCTTGCCCTGCAGACGCAGCTCAAACTCGGCGGCGCGGTCCCCGGCCCACACCAGGTGGGTGTGCGGGTCGACCAGGCCGGGCATCACCACGTGCCCGGCGGCATCCAGAGTTGGCTCGGCGGGGTAAGCGGCGCGCAGCTCCACGCTGGAGCCCACTGCCGCCACGCGCCCCTCGCGCAGCAGCACAGCCCCATCGGGAATCAGTCCCAGGCGGCCCAAGTCCGCGCCGCGCTGCGGCCCGCCGGAAAGAGTCAGCAGTTGGGAGGCAGAGTGGATGAGCATGAATTGATTATATAGTAACACTTTTGCCAGAGGGAGAAGAAGTCCGAATTTAGGGTGATTGCATGTGCGACCACCATAAATTCAGGAACTCTTTGCAACCTTTGTATTAAAAAGCTCCTCCCCTTTGCAGGGGAGGAGCAGGGGGCTGGTTTCTATAAACGAAAAACGTTGATCAAGTTACTTCATCACCAGGGGGAAATAGGTCTTGAAGAAGATTAGCAAAGTCTTCGCGAAGGCTTTATCTACCGTTGGTGAATTGCTATAAGCAACCTCAACAACATTAAACACCTCATCGACAGTGATGTCAGACACATCTACCATCGTCTGATAGGTAATGGTAGCTTTGTCCAAAATCGTAGCTACAGCCAAATCGGGCGTTGCTGAAGCCGGATTGGGAAGCGTCCCAACCGTCCCAGCGGCCGAACGGTTGTAATACGTTGCCCCAGCGGTACCGGTGGCATTTTCGATGCCTATTTCCGTATTGTGCGTCGCCGCTCCGGCCGGAATCGTCCCATATGTAAAGTATATTTCATCCGTATCCTCTACAATCCAAACCTGGAAGGTGTACAGATCCGTCGAAGAATCGTAGTGGGGAACGGACGTCCACTGGAATACTGTATAGTAATACGTGGAATCTGACACAAAAGCCACGAACCAGTCGCCGCCATCATCCAGATTCAAGTCTGTCCACATCGGAGCGATCACGTTGTTAGGCGCGCCCGCCGCCGGTAAGAGCTGTGAAGAGGCAGTAGCAGATGTTGCTCCACCCGGCTGCAAAAAGCCATTGGACGTAACGCCAATACGGGTGTAAGAGGTACCAAAATAGGTAAATGGAACGTTTATATTGAAGGCAGTATCATCGCAATTGGGGGTACAGAAAGAATCGAGATCGTAGTATTTGTATGGGGTTACATCATCGAAACCACCCCAATCTACTGCCGTTAGCGATCCCATCGTTCCCAACAACGGGATTGCCGCCTCGATCTGGTTGTCGACCGCATTATAACTTGCGTTCGCGCTCACCGAGCCATCCACATAGCTTAGATTGGTCGGTATCAGATCCCGCACGAAGAAAGTCGTATCCTCGGCACTGTTGTTAGATAGGTTGATCGAATAGGTCAACGTCGAACCAGGAGTAGCCGTAGCAGCACTGACGATCTTCGACAAACTCAGCGCAGCGCTCGAAGCCGCAGGGCGCACAACGAGTTGTTGATGCGCGGGAGGATAGGTACCGCTGGGGTCCGTCCAGGTAATGGTCGCATAGTACCAGTTTCCCGGGGTCAAATCCGAAACATCGGCTGTCACCGAATACGCACCCTGAAGGCCAGCCCCCAAAGTGAATGACGAGGGCGCAACACTGACTGCCAACCCGGTGCTGGCTGCAACGGTAGCATTCCATGTGGTCGAGGCATTACCAATGTTTTTAATCGTCGTGTTCCAATCACAATTCAGAACACAAGTGCCGTTAGCAAACGAGGGCTTACCAAAGACCACGCCACCATCCATCGCCGCACCCAAATCCAAACGGCCCGCACCCATATTGAAAGCTCCGGCAGGTGTTAAGCCATCAGGCATCAGAACCGTCATATCCGATGTGCTGGTAAGAAGCGATTTGATCTCGGCCGGAGTCAGGCTGGGATTATACTGGCGCATCAGCGCCACGGCGCCGGTTACATGCGGCGCAGACATGCTAGTGCCGTTCAGGAAAGCAAAGGCCGGATCGCTGTTCCCCAACAAAGCCTCTGAGAATGCAGAGAGGATATTCACGCCAGGGGCAGTAATATCCGGTTTAAGCACATTCGGGTCGCCATTTGGCCCAACCGAGCTAAAGCTGGCCAGGATATCTTCCCATTCCGATTTATTAAAGACACTCAAGTCGCTGTCAATGCTGACTGTCGTATCGGTCGGGTTGGCAATTACATAATCACGAACAGCAACTCCATCCGCATTCGAGATCATCACCGAAGGGATGGACGTCGTCTCCAATGACCCCATTACAATGGGGGGACCACCGATGCTGTTATAAACAATCACCCCGGTTGCGCCAGCAGCCGCGGCGTTGACAACCTTATCAACAAAGCCACAAGTACCCCGGGATATGAGAGCAATCGAACCGGTGAATGTACCGGCAGCAAAAGCAGAACATCCCTGCACATTAGTCTCGTCGAATTTAAGGGGGCCAGCCAGATCCTCGGCCAATACTGGGCCAGTACCCTGCATACCCGCAATACCAACCAAGTTTGCAGGCACAGGCGTGGGGCCAGTAATATCTACATTGTTCGCAACAATTCGACTTGTGGAACTCGCAGCAACCGTCAATGCCGATTCTACACAGCCGGGACAGCCAATTGTCCCAGAATTAGGACCGCTATTTCCCGCAGAGAAAACGACCACGGTTCCGGCAGCGGTAATGGCATCAATTAGCGGCTTGTAAACGCTGGAATTCGGGTCGCCACCTGCGCTGCCGCCCCACGAGTTATTGATCACATCCGCGCCATCCATCAAAGCCGCTTCCATTGCGGCGGAGAGCATGGTGTCTGTGCCTGATCCGTTGTCACCGGCAGGATTTTCAAACAAGCCTTTATAGACCATCAAATAGGCGCCCGGAGCGACACCAGAAATTTCTGTGTCCGCAGGAACCACATCCCCGGAAACAACCGTGACGCGGTTTCCTGCTGAGGTCCCAGCGGTATGTGAACCATGCCCGCCAATATCCAAGGGCGACATGACCTCAATCGCATTGATCGGCAGAGCAGGATCATAGAAATAGCGGGCAACAATGACTTTTCCGTTACATGATACTGTCGTATCGCCAGGGTTATCAACACAGTAGCCGCGCGGGTAACCAAAAGGCATTTCAAAGACATCGCCTGGATTGCTGAACATTGGGTTGTTGAACCGTAAGCCAGAGTCGACCACAGCGATCTTCATATCCTTTCCGGCTTCGTCCCGCCCCCCTAACACTGCCCACAACTCAGGCGCATTGATCAGATCAAGGCTGGCGTCCATTTCCGCAGTCCGGATTTGGTCAGGATACACTTGCAATACCTGCCCCATTTTGGCTAGTTCCTGAACTTCTGCCTCGTTGATCTTCATTGAAACGGCATTTAGTGCCACACTGAACTTTTGCTCAATTTTCGCGCTCGGCGCTACCTGAGCGAGTTCAGCCGCAAAATCCACATGAACCTGGTCCAGGTATGCCAGATAGGCCTTGCTGGACGCAGAGTTCACATCTAATTTCGACTTTCCGGTCACCGCCGGCGAGGTACCTTGAATTCCAAGGATTCCTCCCTTATAGGTAGCTAAGGGAGAATCCTTCAGCATTACAATCACGCCAACCTGGCCATCCTTCGTCCGAATGGCATCTGATAAATCAACAACCGGCACCTCTGTTATCTCAAGATCCAAATCGCGACCTTGTAATTCTCCGCGAGGTCCTGGGGGTTGAGCTTTAGCAGCCGGAACAAACGTCAGCGACAGCACCAGGGCCAACGCTACAACAATTCCGCACAAATTCTGTAGCTTGCGCATAATCGTCTCCTATGTGAATAGTGGATTTGTGTGCCGATGGTCGGCACTCGTTTAGAGAAAAAAACAGCCTGTCGATTCAGGCCAGCAAGACAGATATTGAACTGCTCACCTCCTTTCCAATCCTACAATGATGCAACAGTGATTGGTTCCGAAAGGGTGAAACCAAGCGCCCCTTAGAGTAAATTCAATTATCGATTTGTGGGGTTAACTTGTCAAGTAATTTTAAGAAACTGGTTGGTACTTTGCCAGATGAAGGAAGGAAAACATGAACATCCAAAAAAGCAGGTGGGCGATAATGCCCACCTGCTTTTTTGGAATATTGAACTTCTACCTGAAGGTTGTTTTAACGGCTATCGATTAATCGCCGGTAGGAAGATCAGGTCGAAGGTTGGAATGCCGAGTTGCACCGCGGTCGATTCTTCGCCGATGTGGGCTTTGTCATGGAGCAGCAGGAACCCAATCTGTGAGGGCGATTTGAGCACATCCGTGCCGCTAGTCTGGGTGTACGGAATGTCATAGGCGCCCCCCATACCTACCGTGACAAACCAATCATCGGGGTCCGCCGGCGCAAAGCGCAGCGCAGACGGGCTAATGGTGTGGTAGTAGCGGTTGTCCGGAGAGGCATCCGTAAGGCCGCCCGTGAAGTAGCCGTCAAATGCAAGGACGTAGAAATTCAACGGTGCCGTCTCATCTGGAATCACGATTCCGCTTGGCCCCACCGGGACCGTCAGGGTATAGTTGTTGCTGTTGAAGTCACTGACGGTGTAATACGTCATGCTAAGGGCAGTGGTGTCCAGGTTGCGGAGGAAGACTGCATTGCGACCATCCGAGCCGCTAGCCTGATCGTAATTGTAGATGAGGTAATCTTCAGTCCCGTCATTATCAACATCCAAATAGATGTCAAATTCGACCGGGAACTGCCCCGCGCGGTAGGGTTCATCATAGAGGGTGATGGCAAACTGCAAAACGGTACTGATTCGACGAACACCCACTTCTTTAATATCAACGCGGGTTTCGTTGCAGCCGGGCAGCAATCCAATCGTGGAGCAGTCACCGACCTGATAGTTGTAATCATTGGGATCGATATCTACCAGGGCGAACAGATCCGAATAAGACGGCACCAGGGGAGATACATTCTCAATCTCCAACGTGGAGGTAAGGGCATTGTTTGCCACCGCCAGGTCACCGACCGCTTTGGGCAGCACGTGCCACGGCAGGCTAATGCTCGTCGTTCCAACTTCGCCCACGCGCTTCAGAACCGACACCCAGCCATCCACCTCAATCGCATCCATGCGGAAGCCGTCAAACCCAGAGGCGCCGCGATTAATATCTGTTGGCCAGGTGGGCAAGGTGGTTGCCTGACTGAGGTCGATGGTCAGAGTCACATCGACCGTCGCGGTGCTGTTTCCGGACACACTCAACGAGGCGGGATTAAAGGTGATTTCCACCCCCTTGACTCCATCCCCAGCCGGGTCGCGGAATTCCGAACTTAACTCAAATGTGGCCGCAGTGGCACTCCTATTCAGCAGGGTCACTTGCCGCGTAGCCGTATACGTGTCTGACACAGGCTGGTATTGGAAGGAAAGACTGCCGGTCCAATCCACTGGGTCTGCGCTGGTGCTGTCCCAGGCGATGAAGTCAGCAACGAAAGCATTGGCCAAATCGACCTGGCCGCTGCCTACCCGGCTTGGACCAACCAAATAACCCGTGTCAGAGCCATTTTTATAAATGACGCGGTTGGCGTTGTTCATCAATAAGGCCTTGTACTGCTGGGGTAACAGCACAGGGTTGGTAAAGTTCTGGGCATCGCCCAAAGAGTCTTTGAGCAACGCAACCGCACCGGCTACCATCGGAGCCGCCCCAGAGGTTCCGCCAAAGGCTTCCATGCCTGAACCGGTTCCGGCGACGGCCGAAGTGGATGCGCCGGGCGCGCCGATATCGGGCTTGAGCACGTTGTCATGGTTGCGCGGGCCGCGAGAGGAGGAAGACACAACGGAATAACTCAATGAAGAACCCAACTGATCAATGGATATCGTGACAGACATTACCCCCAAGACGGGCTTCAAACGGTTACCGTCGGCCTCAATAATGGTGAAAGCCGGGGTAGTCACCGTGCCGCCGCCGTAGGAGAAGGAAGGCGGCAGATCATATTGCCCCTGGGGCTGATTATTCACCATAATCGTCGCAATGGCGCCCGCTGCTTGCGCATTAGCGGCTTTATAGCTGACCGCGCAGGTGCCGCGATCGACCAATGCAATCATGCCGGTCAAAGCACCGGCGGCCCAGGGGTTTCCGCCCGAAGTGTTGGTGCAACCAATCCGGGTGGATGCATTGGTGGTATCGTATTTCAACAAGCCGGAAACCCCACCCACGGGCACAGTCCCTGACCAAGGCTGCAGGATACCAATAGGATCGGGATCGGTCAATTGACTTGTGTTCAGGATATAGCCCATTTCGTTAGGCAAGGTGGTTTGAGCCACGCTGATGGCTCCGCTGGCGGAAGAAGGGCTGCCAACCACATAGGGCTTGTCCCCGCTGTTGCCGGCAGAGACGACCACAATGCTGCCATAAGCGACCAATTCATTAACCAATGCGGTTGTGTCGTCTTCAGGTTGACCATAGAAGGCTCCTAAGGACATGTTCACCACGTCCGCCGGGTCTTTGGTTCCCAAGTTGTCATCCAGATCGGCAGCATCGTCCAGGCCTTGCAGCATGGCAACGCCCGCACAACTGGTGGAAATCGACGAGCAAACCGTAAAAGCGTACAGATCTACGCCCGGAGCTACCCCGCCGTTCGAACCGGTGTAGGGCAAGCCGCCGATTATATCGGCCACATGGGTGCCGTGGGTGCCATTATCGCCCGTCCCGCTATTGCTGCGGTTGGCAATGGGATTTGCATCCGGCGCCAGGGCGCCGCTCGGCCAGGCAGGGCCAACCCAGTCATAACCGCCCTTGACCTTGGGAGCCGAGGGGCCAAAGTAAGCCGGGTTGGGGGCCAGGGCATTGGCGCAACCGGCAGAACGTCCCAGGTTGGTGACGCAGGTTGGGTCGGCTCCCCAATAAGCCGTTTGCCAATCGTTCACGGTGCCTGGGCCGCCAAAGGCCAGGTGGGTGTAGTCAATGCCGCTGTCTAACACAGCCACCTTGACGCCCGTGCCATCGAACCCGGCACCCTGGTAGTAATCTGCCCCAATGAAAGGCACCGTTTCATTTAAATCCACCTGGTAATCATTGATTTTGCTCACATGGGTGACCTGGGGAATGCGTGAAATTTCGGGAGCAATGCGCCCAGGCATTTCAACGATCAGCCCGCTGCTGAGCGTGCGGAATTTGTAAATAACCTTGCCGCCTGCTTGCTCAATCTCTCGGGCAACTTCGTCCTGATACGCAGCCACTTCCTGCGCATAAGCGACTGCCTCAGCACCTACTTTGTTGCTGCGGGCAAGCGAAGTCTTCTCTAGGCGCACATGAACGTTGACAACCTCGCCGCCCAGCGCTGCCAGGGTAGAAATTTCGCCCTTAAAACCATCTTCACCCCCCATAAAACGATCGCTTGCCCGTTCTTCAGGCCGAGCCAGCAACGCAGGGGTATTGGGGTCGGGTTCTGCAACCACTCCCTCTACGGGCGTGGGCGGGTCGGGGAACGCCGGGTTGACTTGGGCTGCAAGCGTGGGCGTGACCGAGCTTGCTGCCAGCCCTAAAATCAACGCAACTCCGAAAAGGCGGAAAAGGAAATGTTTACGCATTCAGGTCTCCTACAAAAATCGCAATGTGTATAACATGAATTTAAAAACAGACTGAAACATCAGCCTGCGCGATAGAAAAGTCGTGTCCCACCTCCTCATTGTTTATTAACTACTCAGAAGGTTGGTAAAGCCCTGAATTTGAAGTGTTTGGGGGTGCTTCGCATCTCTGCACACCTCAAATTCAAGCGCCTTACTCGTATGTGTGAGTAGTTGTCAAATTATCATTAACATGATAATATTTGTCAAGTTTGTGAATAATTGAACATATCAAGAAACAAAAAAGACGGCGGCGGCATATTTTCTGCCACAACCGTCACTTTTAAGCTTGGGGCTTTGCCCAGCCAGACTCTTCTCTTAGTTGGCCGAGTTACTCGTCTTTTTGAACCTCTGCGGCAGCAGGGCCAACATCACCGCGGTGACCACCGTGGTCAGCAGCGCCTCTGGCACAGCGCCCGAAGCAACATCCCACAAGGACTGCCACAACGTGGCCCCGGCGCTGAAAATGACCCCGTCCAGCCTGGGCGTCAGAAAGGTCAATGCCGTCAACAGCGGCACCAGCACACCAAAGTAATAAACCATCACCAGCCCGCCCCAGCCCAGCAGCAGCTTGAGCGATCCGAGATTCTTGTGCAGCAGCCAACGGTAAGACGAGTTCATCCACAACGCCCCGCCCACATGCGCTGCGATGACCACCGGGCTGAAATGCGGGATGGGGTGATGCGCGCCGGCCATCAAACCGATAATCACCGCACCCAGGGGGCCGGTGAGGGCTGCACCCAGGGTAACGAATAACTCGCGCGGATCGGTCACAATCTGCGTGCCCGGCACAAACAGATATAAATCCGCGGCCATGACCAGCAAAGCCGCGCCGCCAAAGCACAGCGCAACCAGGGTCCGTTTCACCAAATTTCGACCACCGATGTTCATTTACCTCAACCTTATGTTCAATCCGGCCAAACCATGAAGGCTTCATGGAAGTTGCCCGGTCGATTCCGGTTCATGCAAGCGCTCGATCATACCGCAATTCGGTGATAAATGGAGTAAATGTTGATCTATTAAGATCATTGTCCGCGATTTCAGGAGCAATATCATACCCATGCAGGGTGACAATTCCTCGCCTGAAATGACGGCTCTCTAGGATTTGCCGTGGGGAAACCCGAATGACTTAAGACACCACCTGCCATTCCGGAGTAAAATCAAACCCATGTCACAGGTCGATCTGCACACTCACTCCTGGTATTCCGATGGCGGCAGCTCTCCGGCTGAACTCATCGAAGGAGCGCTGGAGCGCGGCCTGCACACCCTGGCGATTACCGATCACGACAACGCCCGCGGCGCGCGCGAAGCGCTGCCCCTGGCCCGTTCGCGGGGCCTGCGCCTGATCAGCGGCATCGAATGGACCTGCCGCTGGGATGCTGCGCAAGCGCCCAACAGCCAGGGCGAAGTGGATCTGCTAGGCTACTGCCTGGATTTGGACCATGCCCAACTACTGGAAGCCGAGGCTGCCGCCCAGGAGGACGCCCGCCACCGCACCATCCAACGCTGCGCGTTGATCTCTGCGGCAGGATACCCAATAACACTTGCGGACGTGTTGGCAGTCAACCCGCGCTTTCCCAGCGGCATTGGTATCATCGGGGCCTTTCGGGCGCGCGGCTATGCCCAGGAATGGGCCCAGGCACTGCAACTGCTGGACCCCCTCCGCGACGGGCTGCCCTACCCCCAGTTGACCATTGAGCGCGCCATCCAGATCATCCACGCCGCGGGTGGGGCAGCGGTGCTGGCGCATCCTACCCTGGTATACTGGCGCGGTGGAGAGTTGGACGAGGAAGGCCTGCGCTTGCTGGTGGATTGCGGCCTGGATGGCATTGAGATCTACCATCACCGCCTGGACGAGGCCGCCCGGGCGCGCTTTCTGGCACTGGCCCAGCGCTTCAACCTTGTGGTCACCGGCGGCTCCGATGAACATTCGGGGCCCAACAACTTCCGCCGCCTGGGAACCCAGCCCGTGGAGGAGGAGTACGTTCAGGCGTTGATCGAGCGTGCCGGGCGATATACCTGAGAAAATTAAAACCCTAAGGGTCTTCAGAGACCCTTAGTAGCCGTGTAAAAATAACTTCCGGTTTTTGATGATGAAGGAAAAGGCGAGTAGAATAA